>CACHCH010000001.1 GCA_902578255.1 uncultured Pelagibacteraceae bacterium
GTTTGACTTTTTCTAAAGAAAGAGTTGTTCCTGAAATGTCAAATTTAAAACTTTTCTTTACAGAAATTAAAGATAATGAAGCCTTCATGCACGGTAGAGTTTGGTGGGCAATGCTCGAAACTATAGTTATGGC
Source organism: uncultured Pelagibacteraceae bacterium (assembly GCA_902578255.1). GTDB lineage: Bacteria > Pseudomonadota > Alphaproteobacteria > Pelagibacterales > Pelagibacteraceae > Pelagibacter. The sequence goes on from CACHCH010000001.1 coordinate 134, forward strand.
TGTGCTAGGAACAATGTTTGCTACAGTGATGGCTCTACCCTTGTCCTTTCTTGCGGCGTACAACGTTACACCCATTAAAGCTCTAAGATTTACTTTGAGGAGATTATTTGACACTTTAAGAGGAATAGATTTTTTAATTTGGAGTTTAATATTTTTAAGAGCTTTTGGTCCAGGACCCTTTACTGGAATTTTTGCAATTGGTTTTACTGATACAGGTACTTTAGGTAAATTGTATTCTGAAGCAATTGAAAATACTGAGAAGAAACAACAAGAAGGAGTTCAATCAACGGGGGCTAGTAAATTTCTACAACATAGATTTGGTATAATTCCTCAAATACTTCCTATTTTTGTATCACAATCCTTGTACTATTTAGAGTCAAATACTAGAGGTGCTGTAATTATTGGAGCAATGGGTGCTGGAGGAATTGGGTTACAATTTTTAGGTGCACTAGCTACTGGAAATGATTTTGAAAATGTTGCCTACATGGCAATATTAGTTTTAGCAGTTGTAATATTTATGGATAGATTATCTGCTTGGCTTAGAAGAATATTAATTGGATCAGATCAATTAATTGTAAGATAAATAAAAAAAAATCTTTATCAAATATTTTTCTAAAAATTTTAATTTAAGAATTTAAAAAGATAAAAATCTATTTTACCAGAATTTCCACCAAGGTTTTTCTTCCTTTGGTGTCTCATTATTGTCAGCAACAACTTTAGTTACAGATGGATCTTCTCCATCTACTAATCCTGCTCTAGCAGTTGTCTTAGCGTCTTCTAATTTTAGTTTTGCCTCAAAAACTCTATTTTCATTACACAATTTCATGCCTTCTTTCATTAATGCTTCTGCCTCTGTTGCATTTTCGAGACTAGATCTTGAAATATCATTTTTAACAGTGGCTCTTAACATAAGTACCCCAGGGTCTTCACAATTCCCTATTTCATTTTTAAATGTGTCCTCAGTATTTTGTGAATAGCTACTACCAGCTTGTTGTTCTGTTATTTTAACGTGGTTGTCAGCTTGAGCAACTGAAGCTGTGGATAAGACCAATATAAATGAGATAAAAATTTTATTCATCATAATTTTTTAACTGAGTTTTGTTAAAAAAATGTTAAAGAAATAAAAAATTTTATGAAATATTTACCAGCATTTCTAATAGGTATATCGGTTACCTTTTGTTATAGCAGTTGTATGTACCTGTTCTCAGCGTTGTTGCTAACTTGGGAAAATGAACTTGCTATTTCAAGAAACAACTTAACTTTTATTTATTCTCTAGGCTTAGTTGTACATAGTTTACTTTTACCTTTTCTTGGTAAGATTGTAGATAGAAATCTAAGTTTTCCAATGATGTGGACCAGTCCTATACTGTTAGGATTAAGTGTAATTTATCTTTCATTGGTGGATACATATGGTGGATTTTTACTTGCTTGGATACTTGTTAGTGCAACCTCTGGTGGCTGTCTTTATACTATGCTTTTTAGCGTCATTACTATCAATTTAAAATCAAAGGCTAAGACATCAATTGCAATTATTACTTTGTTTGCTGGATTTGCTAGCACATATACATTTCCTACTGCAACATATTTAACAGAACAGTATGACTGGAGGTTTACTGTGTTTATTTTCGGAATATTAAACATACTGATTAGTTCACCAGCTAATTATTTTGGTTTTAAAAATATAATTCGAAAAGAATTCAAAAAAATTAAAAAACAAAACAATCAAAATTCAAAGCTTAAAATAATACTTAAAGACTATAGGTTTTGGTTATTTAGTTTTTCATTGTTTGTAATTGGATTTAATATTGGTGCTATTACAACTCATGTAATTCCAATGTTACAAGAAAAAGGAATGAGTCTGTCCCTAGCTGTACTGACGGCATCAATGTTTGGACCTGGTCAAGTAATTGGAAGAATTTTGGTAATGATATTTGGAGGAAATAAATCAAATCTAAAATTATTTGTTATTTGTTTTTACTCGATGGTGGTTGGAATGATATTTTTATACTTTATAAATATTAATCATTATTTAGCTTTTTTGTTTGTTTTATTTAACAGCTCAGCATATGGAAGTATGGCGATTTTAAAACCTTTAGTTCAAAATGATGCTTTTGGTCAAAAAAACTTTGGTAATCTTCATGGTATTTTAGCTTTGCAATATATGATTGGTAGTATTTTAGGTCCTTGGATTGGTTCATTAGTTTGGAATATCGGAGGATACGACTTACTTATATTGGTATTTTTGATTTTAGCAATTATTGGGAACGTAACAGCTATTTTTCTAAACAAAAAAAAGTTTATTTAAAACTTCTTTCTACATATTTATAAAAATAATGTATGTTTGGAATTTCCAAATTTTTGACTTTAGCAAGGTCATCGTATTTTCTTAATCTAACTGCATCTTGCATAAAAGGTTGTTTTATAAAATCATTTGCTTCATCTGCAGAAAAACTTCCACCTTGAACATCTAAACTCTGTTTTGAAGCAATAGATAAAGTATCATAATAACCTTTTTCACTATAAACCAAATATCTTTTTGCGGGAACATGTCCTTTAATTAATATTGTAACATCCTCAGGGAAAAATTTAGAAAGAAAAAGAGATCCTGAGTTTTCATGCTTTTTATCTATTCCCTTTTTTATAGCCTCTTTATCATTGTTTATTAAGTGACCAATATCATGAAATAGAGCTGCGGTGATGAAAAAATGGTTCTCATTATTTTTTTTTGCCAATAAAGCACATTGAATTGCGTGTTCGAATTGTGAAACTTTTTCATTTCCATATTGTTTGTCCGACCCAATATCTTCTATAATTTTAAATAAATTGATAATATTTGATTTAATATCCATTTTATTCTTTTAAATTACAAATGTTTCAGTTTTGTTACAATTTAGATTTAGTGTTCATTAAGTCTAGCAAAAATGATTTATAATAATAAAAGTTAATAATGAAAAAACTTTTATTTGTTTGTACTGGAAATTCTCATAGAAGTATATTAGCTGAAAGTGTGGTTAACAAATATCACAAGGATAGATTTATTGGTTATAGTGCAGGAAGCAAACCATCAGGTATAATTAATAAATATGTCATTAAGTATCTAAATGAAAATAATTTTGATACAAAAAATCTGTCATCAAAAAACTTTAACAAATTCTTGAATGAGAAAACATCATTTGATCAGGTGTTTACTGTATGTAACAATGCTAGCAATGAAGTTTGTCCAGTCTGGCCATCGCCTGAAAAGATAGTACATTGGGATATTGAAGATCCTGTTCATATCATTAATGAGTTAGAAAATAGTGATAAACCAAATAAAGAGGAATTGATTTCAACAGAAATACATAAAACTTATTCCAATTTAGAAACCAGAATAAATGATTGGATTAAAAACTATGAAAAATAGTAAAAAAAAAATAATTTATAGTGAATTCATAGGAAGTTGCTTCTTAGTAATGATAGTTGTTGGTTCAGGTATCATGGCTCAAAATCTTACCAACGATACTGCTGTTATGTTATTAGCAAATACAATTGCAACAGGAGCTGGTTTATTTGTTCTGATAACTGTATTTTCAGATATATCAGGAGCACATTTTAATCCATTTGTAACATTAAGTATGTTTTTTACAGGAAGATTAAAATCAAAATTAATTCATATTTATATCTTTTCACAAATATTAGGTTGCCTAGCAGGTGTAGGTTTAGCAAATTTTTTTTTTGAATTACCTATTTATGAGTTATCATCTAAAACAAGAGATGGAGTTTATATATTTGTTGCTGAAGTAGTAGCAACTTTTGGATTAATTTTAATTATATTTGGATCAATGAAAAGTGGAAAAGTTGTAACCGCTGCATGTGTCGGTTTTTACATTACAGCTGGATATTGGTTCACTTCATCAACTTCATTTGCAAATCCTGCTGTTGCAATAGCTAGAACTTTTACAGATACATTCACCGGAATAAATTATTTAAATACACCTTTCTTTATAATTGCAGAGCTATTAGGAGCACTGCTAGCAATATTTGTAATAAAAAAAATGCTTTTTACGAAATAATTTTATTTTCAATCTTTTCAATTATTTTCGGTAAATCCTTAATTGTATCAATTACGTAATGTGCGCCTATTTTCTTAAACTTATGAGAGATTTTTTTTCTAATTTTTAATTTTTCTTTGTCGGTTAATTTATTAAATTCATATTCATTTTTGCCAAATTCATTTCCAGAAAATATTACTCCTATTACCCACATTCCAGCATTTAATCCTTCTTGTAAACCAGGAATAGTATCATCTACTTTAATACAATTTGATCCCTTGGTTATATTTAAATCAGAAAAAATCCTATAAATTATTTCTGCAGAAGGTCTTCCAATTTTGGTGTAAGAAGAACTATATGATACATCAGGTATAAATCTTTGTTTTTTTAATTCCGGCAATATAACTTTTAGAATTTCTTCTGAATATCCAGTATTGACTCCTATTTTTATTTTTTTTTTTTTTATAAAATCTATAGTATTTTTACTTCCTGATATAAATTTTGAATGTTTCTTAATTATTTTTTTTAATTCTGGATTAAAAAGTTTAAACAATTTATCAATATCTTTATCTGTTGGTTTTGATTTAAATTTTTTTTTCCACTGTAAATTAATTATTCTTGTTGTTAGTAATGCTTTTATATGAGCTCGTTTTTCGATACCCATTGGTCCTATGGCTTGTTTTCGAGAAATTTTAATTCCAAACCTGTTAAATATTTCAATAAGAACTTGAGATGGTGCAAGGCTTCCAAAATCTATTAATGTACCTGCTAAATCAAATATTATTGCCTCTACTTTGGAATTTTTCATATGTTTTTTCGAATCTTTGATTTGAATTTAATAATTAAACTTAATTATAACTTTAATTGAGTAAAAACACTGATTTTATTGCAATTTTTTTAGATTTTAACTTTTTTTATTAATGTTACAAAAATATTACAAATTTATTACAGATGAAAAAAATACTTAATTTCTTATTGATAATTGCAACAGTATGTTTGAGTTCAGCGGCAAAAACAGATGAGTTAAACTTAAACAAACTTTTAAGTAAGTTAAAAGATTGTAATTCACAAAGTGAAGCAAAAATTTTAGAAAAAAGCATATGGAATTTGTGGGAAACACATCCATCTAATTTTCAATTAACTATTGATTTAAAAGAAGGCTCAAGACTGGTTCAAAATGGAAATTATATAAAAGCATATGGGATTTTTAGTAAAATTATAGAAAAAGATCCTAATTGGGCTGAAGCTTGGAATAGACGTGCAACATCTTTATATTTTATGGGTAAGTATAAAAATTCACTTAACGATATTGATATGGTCTTAAAACTTGAAAGCAGACATTTTGGAGCTCTAATTGGAAAAGGACAAGTATACATGGAAATGAAAGAGTACGAAAAAGCCTATAATAGTTATTTAGAATCTTCATATATAAACCCAATGAATACTGACACAATATATCAAATAAACAAAGTTTCTAAATTAATTAAAGAAAAAACAATATAATAATTTTATCTGTAAAATATCTTTAATATTATTAAAATATAATAAGCTATGAATTTTTTAAAAAATATTAAGCTTACAAATAATATAACTTTAATTAATAAGCCCTTCAAAAAAAAAGAGTATTATCATTTCTTAAAAACATCTGATTTATCTTTGATGGTTGCGGAAATTAAGAAGAACGTTTTTATTGTAGTTAGTCAAAAAAGAATTCCAGTAAAAAAAATTACATATGAATTTCCATCTGGTATAATTGATAAAAGTGAAAAATCTATCGATGCTGCATGCCGAGAATTTTATGAAGAAACTGGTTACAAAATATTAGATAAACCAAGAAAAATATTCACTATAAACTGCGAACCAGGAAGATTAACAACCAAAATTCACTGCTATTATACAAAAAAAATAACTAAATTAAAAAAATCAGAGAAAGGCATAAAGACTTATTTAGTTTCTAAAGACAAAATAAATAAATTAATTTTTCAAAAAAAGTTTTGTAATGCATCTCATATCGCATCATTTTTAAAAGTTATTGAGGTGCCTACAAAGTAAGCACCTCAAAAAGAGAGAAATAAAAAACTATAAATTAAATTAATAGCTAAATATTGTCTTTTAGTAATGAAAATATTAAATCTAAATTAAATAAATATTAAATTAATTTGAATAAATAACTCGAGGCTCTAAAAATAATTCTCTCGCTAGTGCCTTGAATTTTTTAGTAACTTGCTTGGAGATAATTTCTTGATGTTGGGATGGAATTTTTAAAAAAACAGAATTTCCTCTTCGGTATAGTTTAAATTCTTCAAGGAATATTGTAGAGATAGAAGTTAAAGAATGGGCAAATCTTAATGCAGAACCTACCTGTTTACTTGAGAAGATTTCGTTGTTATTTAAAAAACTTAAATATTCAATTTTAGGATTATATTTAATACTGCAATACCTCCAATAGCAAGATAAAGCTATTTGTATTCTTTCTTTGTGGGACAGTCTTAATAAAGGTGTGTTTAATGTTTCTTGGAAAACTAATTCTGCTTTTTGAAAAGCACCTAAACCCCAATCCATATGGCTTAACACACAGGCTAGATTAAGTAATTTTTCATTGAAATGTTCATTTCCATCAAAAACTGGTTTTATAAAATCATAATACTTTTTAAAAGTTAATCCTAAATCTCCTCGTTTCTTAGAAATAAACTCTAATGATTTTTCAAAAACCTGAGTATCATCAACATTTTTAAAGTGATCTTTTGCTAACGACCCCTCTCTAATACCGCTGATAGAACATATTACATTTTTGGGATTTGTTACATTCATGATTTCACCTAAAATTATTGAACTGTAAGGCAAATATGGTGTTCTTGATTTAGATATATATTCAACTGTTTTAAGTTTTGCTTTATTAAAAGAAGAAATTTTTTCTACAAATTTTGATATCGTTTCGTAATTAACAGAATACTGATGAATAATATGAACCGGATGTTCATTTTGAAATAAATGTAATTTAAAAAGTGCTCTCCAAGTTCCACCAACTAAATACAAGTTTTCAAATTTCTTTTTTGACAACCATTTTTCATCTCTTAATAATTTTTTAATATACTTAGAAAGATTTCTTTTCTTTACAATAGGGTTATTAAGCAATCTTAAAACACCTAGAGGTAAAGAGGTTTTATTTGTAATATCTCCATTTTCTACTCTAGCTAATTCTAAACTACCACCACCTAAATCTGCTACTAATCCATCTACATTGTCAAATCCAATTTTAACTCCTTCAGCTGAACATAAGGCTTCTTCTTCACCACTTAAAATTTCAATTTTTTTTTTAAATAATCTTTCTATATTTTCAACAAAAGGTTGAGCATCAGTAACTTCCCTTAATGCAGCTGTAGCAATAATTTTTACATTGGAAATTTTTGAAACGTTTAATATTTCAGAAAATCTTTTTAAAATACGATAAGCATATTCAACACCAGATTTGTGGAGCTTACGTGATTTATCTAAATTTTTTCCTAATTCACAGACCGCTTTTTCATTAAAAAAAGGCACTCTTGATGAACTAAAATCATCATAAATTAGCATTCTTATTGAATTAGAACCAATATCAATTACAGCCAGTTTAGCTTGTTTTAATTTTAAATTCTGCTTGTTTTTAAATACTTTTATTTCCACTTTTAATTAATCTCAAATTTAATTTTTTTGGTTTTAAATTTAATTTAGCCTTTCCTCTTCCAGATAAACTAGGATTATTCATAAAATAATCATGAGCTGAAAAAGAATCATTTCCACTATATTTAATTTTTTTATAATTTCCATTCATATCAAGCATCCAGCTTTGACTCTGATCTAAATAATTAGCTAGCATAATTTGATCAAGAACTTGTTCATGAACAGTTTGATTTTCAATTGGAACTAGAAGTTCAACTCTTCGGTTTAAATTTCTTGGCATTAGGTCAGCTGATGAAATATAAACTTTAGCTTCTCTGCTTGGCATAGAATTTCCATTTGCAAAGCAATAAATTCTTGAGTGCTCCAAAAATCTTCCAATAATACTTTTGACAATTATATTTTCTGATCTGTTTTTAATTCCAGGCCTCAAACAACAAACTCCTCTAACAAATAAAAATATTTTTACACCGGCGTTTGAGGCTTCATAGAATTTATCAATTATATTTGGATCAACTAAAGAATTCATTTTGGCCCATATTTCAGCATCTTTACCTTTTTTAGCGTTAGAAATCTCGTGCTCAATACAATTGTTTAAGGTATCTCTAAGATTAACAGGTGATATAGATATTTTATTAAGATTTCGAGGTTTCGCATATCCAGTTACATAATTAAAAAATTTTTCAACATCAGAAGCTAATTTTTTATCTGAACTAAACAATGACAAATCGGTATAAATTTTTGCATTAACAGGGTGATAATTCCCTGTTCCTAAATGAATATAAGTTTGAATTTTACCATGTTCCCTTCTTAAGATTAAAGATGATTTTGCATGTGTTTTATATTTTGCAAATCCATAGACAATTTGGACACCTGCTTTTTCTAAACTTCTTGAAAGCTGTATGTTTGCTTCCTCATCAAATCTTGCTTTAATTTCTATTAAAGCGGTTACAGTTTTTCCATTTTCAGCTGCTGATATTAAAGCTTTAACAATTGGAGAATCTAAGGTGGTTCTATACAAAGTCTGTTTTATAGCGATTACTTTATTATCATGAGCAGCCTGATTCAAAAACTCGATTACGGCATCAAAAGTCTCAAATGGATGGTGAACAATTAAATCTTTTTTTTTAATAGTATCAAAAAAATTATTATTAAATTCTTTTAATCTTTCAACTTCTCTTGGATTAAAATGTTTAAATCTTAATTTTGGATTTTTAATTTTGCAAATTTGATCAATATCTTGAATTCCTACAAGTCCTTCTACTTCATATATGTAATCAGAATTAACAAGTAGTTTGTTTGTAATAAAGTTAACTAATTCTTTATTACTGTTTCTTAATATTTCCAACCGAACAATATCACCTGTTCTTCTTCTTTTAAGTGCTAATTCAAAAGATCTTACCAAATCTTCAGCTTCTTCTTGAATTTCAACATCACTATCCCTAATAACTCTAAATAACATTTTCATTTCCAAATCATGATCAGGGAATATTTCTGATGCAAAAAAATTTATGACATCATCAATAATGACAAATTTTTTAAAATTTTTACCAGTATCAATTTCAATAAATCTAGGTAAAGCTTTAGGGATAACGATTATAGAATTTAAAACTCTTTTTTTATTCTTCTTTTTTAATTTCATGACAAGGGCTCTCCCTTGATTTACAATAAAAGGAAATGGATGAGCAGGATCTATTGCGGATGGTGTTAGTAATGGGTATATCTCTTCATTAAAAATTTGTAACAGTTTCTTTTGATCTGCTTTTTTAAGATTTTCAGGTCTTGTCAAACGTATATTTACTTTTTGTAATTGAGATATTAGATTTTTATAAATTTTGTTTTGCTTATTAAGTAAAGTTTTAGTTTCTATCACAACTTCATTCATTTGCTCATCTGGAGTTAAACCATCAGAGCTTAGAGATTCTACTTCTTGTTTTATTTGGCTATATAGTCCTGCAACACGAACCATGAAAAATTCGTCTAAATTTGAACCAGCTATTGATAAAAATTTTACTCTTTCATAAAGAGGGTTTTCTATGTTTTGGGCCTCTAAAAGCACTCTTTCATTAAATTTAAGCCAAGATAGTTCTCTGTTAATATATTTAGATTTTAGCTCTTCTTTGTCTTGTTTTTTTAATGCAGTCATATATTTACGCCTTATGCTCGAATTATACGTCATGCGACATGCAAAATCTAGTTGGGAAGATATAAATTTAGAAGACTACAAGCGACCTTTAAATGAGCGTGGAAAGAAAAATGCTAAAATGATTTGTGAATTTTTTGTTAAAAAAAAATATTATTTTGACTACATACTGGTTTCATCATCAAAAAGAACAGTGAAAACATTAAAAATCTTGTTAAAAAAAATTGATAAACCTAAAAAAATTATTTCAACAAAAAAACTGTATCTAACAAGTGAAGATAAAATTATCAATATTATAAAAAAAATACCTAAAAAATTTAAATCAGTTCTGTTAATAAACCACGAGCCTACTGTAAGAAATCTTGTCAGGCTTGTAAGTAAAAATCAAAACAGTAATCATTTTAAATTATTGAATTATAAATTTCCTACTGCTGCATTTGCAAAAATTAATTTTAATTTTAATAGTTGGAATCACATAGATAAAAAAGGATTGATTAAAGAGTTTATCAGACCCAAAGACCTTCAAAATTCTAAAGAATAACCAGCTGATCTAACTGTTCTAATTAATGGCTTAGTATTTTCAATATTTATTGCTTGTCTAAGTCTTCTTATATGAACATCAACAGTTCTTGACTCTACATAAATATTTTCTCCCCAAACATTATTCAGGAGCTGCTCACGCGAATAAACTCTTTTTGGATTTTTAATAAAAAAATCAAGTAGTTTAAATTCTGTAGGTCCTAATGAAATTTCAGTATTATTTCTGTATACACGTTTAGTAATTCTATCTATTTTTAAATCTGTAAACTCAACAACATCAACTGAAGACTGTGGTTTTGATCTTCTAAGAAGTGATTTTATTCTTGCGTTCAATTCTTTTTGACTAAATGGTTTGGTTACATAATCATCCGCACCTGTATCGAATGCTTTTAATTTATCTTCCTCTTCACCTTTTGCTGTAAGCATTATTATTGGGATGTCATTAAACTTTTTATCTTTTTTTAAATTTTTACAGATATCAACACCTGATAAGTCTGGAAGCATCCAGTCCATTAAAATTAGATCAGGTTGCTTGTCTTTAATTTTTTTGAGCGCTTCCTCTCCATTTTCACAGAAGCTAACTTTATGACCTTCTTTCTCTAAGTTATATTTTAAAAGAGTAACTATAGAGGTTTCATCTTCAGCTATAAAAACATGAGCTGACATTTATTACTTTTCTCCTGTTACTATTGGCTCTGTTCCTTTTGGACGATCGCCTTCTAAATATTCACCAGTAACTAAAAAATAAACTTGTTCTGCAACATTGGTAGTATGATCACCAATTCTTTCAATATTTTTAGTTACAAAAAGTAAATGGGTGCCGTCTTCTAAATTTTTTTCGTTATCTTTTAAATAACTAATTACTTCATTCATACATAAGTTAGTTAGATCATCAATTTGCTCATCACTTTCCCAAACTTTTATTGCTACAGCAGATGATCTTTCTAAATATGCATCTAGAACTGCTTTTAGTTGTTTTTGAACATTTGTTGATACTCTAATAAGCGCATCAACTAGATTTTTTGGCAAATTTTCATTTAATAAAAGAGTTCTCTTAGAAATATTTTTTGCTAGGTCTCCTATCCTCTCAAGGTCAGAAGAAATTTTTAAGGCCGTAACTGATTCACGAAGGTCTATCGCCATTGGTTGTCTTAAGGCGATTAGATTTACTACTTGTTGCTCTATCATTGTTTCAATTTTATCAATTTTTTCATCCTCTTGAATAACACTCTCGGCATTATCACTATTTCTTGTAGTAATAGCTTGAATAGCTTTACCTAGAGCCTCTTCACAAAATCCACCCATTTTAATTATATTGCTGTTTAAATTTTTAAGCTCTTCTTCGTAAGACTTAACTGTGTGCGGTGCTTCAGTCATTATCCAAACCTCCCTGTTATATAATCCTGAGTTTGTAGTTGGTCAGGATTCTTAAATATCTTATCAGTAGAACCAACCTCAATCAATTTACCCAAGTGAAAAAACCCTGTTTGTTGTGATACACGTGCCGCTTGTGACATTGAGTGAGTTACAATAACAATGGTATGTTCTTTTTTCAGTTCATCAATTAATTCCTCTATTTGTGCTGTTGCAATAGGGTCTAATGCTGAACATGGTTCATCCATTAAAATTACCTCAGGTTTTACTGAAATAGCTCTAGCTATACATAGTCTTTGTTGCTGACCACCTGATAAACCTGTTCCAGGTTCATTAAGTCGATCTTTAACTTCGTTCCAAAGAGCTGCCTTTTTTAAACTATCTTCTACGATTTGATCAAGCTCATCCTTTGACTGAGCCATACCATGGATTTCAGGTCCATAAGAAATATTTTCATATAAAGTTTTAGGAAATGGATTAGGTTTTTGAAAAACCATTCCAATTTTTTCTCTCAATCTAACAACATCAGTACCTTTTTGATTAATATTGTAATCGTTTATTTTGATTTCTCCTTCAACTTTGCAGATATCAATAACATCGTTCATTCTATTTAAGCATCTTAAAAAAGTAGATTTACCGCAACCAGATGGACCAATTAAAGCTGTCACTTGTTTTTCTTGAATATCCATATTGATATCAAAGAGAGCTTGTTTTTCTCCATAAAAAACATTTACATTTTTTGCTTCTATTTTATTCATATTTTAGTTCCATTTCTTTTCAAATTTATGTCGTATCATTTGTGCTGCTAAGTTCATTAATACTAAAAATATCAACAAGACCATTATACAAGCTGATACTTTTTCAACAAAACCTCTTTCAGCACTTTCAGCCCAAATATAAATTTGAACTGGTAAAGAGGCAGCTGGATCCATGGGAGAACCTGGAATAGTATTAACAAATGCAACCATTCCAATTAAAATCAAAGGTGCAGTTTCACCTAAAGCTTGAGCAAGACCAATTATTGTTCCAGATAATGTGCCTGGTAAAGATAATGGAACTGTATGGTGAAGAGTTGTTTGCATTCGACTAGCTCCCATTGCAAGGGCGGCTTCTCTTATACTTGGTGGTACAGCTTTCAAAGATGCTCTAGCCGCTATAATGATCGTAGGTAAGGTCATTAAGGACAACGTTATTCCACCAACCAAAGGAGTAGATCTAGGTAAACCAAACACCGCAAGTAACACACCAAGACCCAATAATCCAAATACTATTGATGGTACTGCTGCTAAATTATTAATATTAACCTCAATAAAATCTGTAAGTCGATTTTTTGGTGCAAATTCCTCTAAATAAATTGCAGCTAGTAATGCAACTGGGAATGATACAGCTAAACAAACTAATATACTAAACAATGAACCCATGAATGAACTTGCAATACCAGCCAATTCCGCTTCTCTTGAGTCTGCGTTGGTAAAAAAGCTAAAATTAAAATTACTTTCAACTTTTCCTTCAGCATTTAATTTATCAAAAATTTTTAACTGATAATCAGTAACTCGTCTTCGTTCCTCTGGTAATTCCCTTGGATAATTTCCCTTAAAGACCTGATCCAGATCATCAGATGCTGTCAACTTAACTTCAACAATTTTTCCAAAATCATCTGGATTTGAAAGAATGTGATATTTTATTTCTTCTTCAAATATAAAAGCAAACATTCTTTTGATATCTGTAATTTGATCTTCGTTAGCGTTTTGATCTAATGCAGCAAAACTTTCAATACCGACATCAAAGTACTCAGAATCTTCAAGATCTTGAATTGAGGGTTTTTGATCTGCATCTAAATACATGAATTCAGGATCGTAATTTATAGGAATTGTTATCCAAGTTTTTTGAAATGCTGTATAGCCAGTAGAAAAAATTTTAAACAAAAATACAGCTAAAAACAATAAAGCTAAAACTATTGCTGATTTACCGTAAAATTGAAAACGCTTTTCTGATTTGTATCTTTTGTTTAGAAATTCTTCTCTATTAATCATATTTTTCTCTATATTTTTTAACAACTGATAAAGCTATTACGTTTAAAATTAATGTAACAACGAATAATGTAAGTCCTAATGCAAAAGCTGCTTGTGTTTTAGGATCTTCAAATTGTTGATCTCCAATTAGTATAACTACAATTTGTGCGGTTATAGTTGATGTAGATTCTAAAGGGTTTAAAGTTAAGTTTGCAGCTAAACCTGATGCCATAACAACAATCATGGTTTCACCAATGGCTCTTGATACTGCTAAAAGAATAGCGCCAACTATACCCGGTAATGCTGCAGGAAAAATTACTCTTTTGATAGTTTCAGATTTTGTTGCACCCATCGCATAACTACCATCTCTTAAACTTTGAGGTACACTATTTATTACATCGTCACTCAGACTTGATACAAATGGTATAATCATCACTCCCATAACTGCTCCTGCTGCAAGAGCGCTTTCTGCAGAGACATCTAAGCCAACGGCATTACCAATATCTTTTAAAAAAGGACCAACTGTTAAAGCTGCAAAGAAACCATAAACTACCGTCGGTATACCTGCTAATATTTCAATAATTGGTTTTGCAAATTGTCTAAATTTTTTTGACGCATACTCAGCAAGATAAATTCCACTTAACAATCCTATAGGAATTGCAACACACATAGCAATAAATGCTATAAAAAAAGTACCAGCAAAAACTGGTACTGCACCAAATGTATTGCTATACATTGATGGATCTAAAGCTTCACTAGCGTCTCTAACAAAAGCTTTTGCTGGATACCAATGCATTCCAAACAAATAATCAAAAAATGGAATAATTTTAAAAAATTCAATTGTCTGAAATAAAAGTGAAAAAACAATTCCAACAGTAGTTAAAATTGCGCCTAATGATGCAAAGAAAAATAACCATTGTAAAAAAATTTCTACAGGTTCTCTTGTTCGTGAATTTTTTGATAGTCTATTATAAGCATATGCAATCGAAGCAATCAGCAAACATAACACAATAACTGCTTTAGAGGCTGAAGCTGTACTTCTAAGTGATGCATATTTATTTGCCGCTCCTTGTAGTGCTGTAGTGACCTCTCCACTAAATTGTCCTCTTGAAAGTGACTTAGCTTTTTCAAATATAAGATTTAGTTCTCCTTCTAATAATCCTTGATCACTAAAATATTGTAAAACTATATATTTTACTACGGTTGGTTCAAAAACAGACCATAATGAAAAAATAATAAATGCAGGAGCTGCGCACCATATTGCTAAATAATAACCATAAAATCTCGGTAACGCTGTAAGTCTTGTATTTGTGGATCTTATGGCTAATGCTTTTTTACGGCCGAAAAAATAACTCGATAACGCTAGTAGGACGATGGTTAAGAATATTATCGAGTTCATTATGTAGATTTAATCTTGTATTAAAAAAAAGGCCCTAATGAAAGGGCCTTTTTAAATTTGTTAACAAATCAAAATTACTCGCTCATTGCTACAAGATCTATAGCGTTATCTCTTGTAGTTCTGTACATTGCTTTATCCAATGGTACTAAACCAATGTCAGCTAAGTAACCTCTTTTTCCAATTGTTCCAGTTTTTGTAAATTCTTTTACAAATTCATGTAAACCTGGAATTACACCTACGTGAGCTTTTTTCACATAGAAGAATAAAGGTCTTGCAACTGCATAGCTATAATCTTGAATAGACTCTAATGAAGGTTGTCCTCCATCAATACTTGCTGCTTGTAATTTATCTTTAGCTGCTAAGTAATAACTAAAACCGAAGAAACCAAACATATCTTTATCTTCAACTAGTTTTTGAATGATTAAGCTATCGTTTTCTCCAACTTCAATTGCTAATCCATCTTCTCTGTAAAGTTTTTGAGGTTTTTTGTATTTTTTATTTCCAGCTTCAAAACCAGCTTTATAAAGAGCTTTAGCCTCTTTAGTCATACCTTTTTTCATTACTAAAGAATTCCAAGCATCTCTTGTTCCAGAAGTTCCTGGAGGAATCATTACTTTAATTGGCTTATTTGGTAAGCTTGAATCGATCTCATTCCAGTTTTTGTAAATGTTATCAACTAATTTACCATCAACTACTGTGTGTGCTGCTAATGCTAAGTATAATTGTTCTTTTGTAAAGTTAACTGGCTCTGCATCTAAACTGTAAGCTAATGTTATACCGTCATTACCAATAATAATTTCTACAATATCAGTAATACCATTTTTTGCACAAAGAGCTTTTTCTTTATCTTTCATAGCTCTTGAAGCGTTGGTGATATCTGGATGAGCTTCACCTACACCTGCACAAAATAATTTAGCTCCACCACCTGTTCCAGTTGACTCGATGATAGGGGTTTTAAATCCTTTTTTACCGAATCTTTCAGCAACTACTGTTGCATATGGGAATACAGTTGAAGAACCAACGATTGTAATTTGATCTCTCGCTTGCGATGTAACAGTGCTTAAAGTTAGCACTAAAAACGAAGCAAGGATAATAGTTAGTTTTTTCATTGATATTTCCTTTCGTAATTAAATTTAATCAACGGATCAGTTATTAGGTTTGAATGTGGATATTAATATTACAAATATGTTACAGTTTTGTTAAAAACCTAACTTTTTAGTTGAAATTTTTAGTGACAACAATGGCGTCAAATTCGTCAGCTAAACTACCTTTACAGTGTATCGGGCTAACGCCTTCTCTAAAGGCGTGTTCGTTAGATGGTCTTAAAGTAACTTCTAGTTGTATCATGGAAACTAATTCTTTGATTTTTTTTTGTTCATATTTCCAAGAAGGCCAACTTGTTGGTGTAGAAAATGTTGAAACTACATATGACGAGGCTCTTGAAAAATTATAATTACTCTCGTTTTGATTTCTTAACAGATGATCTCTTACAGAAAAAAAAATATTCTTACATCTGTACATATCTGAAAAATAGTTAGTTTTTGTTAATGTTTCGCTCATTGGTACAGACACAATTAAATCAATTGTATTTCTCCAAAGTGATGAAACTACATCAGTATAAACATCAGAAATTTCAATTTCTTTATCAGGAAAATGCTTTTGAACTTGTGGTATCACTGATTTCATATCCTCTTGTAATCTAAAAATACCAATATCGAATACAGTTAATTGCTGATTTCTTAAAATTGTAGAAATATCTGATGATATACTTTTAGTAATCATCGACATCAAAACAAATATAATAATTAAAATACCATTTAATACTTTAACCATATTAAAATTTTAATTTAACCAGGATGCAAATCAATAAAAGATTTGTTAAATATTTAGTCAATAAAGGTTAATTTTAAACAATTTTTTTAATTAGTTAATTTGTTGGAAGATAAATTTTAATTTCAGTACCATCATTAATTTTACTTAGAATCTCATAATCTCCCCTATGTTGAGCAATTATGTGTTTCATTATAGCTAAACCTAATCCTGTACCACCAACTTTTTTACTTTTTTCTGTGTCAACCCTAAAAAATCTTTCTGTTATTCTTGGAATTAAATCTTGAGGAATACCTATGCCTTCGTCTTTAATACAAATTAACATATTTTTACCAATTAATTTACCCTCACTATTTTGACTTTTGACATAAATATTTTTTTCATCATTAGAGTATTTAATTGCATTATCAATTAAATTTGAAAATACAGTTAACAATTTATCATTATCACCAAAAACTAAAGTTGGTTCAATAAGCTCAATATGTAAATTAATTTTCTTTTTTTTAAGAATTAATTCAAAGTTACTTTTAATATTTGTAAAAATATCATTTAAGTTCACAATTTTGTTTGGCTTAATATGTTCTTCTAATTCTATTCTACTTAAAATCAATAAATCATTAATAAGGTTTTCCATTCTAAAAACCTGATCAGACATAATCTTCATAAACTTTTTTTGTGCAACTTTATCATCTGAAGCTGGTCCAAGAATAGTTTCTAAAGAACCTTTAATTGAAACCAAAGGAGTTCTTAGCTCGTGACTAACATTAGCAACAAAGTCAGTTTTTAATTTTTGTGCTTTAGTTATTTCTGTAAAATCTTTAAGAAATAAAACAACAGAATCTGTCTCTGGAAATAAATGAGTAGGACCAGGAATAATATAAATTTTATACAATTGATATGATGGTAAATTAATTTCAACATTCACATATTTTGTTACCTGATCTTTAATAGCTTCATCAATTGTTTCTAATAATTTTGTATCTCTTATTACACTTGATATATTTTTATCAATTAAATTTTCGCCAAACCGTTGTTTTGCACTTTTGTTTAAATATTTAATTAAATTATATTTATCTAAAGCAAAAAATTGATCTTCCAATTCCTCAATTATTACACGTTTACCTAAATCGTCTTTGTTTGTTTTATTGATAGTGGGAGCAGTATTTATTGGTTTAATATTTTTTTTAATTAAGAGGTAAAATAGTACGATTATTATAATTAACAGAAAATAAATAATAAAATCCATACTATTTTAATGTAACAAATTTGAAATAATTTTTTAACTTTAAATACATGTGAATCTTTTATCAAAGTTTCATGACAATAAACAATATATTAAGAAAAAATAATATTACTAAAAAATTTAATATTAATACTCATGATTTTTTTAAACCTGTTTTTGATGTTAAGCTAGCTGAAAGCAGAAGTGAGATCAAACTTGCTCAAAAACTCAGATACAAAGTTTTTTTTTCAGAAAGGATACACAGTCCTATATTAAATATTGGAAATTTTAGGAGGGATTCTGATAAATTTGATAATTATGCAGACCATATAATTGTTAAATTTAGAAAAAATAAATTTTCAAAAACTAGAGTAATTGGCACCTATCGTTTACTTAAACAATCTGTAGCAGAAAAAAAATCAGGTTTTTATAGTTGCGATGAATTTAATCTAGACAATCTATTGAATTCAAAAATTTATAACAACATGCTTGAATTAAGTCGGTCATGTATATCTCAAAAATTTAGAAATAAAAATGTACTAAAATTAATGTGGAATGAAATATATCGTTATATTAATAAAAATAATATAGATGCTTTATTTGGCACAGCTAGTTTTTTAGACACTAATATTAATAAGATTGAGGATCAGTTAATTTATCTAAATAATAACCACAAAATGTCAGATAATATTAAAGTTAATGCATTAGCAAATTATAAAGTCAAAGTTGATTATGAAAAACCAATTGACATAAATCTTAAATTGGTTTCAAAGCTGCCAACCTTAATTAAAGCTTACTTAAAATTTAATGCATCAATTGGGGAAGGCGCAGTAGTAGACAACAGGTTTAAAACAACCGATGTTTTTATTTTTTTACCTATTGAAGAAATAAACAAAGATTATGTTAATAAAATTATAGATTGATGGAAAAAATTTTTAATAAAATATCTAAAGTTGATGAAATAAAATCTTTGTATAAAATTAATTATGAAGATTTAAAAGAGTCATCAAATTTTTGGAAAAAAACATTAGATATTTTAAATATCGATTACTACGCAGAAAATATAACCAATATTCCAAAAACAGGTTCGGCTATAGTTGTTGCTAATCATCCTTTTGGATTATTAGATGGATTAATAATTTGTTCTATAATTTGTGATATCAGAAAAGATTATAAAATTTTAATTAATGAAGAAGTGTCACAAATTGATCAAATAAGAGAATATTTGTTACCAATAAAATTTTCTAGTGTTACAGCAGATATTAAAAAAAACATAATTACTAAAAAAAAAGCAATTGAACATTTAAATTCAAATGGAATTTTAATTACTTTTCCCTCGGGAGAAGTTGCTACTTCTTCATTAATTTTTAATGAAGCTAATGAAAGAGAATGGAAGCCTTTAATAGGCTCTATAATTAATAAAACAAAAGCAGATATTGTTCCTGTTCGTTTTTTTGGGAAGAATAGTTTATTTTTTCACACAATAGGCTTTATAAACAATAGATTAAGAAGAGTTTTATTCATTAGAGAGCTTTTTAATAAAAAAAATAAAAAATTTAACCTAAGTATTGGAAAAAGAATTACTTTGCTTCAAAAAGAAAAACTAAGTAACAGGCAAATAGTTGAGAAACTTAGATCAATTGTATTAAATATTAATTAGGTGATATATTATTATAAAATATCCTTGCTGTTTCTTCCCAACTATATTTTTTAGCAAATTCTAGACAATCTTCTCGATTTACTTTTAGTGCCTTAAGTGCAGAGGTTTTAAGGTCCTGATCTAATGCATCTATTTTTGACCCACCTAATATATCCTTAGGACCAGGAACTGGATATGCAGCCACAGGTGTTCCACAATTTAAAGACTCCAAAACCACAATACCAAAAGTATCGGTTTTGCTAGGGAATACAAAAACGTCTGATGATGCAAAATGGGATGCCAATTCTCCATTGGTTTTTTCACCTAAAAAAATGTCATTTGGAAATTTTTTTTTCAAATTGTTTAGGTCTGGACCTTTTCCAATAATAACCTTAGTACCTTCAAGATCTAAATCTAAAAATGCTTTTATATTTTTTTCAACTGCAACCCTACCAACATATATCCATATTGGTCTTTTATAAGGTAAGTCTCTCTTAATAGGGTTTTTAAACGCGCCATGATTACCACCCCTAGTCCATGTAACCATTTTATTATTATCAACACCTAATGCAATTAACTCTTCACGCATGGATTCTGTTGTCACTAAAATTCTTTCAGCTTTATTATGAAAATTACATAAAAATTTTTCTGACCATTTAGCTGGAATGATAGGCATATAAAGTTTCATATATTTATCAAATCTTGTATGAAAACTTGTTGTAAACTTTAAACCTTTTTTAATACAATGTCTTCTTGCCATAAAACCAAGAGGCCCTTCTGTTGCAATGTGTATTGCATCTGGTTTAATTGAATTAATTAAATTACTTACACGAGGCCAAACATTTAATGACAATCTAATTTCATTATATTTGGGCATCGGTACAGTAAAAAATTGTTGAGGAGTAATATATTCAATTGTGTGACCTTGAGATTTTAATATTTCTCCAGTTTCATGCAAAGTTCTAACTACACCATTCACTTGTGGATAATATGCATCTGTTACGATTAGAATTTTCACGCTTATGAAGCTCGCTTTAAATCTTCTACGTTATCTTTATCTTTTTTATCTATTTCTTTTTTCTCTTTGTCCTCTGTTACGAATTCTTTCCTAACATTATCCCAATAAATAATTTCAAATGTTCCATCATATTTCTCTGCTAAAGCAGTACAGGATTCTACCCAGTCCCCACAGTTTAAATAATTAATTCCATCAAAATTTTGATCTTCAGCATGATGAATATGTCCACAAATTATACCATCATATTTTTTTCTTTTTGCATACTCTGAAACTGTTCTTTCATATTCACCTATATATTTAACTGCATTTTTAACTTTATATTTTAAAAATTTTGCTAGAGACCAGTAACTTTTTCCTCTTAATTTTCTGAAGAAATTTATCACAATATTTAATCTAAGTAATGCTCCATATGCAATTGATCCCAACTTAGATAACCATTTTGCATATTTCATTACACCGTCCCAAGCATCGCCATGGACTACAAGATATTTTTTTCCAAGCTGAGTTTCGTGAATAACCCTGTTAACAATATTGATATCTCCAAAATGCATTGGTATAAATTTTCTAAAAACCTCGTCGTGATTTCCAATTATATAAAATACTTTAGTACCGTGCCTTGCTTTTCTTAAAATTTTTTGGATTACGTCATTGTGTTGTTGAGGCCAATAAAACGTTTTCTGCATAGCCCACACATCAATTATGTCTCCTACAAGATATAAATTTTCAGACCTTGAAAATTTAAAAAATTCTAACAATTTATTAGCTTGACACCCTTTAGTACCTAAATGGACATCAGATATAAATAAGCTTTTGTAAGTTATTAAGGATTTTTTTAATTCCATATTTTCTTGTTTAAATTATTGATTCTATTATAACTAGAATCATTTTCTTAATACTGCATTTTTATGTTACAATTTTATTAAATATGAAATTTTGTCTAATATATAATAAGAAATCAGCAGGTGGAAGAAAGTCAAAATTTATCAAAAAAATACTTGAAGAAATATCGAATCACCACAAAGTTGATTTATTTGAAACATCGAGTGAGTCTGAAGCCTCTGAAATAATAAAAAACTTTGAGATAAACAAATACGATAGATTGTTAGTTGCAGGTGGAGATGGCTCTGTTTCTTTTGCAATTAATGAATTAATAAAAAATAATTTCAATCTCCCTAAGAATTTTGCCATTGGATATATTCCAGCTGGTACAGCTAATATTTTGCAAGCAGAATTAGGTATGACCAAAAATATAAAACATATAGCTAATACGCTTACTTCAGATAATTATGACAAAACATGTTTGGTGAAAATTAATGACAAGCATTTTATTTTAATGGCAGGCATTGGATGGGATGCCCAAATTGTAAATTCGATTGACTCTTATTTAAAGAAAATTCTAGGAAAAGTTATTTTCGGTATAAAAGGTTTCCAAAAATTTTTATCAATGAATAATAAAAAAATTAAAGTGTCGATAGATAAAGAAGATATATTTGCTGATTGGGTGCTTTGCTCAAATAGCAAATACTATGCTGGGCACCATAAAATTACCGACACACATATATTTGATAAAAAATTTACTACCTATATTTTTAAGGATCTCAAAAGATATAAATTACTTTATTATATTTATTTAATAGCTGTATATGGAAATTTGAATAAATCTAAATCTGTAATTACTGTAAATGTAGATAAAATTAAATTTGATGGTTTGGGAAATAATATACCCGTACAAATTGATGGTGATAATTTCGGTGAGCACAAAAAAATAATTATTTCGTCTTCAAAACAAGCATTTAATATTCTAAAAGCAGCTTAAATATTTCATTTACTTAATTTTGATAGTTTGCAATAATAAATTATTAAATTCATACAATTGGAGGTTGAGATGAAAAAAAAACTTAAAAACTTTGCAAAAAAGAAACAAAAAATTAGTAAATCAATTAATAAGTTCAAAAATAAGATAAATTTAAAAGAAAAAAAGTTATCTAAAATTAATATAAAAATTGCAAGTTTAGAAAAAAGAGCTGCTGAAAAAAGAGCAAAAAAAATAGCTAAGAAACAAGCTAGTGCAAGCTCAGCATCTGTAAATAATTAATAACTAAATTCGTCTTTCTCTCTTCTCAATTATGAAAAGAGAGAAAGTTGTTAATTAACAAAATTTAAAGTGAATACGAGAAGAATAATTTATTATTTAACTATAAATTTTGTAAGCAATCATTAGATAAGTTTAATTACAAAAATATTTATCTAATATTACAATTCAGTTAATTTAACGAACTCTTCCATAAACATCTTGATATCTAACAATATCACTTTCCTTCAAAATTGAACCGATTTGAGCTTCGACAATTTTAACAGGTTTTTTTCCTGGATTTTGAACTCTATGGATTGCTTCTAATGGAATGAATATATGTTCACCTGCCTTTTTAATTATAATATCTTTATTAAGAGTTATTTTTGCATTTCCTTGTGTGACTAACCAATGTTCAGCTCGATGATGGTGTTTTTGTAAACTTAAAATGCCTTTTGGTTTTACGTATAACTCTTTAATTAAAAACTCTTTGCCCTCAAATAGATTGGTATACCTACCCCATGGACGGTAATACACATTTGTTTTCTTAATATATTTATTTTTATTTTTGTCATACATCTTCAAAATTTCTTTCCAACTACCAAGATCTGACCAAGGAATATCTAGTTTGATAGCGTTAATTTGTTTGGTTTTCTCTAGAATTGCATAATCAAATGATTTGGCGGTTGCTTTTATAAATGAAGCTTTGTTTAGATAATATGTATTAGACTTATATTTTGCTTTATTAACAGCATTTAAACAATTTCTGTAAGTTTTAGGCTGATATTTTTTAAAGTTATTAATAATGGAGTCTTTTCGAAGATAAAACATTCCTGAATTCCAATAACCTTTATTCTTTATAATTTGTTTAGCCTTAGCTTCTTTTGGTTTTTCAATAAATCTTGTTACTTTATTAATATTACCTTTGATTTTTTTTGTTAAAAAATAACCATAATCACTCGTTGGAGATTTAGGTTTAATTCCAAAAACAAATATATTTTCTTCATTAAGATTTGATTTATTTTTATTTATCGCCTTATTAAAAATATTCATTTTTTCAATCAAATGGTCTGCTGTAAAAAACATTAACAGTTGATTGCCTGGAATATCTTTAATTAAAGCTGTACTTAATATCGCTGGTGCTGTGTTTCTTTTAGCTGGTTCTACAACTATTTTATATTTGCTTATTTTGTTTTTTCTTAAATGCTGTTTTACTTTGCTTAAGTATTTCTTATTGGTACTAATAATTGGAGAGTCGTAAATTGAGGCTTTTGTTCTCTCAAGTGTTTTTCCAAGCAAAGTCCAATTACCAAAATCAATAAACTGTTTTGCTTGATGATTTTTAGAATTTGGCCAAAGTCGAGTTCCAGCACCTCCACATAAAATAACTGGACGAATTTTCATTAAATTTCTGAATAATCCTTAACTTCTTTTTTCTTACCTGGATGTGTGGGTGCACCTAAATACGCAGGTCCAACTGTTTGTGCATATTTCCATAATGTACCAGACCCAAAATCTGATTTTCTAGCTTTCCATTTTCTTTTTCTTGCTGCCATTTCTTTTTTAGAAAGTCTTACGTTGATCGTTCCTTTTTTGGCATCGATATCAATGATATCTCCTGTACGTAAAAGGCCTATAGGACCCCCTAGAGCGGCCTCAGGGCCCACGTGACCCACACAAAAGCCTCTTGTGGCTCCAGAGAACCTTCCATCAGTGATAAGAGCTACTTTCTCTCCTTTACCTTGTCCGTAGATTGCACCTGTTGTAGATAACATTTCTCTCATGCCAGGACCACCAACTGGTCCTTCGTACCTAATTATAATTACATCACCATCATTATACTTTTTGCTTTGAACTGCTTTCATTGCACTTTCTTCATTGTCAAAGCATCTTGCTTTTCCAGTAAATTGTAATTTTGCTAATCCTGCAACTTTTACTATCGCACCATCTGGTGCTAAGTTTCCTTTTAATCCAACTACACCTCCTGTTGGTGATAATGGATCTTTGTAAGATCTCATAACTTTTTGTTTAGGATTAAATTTAATATTTTTTAAATTTTCTTTCATTGTTTTTCCAGTAACAGTCATACAATCACCATGAATGTAGCCACCTTCATATAAAGTTTTTAATAACATTGGAACACCACCTGCTAACCACATATCTTTTGCAACATATTTTCCACCTGGTTTTAAATCTGCAAGATAAGGTGTTCTTTTAAAAATTTTTGCAACATCCATTAAATCAAATTTAATTCCTGCTTCATTTGCAATTGCTGGTAAATGTAATCCAGCATTAGTTGATCCACCTGTTGCAGCAACAACTGTTGCAGCATTTTCTAAAGCTTTTCTTGTAACTATATCTCTTGGTTTAATTCCTTTTTTCAAAAGGTTCATAACCGTTTTACCACTAGCTTTTGCGTATTTATCTCTTTCCTCATATGGAGCTGGTGTTCCAGCTGAATAAGGAAGTGCTAATCCAATTGCCTCAGATACACAGGCCATAGTATTTGCAGTAAATTGGCCTCCACAAGCACCTGCACTAGGACAAGCAACTAATTCTAATTTTCTTAGTTCTGCAGATGACATTTTACCTGATGAATGTTTTCCAACCGCTTCAAATACATCAACCACCGTTACATCTTTACCTTTATATCTTCCTGGAAGAATTGAACCTCCATAAATAAATACACTTGGAACATTTAATCTAACCATCGACATCATTAAGCCTGGTAAAGATTTATCACATCCTGCAATACCAACTAATGCATCATAACAGTGTCCTCTGACTGTTAACTCTGCAGAATCTGCAATAACTTCTCTTGATATTAAAGAGGATTTCATTCCTTCATGACCCATTGCAATTCCATCAGTAACAGTGATGGTACAAAATTCTCTTGGAGTACCTCCATTTGATCTAACACCTTTTTTAACAGATTGAGCTTGTCTCATTAGTGCTATGTTACAAGGAGCTGCCTCATTCCATGTTGAAACCACGCCAATAAAGGGTTTTGCTACATCTTTCTCAGTTTCACCCATAGCATAATAAAATGATCTATGAGGAGCTCTATCTGCTCCTAACGATGTATGTCTGCTTGGAAGTTTCTTCTTGTTAAATTTTGCCATTATATACCCTTTATTGTTATTGATATCTTATCAACATCGTTCTTTAAATTATTATAATTAGTTTTTTCTTGTTCAACAATCTCTTTTGGTGCCCTATCAACAAAACTTTTATTTTCTAGTCTTTGAGATATCTTATGCATCTCTTGTTCTAATCGTTCTTGTTTGCTAGTTAAATTTTCCTTTATTAATTTTAAATCAACATCTTTATCAAAATAGATCTTAAACAGGTCCCCTGATACAACCATTGTCGCAGCCGGTTTGTCTAAATCATCACTGAGAATATTGTTTATTCTGCCTAATTTTTTAAGAATTATTTCGTTTGAGCTAATAAATTGCTTTTGATCTTTGTTTATATTGTTAATTGAAATGTCTATAAATGAACCAGGGTTCACATTTAGCTCATTTTTAAATGATCTTAGCTCAGATATTATGTTAATTATATTCTCTACCTGATCAGTGTGTGAATCTTTAGTTGATTTTGCGGATATCCAATTTTTAAACATTAGAAAGTCATTGCCCTTATTATCAAATTTATTTTTAAGCCAAATTTCTTCAGTAACAAAGGGGATAAATGGATGTAATAAAACTAGTATTTGTTTAAATACGTAGCTTGAAACTTTTCTAACCTCTTCTTTAGCGCTTTCATCTT
The DNA here is from genome assembly GCA_902578255.1 of uncultured Pelagibacteraceae bacterium. Taxonomy (GTDB): domain Bacteria; phylum Pseudomonadota; class Alphaproteobacteria; order Pelagibacterales; family Pelagibacteraceae; genus Pelagibacter. The sequence goes on from CACHCH010000001.1 coordinate 26,841, forward strand.
CTGAAAAAAGAATTGTTTTAGAAAGCTCTAAGTACCAATCACAATAAGAATGCCAAGTAAATTGATAAGCATTTTTTGCAGCTTCATCAAATCTATAATCTTCTAAGTTTTTAACTATTTTATTAGTAGTTTCTGCTAACTCAGAATATATCCATTTATTAATATTAACTTTTAAATCTGGAATTTGATCTGTATTTTTAAAATCACATTCATTGGTAATTAAAAAATTATTAGCATTCCATAGTTTATTTAAAAAATTTCTATAACCTTTAACTCTATCCTCTGAAAGTTTAACATCAGTTCCAGGTGAAGCCATTGAAAGAAGCGTAAATCTTAAAGCGTCAGCACTATATTTTTCAATTAAATCTAAAGGATCAATAACATTTCCTTTTGATTTAGACATTTTTTGTCCTTTTTCATCTCTAACTAAAGCATGAACATAAATATCTTTAAAAGGTTCTTTGTTTAAAAATTCAGTTCCAAACATAATCATTCTTGCAACCCAAAAGAAAATAATATCAAAGCCTGTTACTAAAACTGATGTTGGATAAAACTTCTCAACAAATTTTTTATCATCAGGCCATCCAAGTGTTGCAAATGGCCAAAGTCCAGATGAAAACCAAGTATCTAAAACATCAGGATCTCTATTCAATTCTACATCTTTACCATAATGTTTATTAGCTAATTGTTTTGCTTCATCTTCATTGTATGCAACAAAAATTTTTTCATCAGGTCCATACCAAGCAGGTATTTGATGTCCCCACCAAAGTTGTCTTGAAATACACCAAGGTTCTATATTGTTCATCCACTGAAAGTAAGTTTTTGACCAATTCTCAGGAAAGAAATTTGTTTTCTTTGAATTTACAACATCTTTAGCTTTAACTGATAATTTACCTGCATCAGCAAACCATTGTTCTGTTAAAAAAGGTTCAATTATTGAATTGGATCTATCTCCGTAAGGAACTTTATTTTTAATATTCTCTTCTTTTACAAAAAATTCTTTTTCTTTAAGCTCTTTTAAAATTTGTTTTCTTGCTTCAGAGCGATCAAGACCTACGTAATGTTTTGGAGCGTTTTCATTAATTTTACCAGCTTCAGTAAAAATATTTATTATATCAAGATTATTTCTTTGACCTACATCATAATCATTAAAATCATGAGCTGGAGTTATTTTTAAAGCACCAGTTCCTTGTTCAGGATCTGCATAATCATCTTCGATAATTTTAATTTTTCTTCCAACGATTGGGATTGTGACAGTTTTGCCAACATAAGATTTAAAACGATCATCTTTTGGATTTACAGCTATTGCCGTATCACCCAACATTGTTTCAGGTCTTGTAGTTGCAATTGTTATAAATTGATCCGTTCCATCAATTGGATATTTAATATAATAAATTTTTGAATTTACTTCTCTTTGATCAACTTCTAAATCTGAAATGGCTGTTTTTAAAACAGTATCCCAATTTACTAATTTTTTATCCTTATAAATTAAACCTTTGTTATATAGATCAACAAAAACCTTTATTACTGATTTTGATAAATTTTCATCCATCGTGAAGGCATTTCTGGACCAATCACAGGAGCAACCAAGTTTTTTCAATTGATTGATAATTATGTCTCCATATTGATCTTTCCACTCCCAAACTTTTTTAATGAATTTTTCTCGACCAATTTCATTTTTATCAATTTTTTCAGAATTAAGTTTTTTTTCAACAAGAGCTTGCGTAGCAATTCCTGCGTGATCAGTTCCTGGTTGCCATAAAGTTTCATAGTTATTCATACGATGATAACGAACTAATAAATCTTGAATAGAATTATTCAGGGCATGTCCCATGTGGAGACTACCAGTTACATTAGGGGGTGGAATTACTATTGAAAATTTTTTAGAATTTTTCTTAGGTTTAAAAAGACCATTTTTTTCCCAATAAGAATAAATTCTATTTTCAACATCAGAATGTATATATTTATCGTTACTCATGGATCTTAAAGTTTATAATTTAATAATCCAAATTAACAATAATCAATTTCTATCGTTATTTAATAGACTAATGAAAAATATTTAATATAAAAAGGCATCTGTAGCTATAAGTCAAAAAATAAGATGGCAACGTGGCGGAATGGTTACGCAGAGGATTGCAAATCCTTGTATCCCGGTTCGATTCCGGGCGTTGCCTCCAAAATAGATCTTGTTTTAGTTATAAAAAAAAGTAAGTTGCTTTTTTACATTCCTCGGTAGCTCAGTTGGTAGAGCAGTTGACTGTTAATCAATTGGTCGCAGGTTCGAGTCCTGCCCGAGGAGCCAAAAAAGTTTCTGATTAATTAATATAAAATTAAAGAATTATAAAATTTATTTACGGGTCTTAACTAAATTTTATTTTAGCCAGTCTTTGTAATTCCGACTGATGAAATCTGTAAAGATTTATTAAATTTTAATTTTTGATCAGCTGTTAACTCAGAATATAATTTTGTTAAAAAATTATAATTCACATTCATATGACCTTCTTGAGATTTTTCTAAATTAATTAAATATTCTGAAAAATCTTCAAAAAAATAATTTATTGGAACCTTTAAGTAATTTGATAATTGTAATAATCTTATTGAACTTACTCCGTTAGTACCTTTTTCGTATTTTTGAATTTGTTGAAATGTTACGTTAATTGCTTTAGCCACCTTAGTCTGTGTCAAGCCTAAAGCTAATCTTCTTAGCTTAAGCTTGTTGCCTAAGTGTTTGTTGAAATTATCTTCCATTAAGACCCCTCTTAATTAAATTTTAAAGCCTCATTCAACAGAATATTTAAATCCCCTGCAACAGAAAAATTTTTATATTTCATTAGATTTTTAGATAATTTCAAATCCTGTCAAGCATAAGTTGCTAATAAAAACATATATTAAGCTTGATTTATCAGATGAAAGATTAGTCTAGTATTTATGTTTTTATAAAATTTGACTTAAAAATAGCTTAGTTCTCTCATTTTTAGGATTAGCAAAAAACTCCTTGGTATCGGCTTTTTCTACTATCTTTCCTTCATCCATAAAGATCATACTGTCTGCCACTTCCTTAGCAAATCCCATTTCATGTGTAACAACAATCATTGTCATACCTTGGTTTGCTAAATTTACCATAACATCTAAGACCTCTTTAATCATTTCAGGGTCTAGTGCTGATGTTGGCTCGTCAAATAACATAATCTTTGGCTCCATGCACAAAGCTCTTGCAATTGCAACACGTTGCTGTTGACCACCAGATAGTTGACCTGGAAATTTTTGAGCTTGGTCTAATATTTGTACTCTTTCTAAATGTTTTAATGCTAATTCTTCAGCGTCTTTCTTAGGTAATTTTTTAACCCAAATAGGTGCAAGAGTGCAATTGTCTAGAATAGATAAATGTGGAAATAAATTAAATTGTTGAAAAACCATACCAACTTCTGCTCTTACTTGTTCAATATTTTTAGTATCTTCTGAAATTTCAGTACCATCAATAATAATGTTACCTTCTTGATGTTCTTCTAATCTGTTTATACATCTTATTAATGTTGATTTGCCAGATCCGGATGGTCCACAAACTACAATTTTCTCTTTAGGCATTACTTCAAGATTAATTCCACTTAAAACTTGAAAATCTCCAAACCACTTATTTACATCTTTAATTTGTATAATTGCTTCAGACATTTACTACCTATCAGTTTTATATTTGAGTTCTAAATTATAGCTATATTTACTCATAGCGTAACAAATAATCCAGAAAATTATCGCAGCAAAAACATATCCCTCCATTGCATAACCTAACCATTTTGGATTTGTTTTAGCCATTTGCAACATTCCAGCAAGTTCTGCTAAACCTACTACAAAAATCAAAGGTGTGTCTTTCACTAATGCTAAAAATGTATTTGCCATTCCTGGTATAACTAATTTCAGTGCTTGTGGTAATATTACAAAGATGTGCATTTTCCAATAACCCATTCCTAAAGACTTTGCTGCATCGTATTGGCCTCTTGGAAGAGCTTGTAGACCACCTCTGATAACTTCTGCAACATAAGCTGCCTCAAATAAAGAAATAGCAATAATCACCCTTACAAGTTTATCCATGAAAAAATCTTCAGGCAAAAACATTGGAAACATTACAGATGACATAAATAAAACTGTAATTAAAGGCACACCTCTCCAAAATTCTATAAAACCAACCGATACATATTTTACTATTGGTAACTCAGTTCGTCTTCCTAAAGCAAGAGCCATTCCCAAAGGAAAGCAAAAAATTAAACTAAAAAAAGAAACAATAAAAGTTAAAGATAAACCACCCCAAGCGCCTGTTTCAACCCATTCTAAACCAAATTCACCACCAGATATTAAATAATAAATTAATATAAAGGCAATAATTGGATATATTACAACGTAATACAATGTTAAAAGGTTTCTATACTTTTGTGGAGTAACAAAACCAACAAAAGCCAAAACGACTAAAAAAATAAATGCTAAGTTTACTCTCCAAATATGTTCGTTTGGATACATCCCATACATAAACCTTTTGAACCAAACTTTTATATAAGTCCAACAAGCACCTGATCCTGTACATGCATCTTTTGAATCACCTGAAATATTTGCATCCAAAATCATCCAGCTCATTACAGGAGGTATTGCTTTAATAATTAAAAAAATGATTAGTAAAGTTAATGCAGCATTAAAATTATTTGTATTAATATTTTTATTTAACTTATCTAGGTTTTTTATTCCTGAAAATTCAATCCTCATTAAATGAAAACCAAACATTCCTAATAAAAAAGGTAAAACTATACTTATAATTGATGGTAAAAAAGAAGTAATGTTTAACTTTAAAAATGAATTAAGAAATACATCCAAAATAGAAATTCCAACCAAAAAAGATCCTAAATACAAATTGCTTTGTAAATTGTCTTTTGAGGGTCTTAATAAATTTAATGTACTCATTATTTCTCTACAATTGCAATTTTAGCGTTATACCAATTCATGAAAAATGATATTGATAAACTTAAAGTTAAATATGTAAGCATTGTGATTGAAACAATTTCAATTGCTTTTCCAGTTTGCATCAATGCTGTACCTGCAAAAACTAAAACTAAATCAGGATATGCTATTGCAGCAGCTAAGGATGAATTTTTTGTTAAATTCAAATACTGATTTGTTGTTGGGGGAATTATTATTCTCAGTGCTTGAGGCATAATAATTAAATTTAAAACTTGTTTTCTATTTAAACCGATAGATGATGCAGCTTCTCTTTGTCCTTTTCCAACACCCTGAATACCCGCTCTTACACATTCAGCAACAAATGTTGCTGTATAAAGTGATAAAGCTATCACTAATGACAATAATTCTGGAGGTATACTTAAACCACCCTCAAACTTAAATGAGGTTTTTGCTAATTGTTTAAGCTCTGGTGTTTCATAGCCCACATTAACACCGCCAAATAAAAACGTTAAAAGCGGTAATACAAATAGAATCGCTATTGAGATGTTTAATACTGGTAAATGCTTACCAACATTTTCTCTGAGTTTTTTAGCTTGAATTCTTACAAATATAATTGCAATTATTGCTGCAACAACTGAATAAATAAAAATATCTAAATTTTCCCAAATTAAAGATGGTGTATAAAAACCTTTTATTGTTAAGTATGAGGCGCCAAAAATAGCTTCTGCATCTTGAGGTAATGGTAATGCTCTAAGAGCAGCATAGTACCAAAAGAAAATTTGTAAAAGAAGTGGAATGTTTCTAAAAAATTCGACATACCAGGCAGCTGTAGTTCTAATTAAATAATTGGGAGAGAGTCTCGCTATACCAACTATAACACCAAGTATTGTACATAAGATTATTCCTAAAATAGATACTAATAAAGTATTTAAAAGACCTACTAAGTATGCTCTTGCGTAACTATCTGAGCCACTATACTCAATTAATGAAAATTGAACATCAAATGAGGATTCTTGGGATAAAAATCCATATCCAAAATCTATCCCCCTGTTTTCCATGTTTAATTGGGCATTCATGGTAAAAAAACCAAAGATTAATATAACAACGAGTAATGTTATTGCTTGAGGAAGAATTTTTTTAAGCTTCATTAGGAGGAATATATTTAATATTAAAAAAAGGGCTAGATAAATCTAGCCCTTTCTAAAATTGTTTTAATTTACAATTATCTTGCAGGTGGTACGTATAAAATTCCACCTTTAGTCCATAACTCATTTGGACCTCTGTCTGGTAGGATACCAGTGTCAGCTATATTTCTTTTATAACTCTCACCATAATTACCTACTTGTGTGATAATTCTATAGTTCCAATCATTATCAAGACCAAATGCTGCACCCATCTCACCTTCAGCACCAACCAATCTTTTAATTGCTGGGTTATCTGAAGTTTTCATCATGTCTGCATTTGAGGAAGTAATTCCATACTCCTCAGCTTCGATCATAGTATTCAAAGACCATCTTACGATATCTTCCCATACTGAATCACCTTGTCTTACAACAGGGCCTAATGGCTCTTTTGAAATAGTTTCAGGTAATACAATGTGCTCATCTGGATTAGACATTTTAGTTCTTTGTGCAGCTAAACCTGATTTATCAGTAGTGTAAGTATCACATCTACCAGCATCATAAGCAGCTACGACCTCGTCAGCTTTTTCAAAAGCAACTGGCTCATAAGAAATTCCTCTAGAATTAAAGAAGTCTCTCATGTTTAACTCAGTTGTTGTACCAATATTTGTACAAGCTGAGATACCATTTTTGAATTGGTCTGTCGAAGTGATACCAGAACTTTTTCTAACCATGAAACCTTGACCATCGTAGAAGTTTACTCCAACGAAAGTAAGTCCGATATCAGCATCTCTAGAAAGAGTCCAAGTTGTGTTTCTTGACAAGATATCAATCTCACCAGAAGTTAAAGCTGTAAACCTTTCTTTGGCACTTAGTGGTGTAAACTTAACTTTGCTTGCATCACCTAGCACTGCAGCAGCTACTGCTCTACATACATCAACATCTATACCAGTCCAATTTCCTGCAGCATCAGCGTTAGAAAATCCTGGAAGACCTTGAGATACTCCACATCTTACAAAACCCTTTTTTTGAGTATTTTTAAGTGTCTTAGATTTTTTAGCAGCCATAGTCTCTGTTGTAAAAGTAAACAACACTGCAACCATAGCAACTAAAGAAGTTAATTGTTTTAAGTATTTAAACATTATTCTTCCTTTTGTTTTTTATTTGTTAACAAATAATTCAAAAAATTACTTTTGAATATTCATAATTTAAGCATGATAAATATTTACCATCAAGATAAATTTCTAGGCAATTATGACCTAAAATGAACAAGATGGCGCGCCCTGGAGGATTCGAACCTCCGACCCTCGGTTTAGAAAACCGATGCTCTATCCAGCTGAGCTAAGGGCGCATAACTATTATGATACTGTTATAATACTAAATTAATATTTAAAAAGAAATTTTTTAGCTATCAATAACAATGATAAAAATTCAACCCTACCTATAATCATAAAAAAAATGAGAAAATATTTAGTTAAAAAATGTAAGTTATGAAAGTCAAAATCACTAATTCCATAAGCAAAAGAATTGACCGTATTCATTAAAGTTAGTACCGCCAGTTTAAATGAACTTTCAAACTCAATATTACTCAATGATAATAAAACTGTTAATGAGAAAAGAGAAATAACAAATATTAAAACAGTTAAGAAATATTTATTAATATCAGTTGTGTCAAAATTAATTTTAGAAAAAATAAGCTTATTCATAAACACTTTATTAGGTTTACTAAAAGAAAGAATTTGATTGATTGAATATTTAGAAAGAGAATAAATTTTTAAGAACCTTAATCCTGAGCTTGTTGAGAAAAAAGAACCCCCAACTATTACTAATATTAAATAGATTAAGTTTAAGTTTTTTTGTTCTACTTCTAGAGAAATACCAATATTTGAAATACTACTTACTAAATTTAAGAAGTTGAATGAAAAATTTTTATCATAACTAAAAAATATAAAAAAAATACTTACCAATAATAAAAAATACAAAAATAAATGAATATCTTCATAAAAAAAATTAAGATTTTTCTTTCGTAAAAAAATTAAGTTATAAGTAAAAAAAATACTAAAGAAAGATATCAACATTAAAAGTGAAAAAACAATTATTTGAGTGTTGGTCAATAATATTGTTGAAAGCTCATTATCGGGTAAAAAGCCACCAGAAGAAATTACTGTCATTGCAAGATTAAGAGAGTTAAATATTCTGATACCAAATATATTTAAAACAATAAAAATAAAAACAGTTAAGCTGGAATATAAAAGAAAAATTTTAATAGTTTGTTTTAAAATCTCAGAGCTACTGAAAGATAAAAAATTTGTTAATGATTTTTTTAAACTTTCATCATAAATATCTATAAGAAAAATTATCGAAAATAAAAAGTATAATCCACCAATCCATTGTATTGATGATCTCCATAATATTAAGCCTTGATCGATATGTTTGATATTGTCAAAAATAGTAAAACCAGTTGAGGTAAATCCTGATACTGACTCAAAAATTGAGTTTAAAAAAGTTAAATTATAAATACTTAAATAAAATGGAATACATAATACTAAAGGTATTAATATATAACCAAGTAGTACTGTTAAAATCTTCTCAAAAATTGATGGTTTTTTTAAATTTGATTTTAAGTAATAAAAAAAAATTCCTATTAGACCTGAAATTATTAAGCTTACGTAATAAGTGTTAAGATTAAGATATAAGTTAAAATAATAAGAATAAATTATATTAAAAAAAGAAAATATAGAGACAAGTATAAAAAAAAAACTTAAATATTTAACTCTGAATAACGACATTTAATTAGATTGAACTAATTCTAAAAATATTCTCAACTACTGAAATAGAGTCTTTTTTTGCCAAAAATACAACTTTATCCTCTTTTAAAAAAACAAAATCAGATCGGGGAATTATTATCTTGTCTCCTCTTAAAACTGCACCAATTCTAATCTCGTCTGGTAGATTTGAATTCTTCAATTCTTTATTAATTAACTCCGATGTCTCAATAATTTCAGCTTCAATTACTTCATACTCACCATTCATAATTGTGTATGCTGTTTCTATGGTACCTTTATGGACATGTTTTAATATACTAGAAACAGTATTCATTCTTGGATCTATTAGATCATCAATTTTTAGAGAGTCTTGCAATAGAGAATAGTTAGGTTTATTCACTAATGCCATCGTTCTTTTATCTTCAATTTCCTTTTCATCTTTAGCGAATTTTTCAACAAGAACACTTACCATCAGATTGTCCTCATCATCATTTGTTAAAGCAAGGACCGTTTCAGCTTCCTCTAAATTTGCCTCAGCTAACACTTCTTCATCTAAACCGTTTCCATTGATTACTATGGTATTATTTAATTCTGATGCAAGGTATTCAGCTCGCTCTTTGTCTTTTTCAACAATTTTAACTCTTGCAGCATCTAATGTTTCCTCAATATTTTTTGCAAGATTAAAACCAATGTTACCACCACCAACAATAAGAATTTTTTTAGATACCTTTTCAGTATGACCAAAAGCTTCTAAGGTTTCAGCTGTTTGGGAAGAATTAATAATTACGTAAATTTTATCATTTTTTTTAATTTCATCCTCTTTTTTTGGAATTAAAAATTTATCATCCCTAATAATTCCAATTACATTTGCATCCAAATTAGGATATTTTTTTGTTAAATCTTTAAGCTTAATATTGATTAAACTACAGCCATCATTTATAAAAATTTCTAGCAATCGTATTTTATTCTCTGCAAAAGGTACACTATCTAAGGCTCCGGGTGCTTCTAACTTTCTTTGAATTGATTTTGCAATTTCAAGTTCTGGCGAAATAATTACATCAATTGGTAAATTTTCTTTATTGTAAACTGTTGTAAACTTAGGATTTAAATAATCCTGCGATCTTATTCTTGCAATTTTTTTTGGAATATTAAATATGGAAAAAGCTATTTGACATATAACCATATTAATTTCATCATTTCTGGTAACAGCGATGATCATATCTGTTTCAGCTGCATTCGCTTTTTCAAGTATAGTTGGATAAGTTGCCTTGCCAACAATTGCTTTTACATCTAAAGCGTCATCTATTTTTTGAATATCTTCACTAGATGTATCAATTACAGTTATAGAATGACCTTGTTCACTTAATTGTTTGGCAATGGTGAAACCCACTCTTCCAGCGCCACAAATAATAATGTTCATTAATTAAATTCTTTAATTCCTAAGCCTTTGAGTTTTCTATGTAATGCGCTTCGTTCCATACCAACAAAGTTGGCTGTTTTTGAAATATTTCCATTAAATTTTTTTAATTGGATAGTTAAATACTCTTTTTCAAACTTTTCTCTAGCCTCTTTTAATGGCACAGATAGGCTATTTTCAGCAATTTGATCATCAAAATTATTATTTTTCAAAGACTCCTTAATTATATTTGAAATTTTATCTTTTGTATCTGGTTGTAATATGGCAATTCTTTCAATTAAATTTCTAAGCTCTCTAACATTACCCTGCCAATTATGATTTAAAATATAACTATTGTTCTCATCGATATTTAATTCTTTGATATTATAATTCTCAGATATTTTTTTTGAAAAATAATTTATTAAAAGTGGAATATCAGAAATTCTTTGGCTTAAAGGCTCAACATTAATTTCAAATACATTTATTCTGTGAAAAAGATCTTCTCTAAAGTTGCCAATCTCAATTTCCTTTTTTAAATCCTTACTAGACGAACACATTAATCTTACATCGACTGTAACATCACTACTACCATTGACACGTTTAAATTTTTGATCAATTAAAACACGAAGTATTTTTGATTGTATATCTAAAGGGATTTCAGAAACTTGATCAATTAAAAGTATACCACTGTTGGCTTTTTCCAAAGCTCCATATGAAATTGATCCATTTTCTTTTTCTTCACCAAATAATTCAAGCTCATATTTGTCAGAGTCTAACAAGGCTCCATTTAATATTACAAAAGGATTTTTATTTCTTTTTGAATTTTTATGAATTTTTCTAGCGATCAACTCTTTGCCTGATCCAGAAGGACCATTTATAAATACTCTACTTTCAGTAATTGATATTTTTTTAATCTGGTCCTTGATATTAGTTATATTTTTACTGTTTCCTATAATCTCATAAGATGAGAAAAGTTTACTTTCATATTCTTTATTTTCTTTTTTAAGATTATAATTTTCTACAGCTCTTTTAACAAAATTTAGTAACCTTTCACGATCAAATGGTTTTTCAATAAATTCAAAAGCACCATTGTGTAAAGATTTAATTGCCATTTCTATATTAGCATGACCAGAGATTATAATTACAGGAATATCTTTGTTTTTTGACTTTATATGAGATAAAAGCTCTATTCCGTCATTATCTCCTTTATCTAACTTAACATCTAAAATAGCAACATCAGGTAGTTTTTTATCTATCTCGGACAAGGCTTGGTTATAATTTGCGGCTAGTCTGGTTTTATAACCTGCGTCCAGAATAAGTTCATTAATGATATTTCTGATATCAGCATTATCATCAACAATTAGAATTTCACTACTCATGTTATTTTATAAAATTAATATTAATTTGGGCTCCATCATCTTTTGGGATAAATTCAATTTTACCATTATGATCATTTATAATTTTATTTACTATTGATAATCCTAAACCAGTACCATTTTTTTTTGTAGTAAAGTAGGGATTTAAAATATCTTTAATATTTACAGAGAGTTTTCCAAATCCAATTCCATTATCAACAATTACTAGTTTTATGTGACCATTATTTTCATTAAGTTCAATAGTAATTTTTTTGCTGAAATTACTGTCATTTTCAGCTTTTTGCTGAATACTTTCTATCGAATTTTTGATTAAATTTAAAAATACCCTGCTTATTTGTTCTTTATCACTATTTAAAATTATTTTTTCTGAATTAGTGGATAAATTTATCTCAATAGAATTATCTAATTTTTTTAATAATTTAACATTCTCTTTCAGTAAAAGGACTAGGTTATTTTCTCTCAGGGTAGGCTTTGGCATTCTTGCAAAATCAGAAAATTCATTAACTAAGTTGCCAATTTGTTTTATTTGGTTATTAATTATTTTTAAATTATCTTTAAAATTTTCTGAGTCTTTTTCCTTTAATAAATCAGAATATTTTTCTCTTAAACTATCAATTGTTAATTGAATTGGTGTAAGAGGATTTCTAATTTCATGAGCTAGTTTTCTCGCTAAACTTCCCCAAGCCTCATGCCTTTCATTTATAATAAGCTTTTCCTGCTGAGTCTTAAGCCGATCAATCATTAAATTGAAATTTTTATTCAATATCTCTAAGTCTTTATCTGTTTTTACCTCTGGAACCTTTGCATCAAAATTTCCTTCACCAATAGAGGTTGACGCATAAATTAAATTATTAATAGATCTAAAAAATCTTGATGAGAACCTGATAGCTATTGATATAGATACAAATAATAAAACACTCACAACAATAATATAAATAATTGCAAAAGATATCTTTATCCCAGTGCTTTTTTCTTCTACAGTATAATAGAAATTGATTGCCTCCTGTGACTCATTTAAATAATTTGAAATTTCCTTATCCAAATATTTAATTACATAAAGAAATCTATCATCAAAATTTTGTAGTCGCATAATTGCTGCAGAAATATTTTCTGGCGCATTGATTATTTTTAAAGGTCTGTCATCATCCAAAACTAGATTAAGAGCTTTATCAACCGGAGGCACAAAAAATTTATTATTTTTTATTGTAGAAAATAAAAGTTTTTTATTTACATCAATGATATGAATTTCATCAACATCTCTTATTATTTTTTGAGTGTTTAAAAAACGTTTATATTCTTTAATGTCATCATTTAAAAATTTTTTACTCTTATTTGTATCAAAAGCTATAAGCACTATATCAGATTGAATTTTGTTTCTGATTTCATTTACATAGCTTCTGGCTAATTCATAAGAATTATTAACTACTGTTGTAACTTTTTTGTCAAAATACTTTTCTAAAGCAAAAGAAAATAAAAATAATGAAAAAATTGAAATTAAAACTGAGGGTATTAAAGTAAATAATGCAAAATACGTAATATATTTTTTATTAGATTTTAGCCCATCTTTATCAATATCGTTTTTAATTGCTTTTTGGATTTCTGAAAAAATAAATAAGAAAAGGGAAATTAATAAAATGATATTAAGTATTAATAAATACTGTAAATTCTGATCATTTAATTCAATAAAGCCTTTATCGATGAAAGTTAAAAAGGTTAAAAAACCTATCGATAATGTGATAATAAATAATATTATTAAGTATATGTTTTTTTTAATAAATTCTGACATTTGAGTAAAAAATCACCACTATAAATGAACAACTATTTTATAATACTAGCATCTGGACAAAGCAAAAGATTTAATTCAAGAAAACCTAAGCAATATATTGTCTATAAAAATAAGCCTCTTTTTGAACACTCTATTGAAAAAGCCCTAACATCTAAATTATTTAAAAAAATAATCCTAGTTGTTAACAACAAAAAACAAATCAAAAAAAAAATTTTTAAAAATGTGGTTGTTGTTAAGGGAGGCAAAGAAAGATCAGATTCTTCTCTAATTGGACTTAAATATATCAAAAAATTTAAACCATCAAATGTCTTAATTCATGATGCAGCTAGACCAAATTTTTCATTACAGCTTTTAAAAAATTTAGTTAAATCACTTAAGAAAAATAAAGCAGCGATCCCGACTGTAAAAACAAAAGACTCTATTAAGTATAAAGTCAAAAAACAGTTATTTAATTTAAATCGTGATCATTCCTTTTCAACTCAGACCCCGCAAGCCTTTAGATTTAACGATCTTTACAATTTGTCAATAAAGCAAAAGGCTAAAATTCAGGATGAAGCAACTTTATTTATTGAAAATAATTTAAAAGTAAAATTTATAAGAGGTGAAAATTCTAATAATAAAATTACTTATATAGAAGACATCAAAATTAATAAAACATTTGTTGGAATAGGTTTTGATATTCATAGATTAGTCAAAGGGAAAAAATTATATTTAGCTGGTTTAAAAATCCCGTTCCATTCAGGGTTAAAAGGTCATTCAGATGGAGATGTTATAATTCATTCCATCATAGATGCTCTATTAGGGGCAATGAGAAAAAAAGATATAGGGACATTATTTCCAGATAATAAAAAAAAATTTAAAAATTTAAGATCTTCTAAAATGTTAAAGCCAGTGATTGAAATGATGAATAAAAATGAATTCTACATTAATAATCTTGATATTAACTTAATATGTGAACAACCTAAAGTGTCAAAATACAGGGATAAAATAATTAAATCCTTATCAAAATTATTAAACATTGATAGTTCATTAATAAATCTAAAAGGCAAAACTGTTGAAAAATTAGGATTAATAGGAAAGGAAAAAGCAATTGCTTGCGAGGTAATTTGCTCAATTTCTAAATGAAAAAAATTAACGTTTTAATATCTACTTTCTTTGGGTACGGTTATCTAACCAAAATGCCTGGCACTGTAGCGTCCTTGGTAACAATAATTTTTATTTATATTGCTTATGAATATCTTGGCTACACTGATTTAAAATTTTCAATTATCTTCTTTTTTATTATATTTTTTTATTCATTTTACGCTGTTAAAGATAGTGAGAGTGAATTTGTAAATAAAGATCCAAGACAAATAGTAATTGATGAAGTTTTGGGCCAATCTATGCCATTAATTCTACTATTGTATTTGAACCAAACTAATCAGATATCTATGCAGATAGAAATTTATTATATTATTTCTTTCTTTGTTTTTAGATTTTTTGACATCTTTAAGCCATTTCCAGTAAGCTATTTTGATAAAAATTTTAAAAATTACTTTGGTATCATTATGGACGATATTATGGCTGGATTTTATACTATGTTGGTAATTTACCTAATAAGCCTTAAATTTTAATGAACATTAAACTTCTGCATAAAAAACTTATTCAAAAGAAATTGACTATTTCAGTTGCTGAATCTTGTACAGGAGGGCTCTTATCTAATAATTTAACAAAATTATCAAATGCATCTAAATACTTTCAAATAGGATTAGTTACCTATTCTAACAAAGCAAAAATGAAAATATTAAGAGTTAATAAAAAAATTATTGATAAATATGGTGCAGTAAGCCCAGAAACTTGTGAGGCAATGGTTAAAAACCTGGCAAAGTTATCTAAAAGTAAAATTAATATATCTATAACAGGTGTTGCAGGGCCTAATGGGGGAACAAAACTTAAACCAGTTGGATTAGTTTATATTGGAGTAAAAAAAAGTAATAAAATATTAATTACTAAAAATACATTTAAAAACAAAAACAGAGTTAGCATACAAAAAGCTACAGTCAAAAGATCTTTAGATATTGTGAATTCTTTAATCTAGAGATTTTCAGCTTTTTTTTGAAAAGCATCTGCTATTTTATTTAGACCAAATTGGAAAGATTTTTCCATAATTAAATTTAAAAACCTATTTTTAATTTCAAAATCAACATCAAATTGAACCTCCGTATAATTTTCTTTTTGAATAAATTTCCAGTTATTTTGTAGATGTTTCAAAGGACCACCAATATTGGTAACATGTATTGAGTCGTTTTTTTTATCATAACGTACATCACTTTTATAAGTATCTACAAAAGGTTTTCTACCGATAGTTAGATCTGCAATGATTGCTATCTCATCTTTTTTATTCTCACGCTCATAAACTTTAGAGTCAATACAAAAAGGAATAAATTCGGGATACTTTTCAATGTCCAAAACAAAATCTATTAACTTTTGTTTTTCTCTTTCTATGTGCCTTGTTACTGAGGCTTTAGGCATTAATTATTTTTTAATCTATTTTGTTGGAGTTTAGCAAAATCTTCGTCTGCATGATAAGACGATCTTGTAAGTGGTGATGATGACACTAGTAAAAATCCTTTTGATTTTGCAATATTTTCTAACTCTTTAAATTCATCTGGGTGATAATATCTGCTTAGTGGATGATGTTTTGGAGAGGGTTGTAAATATTGTCCTATGGTTATAAAATCTACATCAGCAGATCTTAAGTCATCCATTACCTGAATTAATTCATCTTTATCTTCACCAAGTCCAACCATTAAACCAGATTTAGTAAAAACTTTTTTATTAATTTTTTTAACGTTTTTTAAAAGTTCTAAGGATCCAAAATATCTTGCACCTGGTCGAACTTTTAAATAAAGACGTGGTACCGTTTCAATATTGTGATTAAACACATCTAAATCTGCCTGTAAAATTTTTTTATAAGCATCCCCTTTTCTTAAAAAATCTGGTGTTAAAACTTCTATTGATGTTTTGGGATTTTTTTTGCGAGTTGCATTTATTACTTCATAAAAATGATTTGACCCACCATCATCTAAATCATCTCTATCAACTGATGTGATAACAACGTGTTTTAAATCTAATTTACTCACAGCATTTGAAATTTTGTAAGGTTCAAATGGATCCAATTTTTCTGGCTTACCTGTTTTTACATCACAAAATGCACAAGCTCTTGTACAAGTGTCACCCATGATCATAAATGTTGCATGTCTTTTACTCCAACATTCAGTAATATTTGGACAATTGGCCTCCTGACAAACAGTGACGAGATTATTTTGGTTAACAATTGTTTTTGTTAAAAAAAATTCTTTACTGTTGGATAGTTTGGATCTGATCCAATCGGGTTTTTTTTTGATTGGATTAACCGGTTTATTAACTTTTTCAGGATGTCTAATTTTTGTTTTCATCATTTTTAATTATATAAATCGTCTCTCCTTCTTTGCCAAATAGAAATCGTTCTCTAATTAAAGTCTCAATATAGTCTAAATCTAAATTGGTACTTAATAGCGAATTTTTATGATCCATATCCTCTATTTTTCTAATTAAGGTTAATTCCTCATTTTTCAAGTTGGACAAAAGCTCCTTTTTCTCAATGTATGAAAAAAGCCCTCTTTCACCAGAAACAAGATTAAAACCAAAGTAAAGTATCAAGAACAATGATATTAATAAAAAATAATTTCTTTTTATTAACCTCAACATTAATTAATTTTATTCATTCTCACTTTTTTTCCAAGTTCTTCTTCAATACGAATTAATTGATTATATTTAGCTACTCTTTCAGATCTTGCTAATGATCCAGTTTTAATTTGATTTGAATTGGTCCCAACTGCAAGGTCTGCGATAAAAGTATCTTCGCTATCACCAGATCGGTGTGAGATTATTGTTTTGTAACCGATGGTTTGGGCAAATTTAATTACATCTAATGTCTCTGAAACTGTTCCAATTTGATTTAATTTAATCAAAATTGAATTTGAGGAAATATTTAAAAAACCTTTCTTTAGTCGTTCTAAGTTTGTCACATAAAGATCGTCCCCCACAATTTGAACTTTGCTAACTGATCTCATTAATTTATTCCAAGAAAGCCAATCATTTTCTGCAAAAGGATCTTCGATGGATTTGATTTTATATTTTTTAATAATTTTTTGATATTCTTTGATAGATTTTTCAACAGATATGTAAGTTTTAGAATGAATTGAATATTTATTTTTTTTAAATAATTCATTTGCAGCTACATCCAAACAAATTGAAACATCTTTACCATTTATAAAACCTGATTTATTTATAGCTGCCACGACTAAATCAAGAGCATGGTTGTTACTACTTATCATGGGTGCAAAACCACCCTCGTCTCCAACAGAAGTAGATAATCCTTTATTTTTTATTAATTTTGATAAATTTTTTATAACTATAAAGCATATTCTCATTGCTTCAGAAAAACTCTTAGCTCGATCAGGTCTGATCATAAATTCTTGTATTCTAAGACCGTTGTTTGCATGAGCTCCGCCATTAATAATATTCATTAAGGGATAAGGTAACTGGAAATTTTTCTTTATAAAAAAAGTTTTATACAAAGGTAATTTCTTGACTTTAGCTGAAAGTTTTTTAACAGCCATTGAAACTGCAAGCATTGCATTTGCACCTAGATTAGTTTTTTGTCTTGTTCCATCTAAGTTTATTAATAGAGTATCAATCCTTTCTTGGTTATGAACACTCTGGCCCTTTAATTTTTTTGAAATTTTACTGTTAACCAAATTAACAGCATTTAAAACACTCTTGCCTAGATAACGTTTATTATTTTTATCTCTTTTCTCAAACGCTTCATACGTTCCAGTTGATGCTCCTGATGGACAAATAGCAGTTGCACTATTATTTTTTGTATAAACCTCAGCCTCTACAGTTGGATTTCCTCTACTGTCAAATACTTGACGGGCCTTTACTTTTAAAATTTTACTCACTATTTTTTTATTAATTTATCTATATCTGATAGTTGATGTAACAAATTTTCCAATTTATCCAATGGGACCATGTTAGGACCATCTGATGGTGCATTATCTGGATCTTGATGAGTTTCAATAAAAACTCCAGCAACACCCACGGCAACGGCAGCTCTAGCTAAATACTCCACAAACTCTCTTTGACCACCTGACGACTCTCCTTGCCCTCCTGGTTGTTGCACTGAATGGGTTGCATCAAAAATTACCGGATAACCATTCTTAGCCATAATAGGCAAAGATCTCATGTCAGAAACTAAAGTATTGTAACCAAAACTTGCACCTCTTTCGGTAACTAAAATATTTGTATTTCCAGAGTCTGAAATTTTTTTAGTAACATTAACCATGTCCCATGGTGCTAAGAACTGTCCCTTTTTTACATTAATAATTTTATTTGTCTTAGCAGCAGCTATTAAAAGATCCGTCTGCCTGCATAAGAAAGCAGGAATTTGCAATATATCAACATGATCAGCTACTTCTGAACATTGATCAATATTATGAATGTCTGTTAAAATAGGAACGTTTAATTCTTTTTTTATTTTGTCAAAAACAGGTAAAGATGCTTCAAGTCCAGCTCCCCTTTTTCCTTTAAGGCTAGTTCGGTTAGCTTTATCAAAAGAAGTTTTGTAAATAAAGCCAAGTCCAAATTTTTTTGTAATTTCTTGAATTTTGCCAGCCATATCTATTGCATGCTGTTCGGTTTCCAGCTGACAAGGTCCAGCAATAATACAAATTTTGTTATTATTTGAGATTTCTATATTTCCGCAATTTACTTGTATACTGCTCATTTATGATTTTTTGCTGCCTTGATAAATGAAGAGAATAAAGGATGAGGAGATAAAGGTCTAGATTTAAATTCTGGGTGGAACTGCACCCCAATGAACCATGGGTGTCTTTTTAGTTCAATAATTTCTGGTAACTGATTATCAGGTGATAAACCTGAAAAAATCATACCTTTTTTTTCAAATTTTTCTCTATAAGTAATATTCACTTCATATCTATGTCGGTGCCGTTCTTTAATTAATCTTGACTTATAAATTTTTCTTATCTTTGAGTTGTTTTGTAATTTAGCATCATAAGACCCTAGTCTCATAGTGCCACCAAGATCTTTATCTGTGCCCTTAATAGTTTTACCATCTTTAGACCATTCGTTTATTAATCCAATAATGGGAATACCTTTTTTATCGAATTCACTTGAGGTTGCATTTTTTAAGTTTAGTTGATTTCGAGCAAATTCAATAATTGCCATTTGCATACCATAACATATTCCAAGGAAAGGAATTTTGTTAATTCTGGCATATTTTATAGCTTCTATTTTTCCATCTGTACCTCTTTTACCAAATCCACCTGGTATCAATATTCCAGAGATATTTTTTAGTTTTTTCTTAATTTCAGATATTTTTAATTTTTCTGAGTCAATCCTAACTAAATTAACTTTAATTTTATTGTCTATTCCACCATGAGTTAATGCTTCATCTAATGACTTGTAAGCATCTTTAAGCTCAACATATTTTCCAATAATTGCAATATTTACTTCTCTTTTGTTTTGTAAAATTATTTTAGTTATTTTTTTCCATGGATTTAAATTTACCGCCTTTTTAGATTTTAATTTAAAATAATTTAAAACTTGAACATCTAATTTTTCTCTAAAAAAACTTATTGGGGCCTCATAAATTGTTTTGACATCAACAGTTTCTATTACATTTTTGATACCAACATTACAAAACAAAGAAATCTTTTTTCTATGCTCTAATGGTATTGGTCTTTCAGATCTACAAATGATAATATCTGGCTGAATACCTATGCTTCTTAGCTCTTTTACAGAGTGTTGAGTTGGTTTTGTTTTTATCTCATCTGATGCTCTTAAGTAAGGAACTAATGTTAAATGAATAAACAAAGCATTTTTCTTACCAACGTCGTTTGCGAATTGTCTTATTGCTTCGACAAATGGCAAACTTTCTATATCTCCAACTATCCCTCCAATTTCACAAATTACAAAGTCCTCTTTAGACGAGTCATTTTTAATAAATTGTTTTATGCGATCTGTAATATGTGGGATGACTTGAACAGTTTTTCCAAGATACTCACCCTTACGTTCTTTTTTAAGAACATCATTATAAATTTTTCCTGTGGTAATATTGTCTGATTTTTTTGCTGACACACCAGAAAATCTTTCATAGTGACCAAGGTCTAAATCTGTTTCAGCACCATCATCAGTTACATATACTTCACCATGCTGAAATGGACTCATTGTTCCAGGGTCTACATTTAAATATGGATCAAGTTTTCTGATCCTAACTTTAAAACCTCTTGACTGAAGTAGATATGCTAGTGAAGCTGAAGATAAACCTTTACCTAATGAAGAAACCACGCCGCCCGTGACAAATATATATCGCGCCATGGAATTATCTTATAGCGAATAAAAAAGAGATTGAAAAGTATTAATTAATTATTTTCAGGAATTGAAGGAGTATCTTCTGTTTTTTCTTCAACCGTATCTAAAACTGAGCTAGTTGGTGTTAGTTCTGCTCTTGAGATAATTGTAAGCGCTAAGCTGCAAATAATAAATAAAGTCGCAACAATAGCAGTAGCTTTAGTCATGAAACTACCAGCTGATCTTGATAACATAAAGTTTTCTTGTGAAACACCAATACCCAATGCACCACCTTCAGATTTCTGTATTAAAACTAGTAATACCAAAATAACTGCAAGTATGATGTTAATTACTAATAATATAGTTTCCATGGCGATTTAATTAATGGTTTTTTTAATTATATCAATAAATTTCTTTGGATCTTGAGAGGCTCCACCTATTAAAAAGCCATCAATGGTATTAATATTTTTCAATTGTTTGATGTTGTCACTATTTACAGAGCCTCCATATAAAATTTTATAAGGTTTTTTGCCTAATTTTTTTTTAATAAATGAAATTGATTTTATCAAGTCTTTTGGTTTTGGAATTAACCCAGTACCAATTGACCAGACTGGTTCATAAGCAATTATTATATTCGATTTTTTTTGAATTGATTTTAGACCCATCTTGATTTGCTTACTTAAGACCATATTAGTTTTTTTATTTCTTTTATCTTTTAATGTTTCCCCAATACAAAAAATAATTTTCAAACCCGATTTTAATGCACTTTTAATTTTAGAATTTATTTTTTTATTATCTTCACCTAGCTGCCTATTCTCTGAGTGGCCCAATATAACATATCGTGCTCCAACATTTTTTAACATTTTAGAATTTATCTGACCGGTAAACGCACCATATTTATCACTCTCGTGAGAATTTTGAGCACCCACTTCAATTTTTGTTTTTTTCAATTTATTAGATAAAGAATTAATTAATATACTAGGTGGGCAATAAATTAACTTTATTTTTTTTTGTTTTACACTCTTAGAAAATTTAATTACTTTATTTATTGAATTAAGTGCTCTTAAGTCACCGTACATTTTCCAATTAGCTACAAAATACAGATATTTATTTGTCATAATTGAATTTTTAATCTATAGATTTGTTTTTTACAGATCAATATATTATTGGCTTTATGTTAGAAACTTTGAAAAATTTTGGTGGAAAAAAATTAGGTGGTTTGATCCTAATCATAGTAATTATTATTGCATTTGGTTTTGGTGGATTTGGTGGTGGCTTCAGCACAAATAATCAAAACAATATAGCAAAAATAAATAAAACAAATGTAACCACCCAAGATTTTATGGATTATGTGAATCAAAGTGGCATATCACTTGATGCTATAAGAACCAATTTAGATAATAATATAATTGAAGAATTATTATCAGGTTTGATTTCAACTACATTAATTGATCTTGAGATAAAAGACTTTGCTCTTTCAATAAGCGAGAGAACAATTCTTAAAACAATTAAAGATAATAAAAATTTCCAAGACGAAGAAGGTGCTTTTCAAAGAGTGAAATATGAAAAATTTTTATTATCTAGTAATTTATCAGCACCAATGTTTGAATTGAAATTAAAAAATAGAGAATTACAAAAACACCTGTTTGATATTATAGGCGCTGGAACAATAACACCAGATTTCTTGATTGATAAAAAATACGAAGAAAATAATAAGACATTAAGTATTGAGTACTTCAATATGGAAGGGCTTTATAAGGAGAAGAATGAGTATTCAGATCAGGATCTTATGGTATTTATTAAAGAAAATGAAGACCAACTAAAAAGAGAATATATAGATTTTAAATATGCTGTTTTAAATCCTAAAAATTTAATTGGAATTGAGGAATTTAATCAAGAATTTTTTGATAAGGTTGATAAAATTGAAAACCAAATCTCAGAAGGAGCAGATTTTGAAAACATTTTAGAGAATATAAATGTCGAAGTTAAAGAAATAATTGGATATGCTCCAACATCAGAAGCTCAAACTAGTGAAAGTTTAATCTATCAAAATAAGTCATTAAAATTAAACCTAATTGAAAATGGAGATAATTTCTTATTGTACAACATCAATAAAGAGTACGATAAAAATCCAAATATAAATGATGATAAAACTAAAGGTGAGCTTGTAGAGCTAATTTATCAGAAAGGTAAATTTGATTTTAACAGAAAAATTCTAAAAGAGATTCAAAATAAAGAATTCAATAATAGTAAATTTGAAGATTTAGGAAGTAATAATATATTAAATGTAGAAATTAATACGATTAATGATGATTCAATGTTTGATATAAATTCAATTAAAATGCTTTATACATTGCCTGTGAATTCTTTCACTTTGATTAATGATAAGGATAATAACATTTTTTTAATTAAAATTGCAGACTCTAAGAAAAATTTTTTTAATAAATCTGATGATCAATATATTAAATTTGTAAAAAATCAAAATACAGATAACAGGAAAAGTATTTTACAATCTTATGATCAATTACTAAATAGTAAATACCAAGTTAAAGTTAACCAAAAATCTGTTGATAGAGTTAAAAATTATTTCAAATGATCATTAATCGAAGCTTCAAGGACTTCAAGTTTCGACATAGAAGCAAAAAAAATCAAATAATATATACGTCAAAAAAAGTTAAGAACGACGAAGAAATATTAAATTTAATCAATAGTTTTTTAGAGGAAAAAAATAGTTTTATATTTGAGTCTGTTGAAAAAGGTAAAATCAAAGGTAGATACACAATATTTGGGAAAAACCCTGATAAAATTTGGGAGTTTAACAATCAATGCTCTTATGTGATCAAAAACAACAAAAAGATAAAACTGAAAGATAAGCCAGATCAATTAATAGAAAAAATAATTGAGGAGTTTAAATTTGAAACACCTAAGAATTTGCCAAAAATATGCTCATTAATATCTGGATACTTTTCATATGATTCAATTAGATATGTTGAAAAGATACCAAATAGTTGCAAAAATGATTTAAATATACCAGATGTTAGACTTCTACGTCCTAGAACTTTAGTTATTCATGATAATTTAAAAAAAGAAATTTTTTATATAAGTAATATTTTTAAAGACGAAAAAATAAATAACTATGAAAACAAATTTAATGAAATTAAATCTGATCTTTTTAAATTATTAATTCAATCCTCAATTAAATATTTGAATAAACCGACTACAGAAAAATTAAATAAGGTCAAAGTTAAATCCAACACATCTAAAAGTAAATTTTTAAATATGGTTAATAAGGCAAAAAAATACATCAAAATTGGTGATATTTTTCAAGTGGTTTTAAGTCAAAGGTTTGAGGCTAAATTAACAAAAAAACCAATAGATATTTATAAAAAATTAAGAGTGACTAACCCCTCTCCTTTCATGTTTTTCTTTAATTTTAATGACTTCCAAATAATTGGTGCTAGTCCAGAAATATTAGTGAGATTAAGAAATAATAAAATTACTGTAAGACCAATTGCCGGAACAAGGCCAAGAGGTAAATCATTAAAAGAAGACATTTATTACGAGAAAGATTTATTAAAAGATAAAAAAGAACTCTCTGAACATTTAATGCTTTTGGATTTAGGGAGAAATGATGCCGGCAAGGTATCAAAAGTGAATTCTGTTAAAGTAACTGAGAGCTTCATTATAGAGAGATATTCACATGTTATGCATATAGTATCTAACGTAATTGGTGTTTATAATAAAAAGTTCTCTAAGTTTAAATCTTTACTAGCGGGATTTCCTGCTGGAACTGTGTCTGGTGCTCCAAAAATAAGAGCTATGGAAATTATTGATGAATTAGAAACGACGAGAAGAAAAGTTTATGCGGGTGGCATAGGTTATTTTTCAGCAAACGGTGAATTTGATACTTGTATTGCTTTAAGAACAGCTGTTGCCAAAAATAAAAAATTCTATGTACAAGCTGGTGCGGGAATTGTTGCTGATAGCAAACCTATAAACGAATATAAGGAGACTATTAATAAGGCTAAAGCTTTAATTAACGCGTTAAGATAATGAAAATTTTATTAATTGATAATTATGATAGTTTTACATTTAACTTGTATCATTACATATCTTCACTTAGTGTTAAGGTAGACGTTGTTAGAAATGATAAAATCGATACTAAGGACGTTAAAAAAAATAAATACAATAAAATTGTTATATCTCCAGGACCAGGAAATCCAAATCAATCAGGAAATTGTATAAATATTTTAAAATCTCTTCATAAAGAAATACCTTTTTTAGGAGTATGTTTGGGTCATCAAATTATTGGACAAGTATTTGGGTCAAAGATCATTCAAGCAAAAAAGCTTATGCATGGAAAAATAAGTAGAATTAAATCAAAGAAAATTGGAATTTTAAAAAATTTACCAAAAACTTTTGAAGCCACTAGATATCACAGTCTTATAATTGATAAGAAAACTTTATCTGATAGTTTAGAAATTACAGCAGAAACTGATGATGGCTTGATTATGGGTGTGCAACATAAACTATATAATATTCACGGTGTACAATTTCATCCAGAAAGTATTAAAACTAAATTAGGAATAAAAATATTAAAAAACTTTATAAATTATTAATTAAATGGATCAAATTTTAGAAAAATTAAGAAAGAAGAAAGATCTTTCTTTTCAGGAAAGTAAATCCGCATTTGAATTACTTATGACTGGGCAAGCTGATGAAAGTCAAATTTATGACTTTTTAACCTTATTATCAGACAAAGGTGAAGTATCAGACGAAATTGCGGGCGGTGTTTATGTGCTTCGGGAAAAGTCAAAAAGAGTGAAAGTTAAAGACTGTGTTGATACTTGTGGAACTGGGGGTGATGGCATGAATACTTTAAATATTTCAACAGCATCAGCTTTACATTTAGCTAGTATGGGGACTAAGGTTGCTAAACATGGTAATAAAGCAGTCTCTTCTAAGTGCGGTTCAGGGGATGTTTTAGAGGCACTTAGAGTTAAAATAAATCTTGAACCAGGTGATATAGAAAAAGAGATCAATAATAACAACTTTGGCTTTATGTTCGCTCCTAATTATCATAGTGCAATGAGGTTCGTTGGGCCAGTAAGAAAAAAAATAGGTAAAAGGACAATATTTAATATGATTGGCCCACTAAGTAACCCTGCTTTAGTAGATAGACAAGTTGTCGGTGTTTTTGACAAAAAATTGCTCAAAATTTTTGCGCAAGGGCTTAAAAATTTAAATATTAAATTTGCATGGATTGTAAATAGTGAAGATGGACTAGATGAAATTTCACCTTATGCTAAGACAAATGTAATGCAATTAAAGAATGGGAAGATATCTGAAATTGTTATCGATCCACAAGAATTGAATATTAACGCAGAGAAGTTTGAAAATTTAATTGGTGATGATGCTAAATATAACGCAAACAAGATGATTGAAATTTTTAAAGGTAAAGATAATGATTTTTCAAAAGCAGTTTGTTTAAACGCAGCAGCAGGTTTAATTGTAAATGAAAAATATTCAAAATTTTTGGATGCTTACAATTATAGCCGAGAATTTATTTTATCAGGAAAATCATATATTCATTTAGAAAAAATACAAAATGTCTAAAAATATTCTTGAAGAAATAATAAAAAAAAAAATAGAAAAGATTGATATTTTAAAAAAATCAACAAGCTTAAATTCTCTTAAAGATGTTATTGATAAAAATATTTCTTTCTTGGATTTTAAGGAAAAAATTCAATCTAATTTACTAAATAATAAAACATCGATTATTGCTGAAATTAAAAAAGCTAGTCCTTCTGCAGGGATAATTATTCAAAATTACAATCCATTAGAAATTGCCAATATATATAATAGTAATAATGTAACTTGCTTGTCAGTACTTACTGAGGAAGATTATTTTTTAGGAAACCTAATTCACATCAGAAAGATAAAAGAAAAAGTCAACTTACCTATTCTATGTAAAGATTTCTTTGTAGATAAATTTCAAATACCCTTAGCTAAAAGTTATGGAGCAGATGCAATTTTAATTATTTTGGCTGGTGTATCGGACTATCTAGCAAATGATTTATACGAAGAGGCATTAAAGTATAAAATGTCAGTGATTGTTGAAGTTCATACTGTTGAAGAGGCTAAAAAAGCATTAAATTTTAAAGAGGCTTTGATTGGAATAAACAATAGAGATTTAAAAACTCTTAAAACAGACATAAATACAACTTATGATATCTATAATGTATTAATTAATCATGATGGACCTTTGATTTCAGAGAGTGGAATTAAAACTAAAGAAGAACTTTTGGATTTAAAAAACAAAACATCTATTAATACTTTTTTAATTGGTGAATCACTTTTGAAGAATTTGGATAAAAATTCTATTTTTTCAGTTTTATAGTCAATTAAACCACAGTTTTATTGGTTTTTTTAATGTTGTTAAATTAAAAGAACTTTTATAGAACACTGTTTGTACGATATTTGTTCTTATGCTTACAAAAAAACAAAAAAACCTGCTTTTATTTATCAACAAGAAGTTGAGAAGCTCTGGTGTTTCTCCTTCCTATGAGGAGATGAAGCAATCTCTAAATTTAAAATCTAAGTCAGGAATACACAGATTGATAAGCGCTTTGGAAGAAAGAGGTTTTATAAAGAGACTGGCTCATAAAGCTAGAGCCTTAGAGGTAATAAAACTTCCTGAAACAGCTTCTGCAAATGATATTTACAACAACTTTTCTCCAAGTGTTATAAAAGGTGGTTTAGACGAAGAGCAAGTGCCGTCTGATGAAATAGAACTACCAGTACTAGGTAAAATCGCTGCTGGAACGCCCGTTGAAGCAATTCAAAACGAAGTTGCTAGAATACCTTTGCCGAATAATTTAGAAAAAAATGGAGATTATTTTGGTTTGAAGGTCCAAGGTGATTCCATGATAGATGCTGGTATCCATGAAGGTGATACAGTAATTATCAGAAGAACAAACACTGCGGACAATGGAAAAATTGTTGTTGCTTTGATTGATGAACATGAAGCAATGCTTAAAAGAATTCGTAAAAAGGGTAAAGTAGTCGCTTTAGAAAGTGCAAATAGAAATTACGAAACTAAGATTTTTGGACCTGATAGAGTAAAAGTTCAGGGAGTTTTAGTATCTTTATATAGAAACTTCTAAAAAAATAGTCTAAACATCATTGATGTCAAAAGTAGCAACTCGATTTGCTCCCTCACCTACTGGAGCTCTTCATATTGGAGGTGTAAGAACAGCATTATTTAATTGGCTTTACTCAAAAAGTCAAAAAGGTACATTTCATCTAAGAATAGAAGATACTGATAAAGAAAGATCTAAAGATGATTATAAAATCCAAATTGTAAATTCTTTAAAATGGATAGGAATTGAACATGATGGAGAAGAATATATTCAATCAACTAAAGTTAACGACCATATTAAAGTTGCAAATGAATTATTAAAAAATGGAAATGCATATAAATGCTATTGTTCTAGTGAAGAAATTGAAGAACAAAAAAAAAGAGCTAGACAAAAAAAATTACCTTATATCTATAATAGAAAGTGGAGAAATGCAGATGAAAAAGATATTCCTAAAGATATTAAGCCAGTAATTAGATTTAAAAGTAAAATTGAAGGAAGTTCTGTATTAAAAGACTTGGTACAAGGTAATGTTGAAATTGAAAATAATACAATTGAGGATTTTATTATATTAAGAAATGACGGGACTCCTACATATAACCTTTCTGCAACTGTAGACGACCATCAAATGGGAATGACACACATTATTAGAGGCGATGATCATAAAATAAATACCTTCAAGCAAATTCAGATTTATCTGGCTATGGGTTGGGAAATGCCAAATTTTGCACATATACCTTTAATCCATACAATTGAGGGTAAAAAGCTCTCTAAAAGAGATAATGCCTCCACTTTGGACGATTACTCAAAAATTGGAATTATACCAGATGCTCTTAGAAATTACTTGTTGAGATTGGGCTGGTCTTATCAAGATAAAGAAATATTTACTTTAGATGAGAGCATTAAATACTTTAATTTAGAGGGAATTGGAAAATCACCCTCAAAACTTGATATGAGCCGTATTTTATCAATGAACGAGCACTATATTAAAACAATTGATGAACAACAGCTTTTCAAAAACTTGATTGAATATTGTGAGATTTACAAAGAAAAAATTAAACCTGAAAAAGAGGAAAAAATAAAAAATTCACTTTCTTTTTTAAAAAATAAGGCAAAAACATTGGAAGATATATTTAACAACGCAAAATATATAATTCTAGATAAAATTAATTTTAATCCAGATGATCTGAAGTTAATTGATGATAAAGCAAAAAAAATAATTCAAGAATTTAAAACTGAGATTTCTTCATTAGACAATTTAAATAGAGAAATATTGGAACCTATAGTAAATAATTTAATAAAAAAACATCAGACTAATTTTAAAGGTATAGGACAGCCTCTAAGGATAATTTTAACAGGATCTAAATTTGGACCAGGAATCTACGATATTTTAATTTCTCTAGGCAAGGAAGAAGTAAAACAAAGATTAGGAAACAAGATAATTGGATAGAACTGTTGAGGATTCATCTGATGATGAGGTCCTTGATCTGATGCCAACTAAAGTATTATTACATTCAGCTAATTGCTTATTAATAAGGGCAGGATTCTTTAAAAAATATATTACAGTTTTATAAATTTCTCGAGCATTACACTCATTTTGAAGAAGTTCAGGGATTATTTCTCGATTGTTGATAATATTAATGATATTTGCAAATTTAACATTCACTAACATTTTAAATATCATAAAATTAATAAAGCTTAATTTATAAATAATTATTGATGGTATGTTGGCATTACAAATTTGTAATGAAATAGTACCAGATTTTGATACAGCAAAAATAGATTTAGATAAAACCTCTGTTTTAATATTTTCTTCAGATATGACATCTATATTTTCAATATTTTTTTGTTTAATAATATCTAAAATTGAATTTTTATTTTCCTCAGTAGCATGAAAATAAAAAAAATAGTCTTTATGTTTTTTATTCATTAACTCTATAAAGTTAATTAAAATTGGTAAAAGGACTAATGTTTCAGATTTTCTACTTCCTGGAAATAAGGATATTATTTTTTTATGATTTGGTATTAAATCCTCAATTAAAGTTTTTGGATTAATTTTAGTTTCAATTAAAGGATGTCCTACAAAAGTATTTTTTATATTTTCTTCATCAAAATATTTTTTTTCAAAATTAAATAGTAAAAGAATATGATCAATAAATTTTTTTATTTTTTTAACCCTATTTTTTCTCCAAATCCAAACCTGAGGAGCAACATAATGAACAGTTTTTATATTACTTTTAATCTTCTTTACTTTTTCAGCTACTCTCAATGTAAAATCAGGGCTATCTACACTAAACAAAACATCTGGATTAAATTTTATTATTTCTTCAACAGTTTGATTAATTTTCTTTCTAATTTTAAAAATATTTAAAATAACACTTGTAAATCCAAGAAATGTTATTTCTTTAAGGTCATAAATAGAGTTAATACCTAACTTTTTCAAATTTGATCCACCAACAGATAAATATTTGATTTCAGGATTTTTAGTTTTAAGCTTTGCTATAACTGTTGAGGCTAGCTTGTCACCTGATGGTTCACCTGTAAGTATAAATATTTTTTTCATATAACTTTAATAAATATCCTATTTTTGTTGGCAAAATGAATACATTTAGCTTTTTCTAAAATTATATTTTTTTTTGATTTTAAAATTATTCCTTTAAGACCATATCTTTTACAATCCTTAAGCGTTTGAAGTCCAATTGTGGGCAAATCCAATCTTAAATCCTGTTTTTTTTTTGGAAATTTTATTAACATACCCTGTGTTTTTTTCTTTAATTTAGCTAACATTTTTCTTGTGCCTTCTCTTCCTTCTTTTGCAATAATTTTACTATCATTGACAATTAGAGCTTGCACATGGTCTAGGTCATTCAATTTATTAAAATATTTAATTCCTGTTTTAATTGACACTAAATCTTTATTATTTGGTTTTAGTTTAGTATAATTTCCTGATTTTAAAGCTAGTTCTGGATTAAAACTAATTGAACTTATAACTTTTATTCCTTCATTGTTTAAAATTTTTATTATTGCTTTAATTATAGCTGCATCTCCTTTTTTTGCAGCTTTGATTATACCTGGCATATAATAAATGCCTTTAAAATCTAATCTTAGTGATGAAAATTTTGGTTTTGCTATTTTTCCAGCAAATAAAACTTTTTTTGATTTTTTATCTTTAATGAGATCAAGAATTTTACCAAATTTTCCAATACTTATTCGGTGAGAGTATTTATTTTTTTTAAATTTCGATTTTTTTGAAAAATCAATAATAAAATATTTTTTTTTTAATTTTTTTATTTTGTTTAATACATTCTCTGAAAAGTCTGTATCTCCTAAAAACAGTCCAATCATCTTATTTTGAAAATGGAGTGCATATTGGTCTTTTTTTATCTTTCTCTATAAAACCAACAATTTCGCTTACTAATTCATGTTGTCTTAATTCTTTGCTTAAATTATTTAAATTTTCTGTTAAATTTTCATTTTTAAATATTTCTTTGTACGCGTCACTTAAGATTTTTATATCTTTATTTGGAATATTTTTTCTTCTTAATCCAATTAAATTAAGTCCTTGAAGTACACTTCTATTGCCATGAGCTATTGCATAAGGAATTATATCTCTAACAACACCACACATTCCTCCGATCATTGCTGATCTACCCACTCTGGTAAACTGTTGAACTGCTGAGTTTCCCCCAATAATTACATTGTCCTCTATATGAGCATGACCACCCAATGGAACACTATTAGCTAAAATTACATTATCACCAACAGTACAGTCATGTGCAATATGAGCTGATACCATGAACAAGCAATTGTTACCTACTTTTGTTATACCACCACCACCATTAGTTCCTGGGTTAATAGTTACATACTCTCTGATTTTATTTAGATTGCCTATTTCAAGTTTAGTTTCTTCACCTTGAAACTTTAAATCTTGAGGATCGTTGCCAATAGATGCAAAGGGATAAATTTTATTATTTTTTCCTATTTTTGTATTACCAACTATACTTACATGTGATTGTATATCTGTATTTTCATCAATTTCTACATTTGGTCCCACAATAGAATAAGGTCCAATTTTTACACTGGTATGAAGTTTGGCTTTTGGATCAATTATTGCCGTTCGATGAATCATTTGTTGTCCTTTAAAAATTGTCTTATATTTTTGGCTGGATATCCCATTACCTTTGAGTTTTCAGGAATATCTTTAATAACTCCACTGCCACCAGCTATTTCAACATTATCTCCAATCCTTAAATGACCTGAAATTCCAGCTTGTCCTCCAATTTTTACGTTTTTTCCTAAAATGGAACTGCCAGCAATACCTACTTGTCCTGCAATTATTGAATTTTCTCCAATTTTAACATTGTGAGCTATGTGAATTTGGTTATCTAAAAAAGTATTTTTACCTATTGTGGTATGAGACATTGATCCTCTATCTATAGTTGCACCACAGCCAATTTCACAATTATCTCCAATCTCAACAATTCCTACATGTGGATATCTTATATTTTTCTTGTTATTAGGAAAAAATCCAAATCCATGTTTACCAATTGTACAATTATCAAGAATTTTTACATTATTACCAATTAATGTATTTCTGATTATTGTATTTGAACCAATAGAACAATTATTACCAATCGAAACATTTTTTTCAATAATTGTATTATGACCAATTAAACAATCTGAACCAATTGAAACATTTTTACCTATTAAAATATTTTTTCCAAACTTAACTTTATTTAAATTTTCAATTTTATTAATATCAATTACAGTTTCATCAAAATTATCATTAACAGAAGTGGGGTAGAATTTGGCTGTAACTAATGATGTGGAGATTAAAACGTTTTCAACAACTATTGGAGTACAAGTACTAGGTAAATAATTTTTAAGACTTTTAGTAGTTATACAAAATGATGCTTTGGTTGATTTAGCTATTTGGATATATTTTTTTGAATGTAAAAAAGTAATATCATTAACAGTTGCAGTATTTAAGTCACTTATATTATTAATGTTTTGACTTGAGATCCCGTCAGAACTTGCATTAATTAACTCTAAAATTTTTATAGTATTATAAGGACCATGATTTTTAAAAAAAGGATTAACCATAATTGCTTTTATCAAAGCGATTTTTAATAGGTTATCAATATTTATTGCTGTTTATTTCTTGTTTACAATTGTAGCTGACCAAATTGCATCCGCCATCTTTATTTCATTAACAAATGCTTCACCTTTGTATTTCCAAACTTTACCATGTGACCTAATAGCTTCAATTTTTAAAAGAAGTTTACAATCAGGTATAACTGGATTTCTAAATCTAGCTTTTTCTACACCCATTAAAAAAACTAATTTATTTTCATAGGTTGACCGATCCAAACCGTGAGCAGTTAAAGCAGCTGCAGCTTGACCGAAAGCTTCAACAATCAAAACACCAGGCATAACAGGTTGGCCCGGAAAATGACCTTGGACAAAAAAACTTTCTTTTGTTACATTTAATACAGCTGTAGCTGATGTAAGTTTTTTAATTTCATGAAGCTCATCAATGAGTAGCATTGGCTCTCTATGAGGAAGCAATTCTAGTATTTCTTTTTTATATATAGACGTCATTATTTATAAGATTTATTTACTAACTCTAAAATTACATTAGTTATATTATATTTGTTTTTGCCCATTAAAATATCTTTTTTATTAAGTACTAAATCAATAGCATTTTTTTCAACATAATCTCCAAGTATTTGATTAACCACATTAACAAATTTATTAATTTCTTTCTTTTTGAGTTCGTTAAAATTATTGACTAATTTATCTTTATCTTTTTTAAATAAATCAATTTTACTTTTAAGTTTTTTAACCTCATCGTTGTAAGCATTTTCTGAAATTATATTTTTTTGTTTGATTATTTTTTTTTCTTCGTCTTTTAATATTTTTTCTTTAGACTGTAAAATTTTAAGATTTTCTTTATTTTTTTTTTCCAAATTTGAAAGTATTATTTTTCCTTGATCTGAATTTGCTAATATAAAATCAAAATCTAAATAAACAATTTTTTCGTCTGAATGAGATAAGCTTGTAAGGAAAATAAATATAACAAAAAATTTTATAAAAAAATTTCGCATTAAAATTTAAAATGTTGTTCCAAGATTAAACCTAAATGACTCAGTAATATCATTAGAGCTCTTTGTAATCGGATGTGCTATAGAAAAATTCATAGGTCCAGCTGGAGAAAACCAGTCTAAACCAATACCAATAGAACTTTTAATTTTATTGTCATCTAAAGCTGAATCATAATCAACACCCCAAATACTAGCTGCATCAATAAAAAAAACAAAATCTGTATTTTGTGAATTTTCTAATATTTGAGGAATTGTGGAAGTAAAGTTCATACTAGACATATAATTTCCCCCAATAAAATCATCACCATCTTTAGGTCCAACTTTTCCATACTCAAATCCTCTTAAAGAATTTGATGGAATTCTTATTCTTTCAGATAATTTAATATCTTCATCTTTTAATGAGTGTGCACTTTTTAAGGATAGAGATATTGATGAAATATTATTTTCAAATAATTCAGTGAAGTATTTGTATCTATATGAGTTTGTCAAAGTATAGGTGTCACTAATGATAGGTAAGTCAACAGAATATGAGCTAAAAAAACCATCACTTGTTTGAAATTTTTGATTACGTTTATCTAAAGTAGCACCAAATTGTAGAAAACTATCTATGTAATCACCTTCTTGTTTTTTTTGACGAGCAGAAGCTGTGTTATCAGTCTCAATTCTTTCATAATAGTTTGAGGTTCCTAATTTAAGAAAAAGATCATCAAAATATTCAAATCTTGTACCAATATCAAAACCAGTTTTATTAAATTTATACCCTGAGTCCTTTAACCGATCCGTTTCACTAGCATCTAAAGTTAAAAATAATGATTTATCTGAGTTTTTGTAATTACGATTTTCAACTTTAAATGATCCTTTAATTGACTCTGTGCTTAAGTTAAGATTAGTATCCAAACTAACACCTCTTCCTAAAAAATTATTTTCTTTAACCCCAAACATAAATGTTGAGCCAGATGTACCAAATCCAGCACCAGCCATTATTTCTCCAGTAGGTTTTTCCTTAACAGTAATATTGATTATTTTTGTTTCAGGATCAGATCCATCTAAAATTTCTTTTTTTACTTCTTTAAAAAAATTTAAACTTTTAATGTTATTTATTGATCTTGTTGTCAAGATTTCATTAAAAGGGTCGCCCTCATCTACTAACAACTGATTTCTGATAACTGTTTCTTCGGTAATATTATTTCCTAATATATTTATTTTTTCAACAAACTTTTTGTCAGTTTCAGATATAACAAATCTTAAATTTAAATTATTTTCTATTAATTGCTCTTCTACAGAGGCATTAATAGACTCAAACTGCTCATTTAAAACAATCAAATCAATATCTTCAAGAATATCATTTATTGCATTTAAAGAGTAAACGGTACCTTTTAGTTTACTAAATAAATCTGTAATTTTTGTGAAGTTATTTAATTCATAGTCATCAGGTAATTGAAGTTCAAGATTACCAAACTTAACTTTGTTATTAGCATCAATATTGTAAATCAATTCAAATGAATTATTGTCAAATTTTTTGGCAAACGAAGAATTTATCGAAACATTGTAATAACCTTTATTTAAATAAAAATTTTTTAATAGTCTTTCATCAAATTTGATCATGTTCTCATTTAAGTATTTTTTTCCACTTAATATTTTCCAAAACTTGTATTCTTCACTAACAATTACTCTTTTTAATTTTTGATCTTTGTAAATTTTATCACCAACAAATGAAATTTTTTTGATTTTAGCTTTATCTCCTAAATCAATGTCGAAAATTAGATTCACTTTATTGTTATCTAGATCCTCTTTATAAAATTCAACTTTTGCAAAATGAAAACCTTGCTCTTTTAATAACGATATTATTTTTTCTTGCTCCTCTATAAGTTTAATTTCATTAAAAGATGACTTTTCTCTTATTGAAAGAACTTCATTGATACCATCTTTAATACTTTTGGATTTTATACCTTCAATTTTAATATCAGAAATAATTGGATTTTCTTTTACTAATATTTTTAGAATATTATTATCCAGTTTAATTTCTAAATTTTGAAAAAAATTTGTCTCATACAAATTTTTTAATAGATTGTTTATATCATTTTCATTAACATCATCATTTATTTGTATATCACTAAGCATATTTATTGTTTCAATAGGGATACGCTCATTACCAATAATCTCTATTTTTTTTACAATTTCACTATTAACAAGTCTTGTAGTAAAAATAATTAAGAGAAAAATTATGGTCGTAAATTTAACTATGTTTTTTAACATCTCAAGATTTATACACTTTTTCAAATACTTTTAAACGAACATATTTATTTAAATTTAGGATATCATTTAAATTTTGAGGATAAATATTTTTATATTTTAAAAATTCTTTCTCTTTAATAATTTTAAATAGCTTAAGATTAATTTCAGTAAATTTAATTTTTTTTTGCAAAAATAATTCAACTAAAACATCATTAACAGAAACAATAACTGTGTCATAAAGTGTATGGTTGTCAGTTAATAAATTAAATAATTTAATCATTGGATATCTTTTAGGATTTATTTTAATAAAATTTAAATTATTAAGAATATCCAAGTTTAAGTCGTTTGTTTTAATAGTTTTGTTAGTGTTAAAATATAAAGTATTAAATATAGGAATTTTCATTGTTGTGTCGTGTGCTACTATTTTAATTAAACCGTTTTTAAATTTTACAATTGCATGAATGTAAGATTTAGTGTGTACTAAAATATCAATTTTTTTATATGGTATATTAAAAATATTTTTCGCCTCAATGACTTCATATACCTTATTAATCATAGTTGCGGAATCTATTGATATCTTATTACCCATCTGCCATGTAGGGTGATTCAATGCATTATTAATTTCTATATTTTTAAATTTTTTTAATGGTAATTTAAAAAAAGGACCTCCAGAAGCAGTTAAATAAATTTTTTCTATAAGATTTGTGTTGATATTTTTTATAGCGTACCACAATGAAAAATGCTCAGAATCAACAGGAATAAATTCTGTTTTATTTTTATTTAACTCTTTTTGTATTATACCCCAGCCACAAATTATTGATTCTTTGTTTGCAATTGCAATTTTAGCTGTATGTTTAATAATATTGATTGTTGGATATA
This sequence comes from uncultured Pelagibacteraceae bacterium, assembly GCA_902578255.1. Lineage (GTDB taxonomy): Bacteria > Pseudomonadota > Alphaproteobacteria > Pelagibacterales > Pelagibacteraceae > Pelagibacter. The sequence goes on from CACHCH010000001.1 coordinate 63,978, forward strand.
GACCATCAACTCCTGTAATAGAGCTCATAACGTAATCCATTTTTTTGTTTTTAAAAATAGTGTCAAATTGTTTATAATTTTTGAATATATTAACTTTCAAATATTTTATCTTTTTTTTAAGAATTAAATAACTAGCTGGGTCTGTAATAATTACATTTTTAACATTAAATTTTTTAATTTGAGTTAGAAGAGTTTTATGGTCCTTATTTGCTGAAAGTAAATAAATTTGAAATTTATTTTTTTCTTTTGTAAGGAGGTTAATAAGATTTTTTCCAATTGAACCTGTTGAACCTAATATTGCTAATTTTTTTTTCATTTAAAACTATATTAAAATTTCTAAGTGCAAAAATAAATAACCAAAAGGAAATGCAAAGATCATACCATCAATTCTATCTAATAAACCTCCGTGTCCAGGCAATATATTTCCAGTGTTTTTAATTTTTGATTTTCTTTTAAAATAAGAAATTGTTATATCGCCAATTTGACTAATTAATGAAATTAACAATATAAAAATTATCATATTTTTAGAATTAAATTTTAAATAAGAAAATATATCTGTCTTTTCTAGGAATAAATAAGCAAATACAATTGATAAAATAAAACTGCCCAACATACCTGAATATGTTTTATTTGGACTTATCTTTGTTAATTTTTTTCCTTTGAAAATTTTTCCAAAAAAATAACCACCTAGGTCGGTTGAGATGCATATTACCATTATTAAAAGAAAAAAAGAAATATCAATTTCAGAATTAGTAAAATAATACACAGAATAAAAGGACAAAAATAAAAAAACAATTCCTATAAAATAATAGGGATTATTTTTTTTCATTTTGTACCACTCATATAATGAAACGAAAAAACAAATTAAAATAAATAAATTTAAAAATATTGAACCTTTAATAATGATAAATACAACTATTATTATTAATATAAGAGAACTAATAAACCTTTTTAGAAATTCTTGATACATTAAACGTTACCAAAATTTCTTTTAATTAGTTTATATTCTTTAACAATTTTATTGAAGTCTTTTTCGTTAAAGTCTGGCCATAGTTTTTTTTCAAAAAAAATTTCTGAATAAGCTAATTGCCATAATAAAAAATTACTTAATCTTTTTGTATTTCCAGTTCTTATCAAAAAATCAGGATCAGGTATATTTGAAGTTTGTAAATATTTAATTAAATTTTTTTCAGTAATTTTTCTATTAGAATTCTTTAACTTTCTTAAAGCATCAATTAATTCAGACTTTGAACCATAATTTAAAGCTAGATTGATCTGAAGAGTTTTATTATTAGAGGTTTTTTTTTCTGCAAATTTTAAGAGTCTGTTAAGTTTTGGTGAAAAATTTTTTGTACCAATAATTTTCAATTTAATCTTGTTTTTGTGAAGTTCATTTAATTTTTTTGTTAAAAAATTTTCTAAGAGTCTAAATAGATAATCAATTTCTTTTTTAGGTCGTTTCCAATTTTCGGTTGAAAAAGCATATAGTGTTAAATATGAAATTTTTTTTTTTACTGCTTGCTTGATTATTTTTTCGACAGTTTTAAGACCTTCTTTATGACCTGAGTTTCTAGAATTTTTCTTTTTTATACCCCATCTTCCGTTGCCATCCATAATAATGGCTACATGATTAAGTGGGTTCATATTGTCATTATTTCTTTTTCTTTTAATGAAATTTTTTCATCAACTGACTTTATATGATTGTCTGTTATTGTTTGGACTTTTTTTTCATGAGTTTTTTCCTCATCTTCACCTATTTCTTTTGATTTTAAAAGTTTTTTTAAATCCTCATTAGCCTCTCGTCTTATATTTCTAATTGAAATTTTACATTTTTCACCGATAATCTTAATTATTTTTTTTAATTCAGTTCTTCTCTCCTCATTAAGTTCAGGTACGGGCAATCTTATTAGCTGTCCATCGATTTGCGGGTTTAATCCTAGATCTGATTTTTTAATAGCACCATCAACTAATGGTACGTTATTTAAATCCCAAACTTGAATATTTATCATCCTTGGTTCAGGTGTAGTTATACTGGCAACTTGATTTATTGGCATTTGCTGTCCATAAACATCAACTTTAATTAAATCTAACATGGCGGCATTGGCTCTTCCAGTCCTTAGAGAAGATAGTTCTTTTGAAAATACCTCTATGGCTTTATCCATTTTAAGGCTATAGGATTTTTCATCAAACATTTACTCTCCAATTTTAATTCTATAAAATTCTCTTATCTTTAGATCAGCTATAGATAATTCTTGTAATATATCCTTTACTTTTTTTTTAGGTTCCATAACCCAAGCTTGAGTCAAAAGAGCATTTTCTTCCCTAAACTTATTCATCTTACCTAAACTAATTTTTTTGGCAATCTCTTCGGGCTTTCCAGAATTTTTTAATTCTTCTGTAACAAGCTCTTGTTCTTTATCGATAACTTCTTGATCGATTTGATTAGAATCTAAAGCTAAAGGATTTGAGGCTGCAATATGCATAGATAGCTGTTTACTAAATGTTTTTACTACCTCAGACTTTTCTTTAGTTTCTAGTGAGACTAATACAGCTAACTTTGCTACATTATCCTTAACAACTGTATGAAGATAATAATTATTTACACCATTTGAATTTTCAATAGTTTTAGATTTTCCTATTGTTATTTTTTCTCCAATTTTTGCAATCAAACCAACTAAATTTTCATCAACTGTTTTGCCATTGTTCATTTTCGAGTGCTTTAATTCATCAAGATTAGAATTTTTTTGATTATTTAATTCACTAAGTTCTTTTACAAATTTAATAAAGTCCTCATTTTTGGCAACAAAATCAGTCTCACAATTTATTTCGATTATTGATGTTTTTGTTTCATTTCCACTAACAACCACAACTCCTTCTTTAGCATCACGAGACATTTTTTTTGAAGCCTTAGAAATTCCTTTTACTCTAAGTATTTCAATAGCCTTGTCTATATCACCGCTAGCCTCTTTAATTGCTAAATTGCAATCTTTGAAACCTGCTCCAGTGACTTCTCTTAGTTTCTTTACATTCTCTATATCACTCATATTAATTTAGAGTCTCCTTAGCTTCTTTAGAAAACTTTTGATCTAATTTTTCTCTATCAAGTTCTTGAATTGTTTTTGATTTGTCATCATTTTTTTTATTATCTTTAATTGGATCTTTTTTTATTTCTTGAGTTGAAATAGAAGATTTGGCACTGTTAATTGTGTCTTTTATAAGATTACAATAAAGGTCAATAGCTCTTCTTGCATCATCATTTCCTGGAATTGGGAAATCAATATTTTCTGGATTTGAGTTGCTATCTAAAATTGCAATAATTGGTATTCCAAGTTTAGCAGACTCTGCTATTGCTAAAGACTCATAGTTTGTATCTATTACAAAAACAAGATCTGGAACTTTTTTCATTTCAGCAATTCCACCCAAGGATCTTTGAAGTTTATCCTTCTTTACGCTCATTTTTAAGAGTTCTTTTTTAGTAAATCCTCTATTTTCAGCAGAAAGATCTATTTCTAATTTTTTTAATTTTTTAATTGAATTAGAAATTGTTCCCCAATTAGTTAACATTCCTCCTAACCATCTATAATTTACAAAATATTGATCTGTTTCTTTTGCAACTTCTGCTATCGCTTCAGATGCTTGTTTTTTTGTAGATACAAACAAAATTTTTCCATTATTTGCTATTGTATTATAAACTTTTTCCAAAGCTACTTTGGTTAGTTCAAGTGTTTGAGTTAAATCTATAATATGAATTGAATCTCTTTTTCCAAAAATATATTTCTTCATTTTCGGATTCCATCTTAAGGTTTTGTGACCAAGATGGACACCTGCTTCTAATAATTGTTGAATTGTAACGTTAGGTATTTTCATTTTTATTCCCGGTTAAGCCACCACAGTAATTTCCAATTAAGGACCGGAGGTATAAAACCAACAACTGTGTGCGTGTTAATTTAATTTACGGAGTATTTACAAATATTTTATGAAATTAACAAGTTTTATTTATACAATAATAGCTTGTATTTGTTGTTTTCTTAACAAATTTAATGATTTTCTATCTAAATTTTTTGGATTTTTCAGTTTAAATTGAAGAACATTATCGTCAGAAATTAAATTAATATTAACTGTTGTTTTGCCATTTTTTTTTAGAATTTTTGATATTACTTGGACTTGATGTTTAGAACTGACCTCAAAACAAACTTCATTTATTGGACTATTAAATAGATCTTTTAATGAGGATATTTTTTGAACATTAATTCTTTTAAAACGGTTTTCATCATCAGTTACATTTTTAACTAAATCTAATATTAAAGAATTTCCCTCTTTTAAAATTCCTCTATTTAATTCTAAAACATCTGAAAATATAAAAAGTTCAAACACACTTGATAAATCTGTCAATTTTAAAACTGCATAAGAATTTCCTTTCGCAGTTTTTCTCTCTTGTATTTTGAGTAAAGTAGCTGCTATATTAGAGCTTTTAATCTGATCGTCTAAAATAAATTTAGTGTATTCATTTATTTTATAATCATCAAATATTTCTGTAAATTGATTTAAAGGATGATCGGAAATAAAAAAACCTACTGCTTCAAATTCTTTAGCCAGTCTTTCTTCGAATTTCCAGTCTTCGATATTGTTAATTATATCGTCTTGATTATTCTCATCATCTGAAAATAAATCAATTTGATTTGCAGACTTATTCTCAAAGATATTTTTACTTTTGGTTATAATATTAGGTATTGAATCAAACAATGCTTGTCTATTTAGGTTAATATTATCAAAGGCACCTGCTTTTACCAGTCCTTCTAATTGAAGTTTATTAATATCTTTTGGATTCACTCTATTTAAAAAATCATTAATTGACAAAAATTTTCCATTTGTAATTCTTTCCTCAATAATATTTGAAATTGCCTCATATCCTACTGCCTTTATACCTCCTAAAGCATAATAAAACTTTCCGTCTATAGTTCTAAAATCTGCATAACATTCGTTTATATCTGGTCTTACAACTTCTACATTTAATCTGTTTAATTCTTCATAGAACTCACTAAGTTTGTTTTGATTAGAAATATCCATCGTCATTGATGCGGCAATAAACTCTTTTGGATAATAAGTTTTTAAAAAGGCAGTTTGATAAGAAATTATTGCATATGCAGCTGCATGACTTTTGTTAAATCCATACTCTGCAAAAGGTTCTATTTTTAAAAATATTCCAGCTGCAACATCTTTTGGTATTCCATTTTTAATTGCCCCTTCAATAAAACCTTGTTTCTGTTTTTCAAGTTCAGCTCTTTTCTTTTTACCCATTGCTCTTCTTAGTAAGTCTGCTTGGCCAGCAGAAAAACCTGATAACTTTTGAGCTATTTGCATTACTTGTTCTTGATAAATAATTACTCCATAAGTTGGTTTTAAAATATCTTCTAATAGTGGATGTAAATAATCTGGTTTTTGTTTACCGTGTTTGCAATCATTATAGATCGGAATATTGCTCATTGGTCCTGGTCTATATAAAGCTACAAGAGCGATAATATCTTCTATGTGATTTGGTTTCATTTGCAATAAAGCTTCTCTCATTCCAGCACTTTCAATTTGAAATAAGCCAACAGTTTTGCCACTTGATAATAAATCAAAAACTTTTTGATCCTCAAAATTTATATTTTCAATATCAAAATTTTTATCAATCTTTTTAATAAGTTTTTGAGTGTTGTTAATCACTGTAAGTGTTTTTAATCCTAGAAAATCAAATTTTATTAACCCAGCATTTTCAGCTGAATACATATCAAATTGAGTAGAAGGTAGTAAAAGATCTGCAGAACTATCTTTATATAGAGGAACTACTTCAGTTAATTTTCTGTCAGCGATAACGACACCTGCCGCATGTGTTGCAACATTTCTATTTAGACCTTCAAGTTGAAGTGATAAGTCTGTTAATTTTTTAACTTTCGGATCCTCATTAATTAATTTTTGAAGTCTTGGTTCACCAGCAATACATTGTGTTAAATTTTGAGGTCTTGAGGGATCAAAAGGTATCATTTTAGAAATGCTATCTACAAACCCATAAGACAATCCTAAAACTCTACCAACATCACGTATAACCATTCTAGCTTTTAACTTTCCAAAAGTAATAATATGAGCAACACTGTCTTTGTACTTTTTAGTTAAATATTCAAATACAAGATCTCTTTTATCCTCACAAAAATCGATATCAAAATCAGGCATAGATATTCGATCTGGATTTAAAAATCTTTCAAAAATTAAATTAAATTTAATTGGATCTACATCTGTAATAGATAGACACCATGCAACTAAAGAACCAGCTCCTGAACCCCTGCCAGGGCCAACTGGTATATCATTATTTTTTGCCCACTTAATATAGTCTGACACAATTAGAAAATAGCTAGAGTACTTCATTTCAATAATTATTGAGAGTTCATGGTCTAATCTTTTTTTGTAATCTAAATAGCTTTGATTAGTTTCGATGTCATTAGTTTGAATTTTGAACACCTTTTCAAATTTGCTTTTCAGTCCATCTAAAGAATCTTTTTTTAAAATATCGTCAGCATCCCCTCCTTTATCTTGACTTATATTTGGTAAAATTGGGTTAGAAAATAAAGGCCTATAATTACATCTTAGAGGAAAATTGTAATTATTCTCTAATGCTTCTGGTAAATCAGCAAATAATTCAGACATTTCTGAATTATTTTTAAAATAATGTTGATCAGTTAACTTTAGTCTATTCTTTTCATTAACATAAGTTTTATTACCTATGCAAATCAATGCATCATGTGCTTCATACATATTTTTGTCTAAATAATACACCTCGTTAGTGGCAATTATTGGTATCTCAAGATCAGAGGATTTTTTTAAATTAAATTTTTCAAAACTATTTTCGTTTAAGTCTTTATGTCTTTGGATTTCTATATAAAAACGATCTCCGAATTTTGACTTGATTTTATTATATAAATCATGAATTTCAGTAAATTTACCTTTATCGAATAATTGACCAAATAATCCAAAAACAGTTCCAGAAAATAATGCGATGCCTTGAGATTTGTTTAATAAATAATCAAATGTTACATGCGGATCAGATAGTTCATCATTTTTCAAATAGGATACTGAAGATAGATCTATAATATTTTTATAACCTATTTCATTAAGCGCATACAAAGGCAATAATCCGATTGTATCATAAATTTTGAAATTAATTTGTGTTCCAATGATAGGTTGGGTTCCTGATTTTGATATTTTTTCCGCAAATTCTAATGCTCCACAAAGATTAGATGTATCGGAAATACCTAACGATTTTATTTTATTACTTTTTGAAAATTCTTGAAGATCATCAATTTTAATAGCACCTTCACAAATAGAGTATTGAGTATGAATTTTAAGATGATTAAAGTTTTGTGGTAAAGTCTCAGCCATTGGATGACTTTATCTTACCATTTAATATCTCCAACAGGCAATCTGCCTTATTTCCAAAAAATCTATTATGAGTTGCAAATATAATTAATCTGTCTGATCTTTTTTGATCCTTTAGTAAATTAAATATTATTTTTGCAGTTTTCATATCCAAACTACCTGTTGGCTCATCTGCCAAGATTATCTCTGGATCATTAATAATTGCTCTTGCAATAGCTATCCTTTGAGCTTCTCCACCAGATAATTGAGAGGGGTAATGATCAGCTCTGCTAGATAAACCTATTTTCTGTAACAATTTTTTTGCTTTGGAAATTGCCAAATTTTTATCATTATCAATTGATAAACTTGCCAAGTAAATATTTTCTAGTGACGTAAAGTCAGGTAGTAAATTATTTTGCTGATAAACAATTCCAATTTTTTTTGCTCTAAGTTGATCATTTTGCTCTTTATCATCATAATTAATTTGGTGCTTATTAAATTTAATTAAACCATTTGATGGTTTGTCTATTAAAGAGATTAAATTTAATAAAGTTGACTTACCAGAACCTGATGGACCCATCAGTGAGTAAATTTTACCTTTTTTAAAATTATATGATAAATTTTTTATAACTTTTAGTTTTTTACTAGTCTCAAAAGTTTTTGATATATTGTTTAATTCTAAAAATTTATTCATATTTTAAGGCTTTTATTGGATCAAGTTTAGCAGCTTTTAAAGCAGGAAATATTGAAACTACTATAGTTATTAATATTGAACATATTGATATAATTAAGATTGAGTTTAGATTTATTTCTGAGGGCATTTTACTTAAGAAATAAATTTCTTCAGGAAATAAGCTAATATTAAAGGTTGAGCTTAAAAATTGCCTTAAATTTTCAACATATAGTGAAAATGTTACCCCTAAAAAAATTCCAAATATAGTTGCCGAAGTTCCTATAATTACTCCAATTAAGAAGAAAATTTTGACAATTGATTTATTCAAAACTCCAATTGATTTTAAAATAGCAATATCTTTAGTTTTATTTTTAACTAAAATTGTCAAGCCAGATATAATGTTAAACGCAGCAACAATTATAATTAATGATAATATAATAAACATAACATTTCGTTCAACTTTTAAAGCTGAAAATAAAGAGCGGTTCATATCTGCCCAGCTATAAACAAATTCCTGATCATAGATCTTTTGAAATTCATGTTTTTGTTTTTCTATATTTTTAGGATCTTTTAAATAAACTTCTAAGTTTCTCTGCTCTTTTTCAAAACCAAAAAAATCTTCGAGTGTGGACAAATTAATCAGTGCAATATTATTATCAAATTCTGCTAAACCACTATTAAATATTGATGTAACTGTAAAAGTTTTTTGTTTTGGCATGCTTCCTATTATGGTTTGCACACCACTGGGCGATAAAATTGTTATCTCATCTCCAATTTTCAGATTTAAAGAAAAACTAAGTTCATTTCCAATCGAGATATAATTCTTATCTAAATTAAGTTTATTACCTTTAAAATTTTTATTTTTAATAATCTCTAATTTAGAAAAATCGTTACTTAAATAGCCCCTTAATACAATTCCTTTTGAGGTTTGATTTTTTAAAATTATAGCCTCCCCAGAATTGCTAAATAGTACATTTTTAGAAATAGATTTTAAAGTACCACTATCTATTTTGCTTTTATCAATTATTTGATCATAAGATTTAATAGTTAAATGAGAGTTAAATCCAACAATTTTATTTATTAACTCAGTTCTAAATCCATTCATAACTGACATAACAATTATAAGAACAGCAACTCCAAGACTAATGCCGATGAATGAGAAAATAGATATGACATTTAAAAACCCATCTTTTTTACGAGCTTTTAAAAACCTTAGTGTAATTTCTTTTTCTAAATTGGAAATCAATTTGAATTTTTTTGTTTTTTAATAATTTCTACAATTTTGGTTAAAGATATATTTTGGGTTTCTTTTCCAGTTTCTTTAAATTCTAATAAATCGCCGTCTGTTTTTTTACCAATAATGATTTGATAAGGAGTACCAATTAAATTCATTTTTTTTATTTTTGATGAAAAATTTTCTTCAGTATCATCAATTATAGCATCAATATTATTTTTAATTAATTCTTTATTAATATTGATTGCTTTATCTAAAGCAGATGTGTCATTTTTATTTATCATTGGTATCAAAGCAATGTCATAAGGAGCAACAGACAATGGCCATTTCATGATTTCATTTTTGTCATCATATTTAGCCTCTATAATGGCACCTACTAACCTTGATACACCAATTCCATATGAGCCCATTTTAACAAAGTCTTTCTTACCACCAGGTAAATCAACCGAAGCGCCCATTGCTTTTGAATATTTATCACCAAAATAAAAAATGTGTCCTACTTCAATACCTTTTGTGATCAATCTATTTTCTTCAGATACAACTTTTTCAAATTCCTCCTTATTGAATTTTTCATCAGTAACTGAATAATACTGCTCATATTTTTTTCTCATTTGTTGTAAGGAATTTTTTTCTAATTCTGTCTCATTACTATTTAAGTCAAAAACTCTTTTGTCAGTAAAAATTTTACTTTCACCCGTGTCAGCTAAAATAATAAATTCATGAGATAAATTTCCTCCGATTGGACCGGTGTCCGCGGCCATTGGAATGGCAGTCAAAGACAGTCTTTTAAAAGTTCTTAGGTAGGATAAAAAAAATTTATTATAAGAATAGAATGCTTCATCATCAGAAATATCAAAAGAGTAAGCATCTTTCATATAAAATTCTCTACCTCTCATTATTCCAAATCTTGGTCTGATTTCGTCTCTAAATTTCCACTGAATATGATAAAGAAGTTGTGGAAGTGATTTATAAGATTTTAAAGAAGATCTAAAAATTTCTGTTACTTGTTCCTCATTGGTTGGTCCATAAAGCATCTCACGATTCTGACGATCCTTTATTCTAAGCATTTCTTCACCATAATCTTCATACCTTCCACTTTCTTTCCAAATCTCACTTGATTGAATTGTGGGCATTAAGATTTCTTGTGCACCAATTTTGTTTTGTTCTTGTCTCACTATCTCCTCAATTTTTTTCATTACTTTGAACCCTAAAGGTAACCATGAATAAATTCCTGCTGAAGCTTGTTTAATCATTCCTACTCTCAACATTAATTGATGAGACTTAATTTTGGCTTCTGAAGGATTGTTTTTTAAAATAGGGATAAATAATTTAGATAATAACATCTTAAGTAATCATATTTCTTAAATTTAAATATTCAAATTTAATTAATAAGTAAATTATTATAAAAATAATAGTAGTTATTCCTGTACAATAGAGGAATTTTTTAATCATTTTAGGATTTTCTGGAGATCCAGGATCTTCTCCATCAATTTTAACAGTTTTTGTTCTATTTACATCTATCGGTAAGATTGCAAAAAAAATTATCCACCAGATTATTACATAGATTATAGCTAATCCCGTTGCACTCATTAAATCCGAACTAAGTTAATATTCGTGAATGGTTTTTTTCCAGTTTTTTCTTTTGAAAATTTTCTACAAGTAATTTTTAGCGCATCAATAAGATTGTGCTCTTGTTGTCTACTTCCAACTTTGAAAGACCTTGAAGTTTTTTCAATCTCGTCTTCTAAACCATAAACAAATTCATCCCTATCATCAATAGGTAAACCTCTAAAAGACAAAACAGGATTGCTATGTATATTACCCTTTGGCGTAATCATCAGCGTAACCTCTAGATAGCCGTTAGCACTAAGATTTTTTCTATCTTTAATTGACTGTGATTCAGGATCAACACTTACATTTCCATCAAGATATAACCTGCCACTTGGCGCCTTATCGTAAACTTCGGGCTTATCGCCTGGAAAAAGTTTAACAATATCACCATTTTCCACTTGAACAGGGTGTGGGACTTGCATTTCTTTTGCAAAATTAATGTGCTCAATCATATGTCTATGCTCACCATGCACTGGTATAACACATTTAGGTTTTACCCACTGATACATATCTTTAAGATCTTCTCTATTGGGATGTCCTGAAACATGAACGAATTCAGTCTCCTCTGATATTACTTCTATACCATCTTTAACTAGTTGATTATGAAGCTTATAAAGTTTCTTTTCATTTCCAGGAATAATTTTAGATGAAAATATTACAGCATCTCCATTTTCAATATAAACATCTGGATGAACATAACTGGAAATTCTCATCATCGCCCCCATGGGTTCACCTTGACTTCCAGTACATAAATAAACTATTTTTTCTCTTGAAAAATTTTTAGCTTCACGAGGGTCAATAGGTTCAATAGTATTTTTTAGATATCCGCATTGACGAGCTGCTTTATAAATACGGTGCATTGATCTACCTACAAGAGAAATTTGTCTTCCAGTTTGTTCTGCACAATAAAAAGCTGTTTCCATTCTTGCTACATTTGAAGCAAAGGATGTGATAATAATTCTTTTTTTTAAGCGTGACATTACGTTTAACATATTTTTTCTAACATCTAACTCAGACCCGGATCTACCAGCGCTAAAAACATTAGTTGAGTCACATATCATTGCAAGAACACCTTCATTTCCAATTTGTTTTAATCTTTTTTCGTTTATGTTGTCACCAATTAGTGGATTAGGATCTACCTTCCAGTCACCAGTATGTAAAATAACACCAGCTGGTGTTTTAATTCTAAGACCATTTGGTTCTAAAATTGAGTGAGTTAAGGTTATATATTCAATTTCAAATGGTTCTAAGTTTACAGATCCATTAAGCTCAACAATCTGCAAATCATTTGATATATCGATTTGCTTTTCCTTAAATTTTTCTCTGATCAAAACTGCTGTAAATGGAGTTGCAAAAATTTTACATTTTAATTTAGGCCATAAGTGAGCAATTGCTCCAATATGGTCTTCATGAGCATGAGTGAGTACGATACCAAGCAAATTATCTTTTCTCTCAACTATAAATCCCGGATCAGGATAAATTAAATCAACACCTGGAATGGTATCATCTGCAAAAGTAACTCCTATATCAACCATTATCCATTTGTGATTGCTTGGTTGACCGTAACCAAACAAATTCATATTCATTCCAATTTCACCAGATCCACCTAATGGACAGAATAAAAGTTCATTTTTCATATTATTTAATTAATCTTGAAATTTTAATTAGACCTTTAATTGTAATATTTTGATTTTGACTAACTTTCGTTTTAATTGAGTTTTTAAATAAACCTGAAAATCCTCCCGTTATAATTACTTTAAAAGATTTTCTAGTTTCTTTCTTAATTAAATTAATAATATTGTCAATTAAACCCGCGTATCCCCAAAAAAAGCCTGATCTGACAGCTGAGATTGTATTCTTTCCAATAACTTTATTTATTTTTTTTAAGTCAATCTTTGGTATCAGTGTTGCCCTATCTGAAAGAGAATTAAGGGACAATTTTACACCAGGTGCAATAATTCCCCCAAAGTATATTTTTTTAACTATGACATCAAAAGTTGTAGCCGTACCAAAATCTAAAATAATATAGTTATTTTTACCATTCATTAAGCTAATTGCATTAGTTATTCTATCGGAACCCACCTGTTTGTAGTCAACTTTAACTTTAATTAAAGATTTTAAATTTAAATTTTTAACCTCGTAACAATTTCTATTAGTTTTCTTAGATAAAAATTTTTTTATTAAATTAAAAGTTTTTGGAACAACGCTACAGAAAAGAATTTTTTTTATATCTTTAAGTTTAAAATTATTTTTTTTAAGTATTATTGATAATTTATAATTTGTTATTTCTTTTGATGAAAAATTTATTTTTTTTATAATTTTATTTCTATTTGAAACTAACCAAATTTTAGTTTCTGTATTTCCTATATCACCTAAAATATACATCAATTATTAACCTTAAGATTATACATTTTTAATAAATTGTTTTCAAAAATTTGCTTTAATGATTTTTCTATTTTATTAATTTTAATATGTTTATTTGTTAATTCATTTAAATTAGTTGTTGGACATTTTTTAATATAAGGGCTTTTATTTATATTAATACCTATTCCTGTAATCAGGTACTTTTTATTCTTCATAAAAATTATTTCTTGCAAGATTCCACATATTTTTTTCTTATCGATAAAAAGATCATTTGGTTTTTTATATAAAATTTTTTTATATGTATATTTTGATATTAATTTTTTTATCAATAAACAATTTAATTTTGTAATCGTTGCAATTGATAATTTAATTTTATTTACTTCATAAAAAAAAGTTACAAATAAATTTCCTTTAGGTGAGATCCACTTTCTACCATATTGACCTTTACCATTTGTTTGAGACTCTGAAATTACCATTCCATATTTATATTGTGTTTTTTTAATAATTCTGATAGCGGTATTGTTAGTGCTTCTCACTTTTTTAAATTTAAATTTTTTGAATTTCATTAAATAATAATAATTCTTGAAACTACCTCAATTAATTGACTTGGAAATATGAAGTATAAAAGAATTAATATTGTTGAAAAAGTAAGTGAAAATTTTAACCATAATCCATGATCTGAGTCATATTTTTCTTTTTCTTTATCGAAATAAATTATTTTAATAATTCTCAGATAATAAAATGCTGCAATTACAGTTGATAGCAATCCAACAATTGCTAAAAAGTACATCGATTGTTCAATTACAGCTTTAAATACATAAAATTTTGCAAAGAAACCAGCCAACGGTGGTATCCCAGCAAGAGAGAATAATATTATTAATAAAGATAATGACAATAGTGGGTGGTTTTTTGAAAGGCCAGAGAGATCATCTATGTCTTCATAATATTGGTCATTTCTTCTTAACATCAATAAACACGAAAATAGAGCTAAATTCATTACCACATAAATAGAAATGTATATTATTGAACTTTGAATTCCGTCATTAGATCCAGTGGCCAAACCCGCTAAAGTATATCCAATGTGTCCAATCGAGCTATAGGCTACAAGTCTTTTAATATTAATTTGACCTATTGCTGCAATTGCTCCAAAAATCATAGAGGCTATAGATAAAAAGACAATAATCATCTGCCATTGATCAATTAAATTTAAAAATGGAACATATAAAAATCTTATGAAGACCGTAAGAGCTGCAATTTTGGGTACCATTGTAAAGAAGAGTGTGACTGTTGTTGGGGAACCCTCATAAACATCTGGTGCCCACATATGAAAAGGAACTGCAGAAATTTTAAATGCTAAACCAACTAATATAAAAATAATACCAAAAGTTAAAGCATATTCATTTGATGAAAGTTGATTTGCAATAACATCAAAATTTGTTGATCCAGAAAAACCATAAATTAATGAACAACCGTATAATAGTAAACCAGAAGACAGTGCGCTTAGAACAAAATATTTTAATCCAGCTTCAGATGACTTTAATTGGTCTCTATTAAAAGTTGCCAAAACATAAAGCGCTAAGGATTGTAATTCTAATCCCATATAAAAAACCATCAGATCATTAGAACTAATCATAATCATCATTCCCAATACAGAACTCAATATCAAAATAGGATATTCAATTTTAAAAATTTTAAATGTTTTTAAATAATTAGATGAAATTCCTAAAACCAAAAAACCACCTATAAGAGTAATAATTTTCATTAGTGAAGCCATGCGGTCAATAACAACGCTATCGTTAAATATCGTAATTCTGTTAACTGAAAAAGTTTCATTAACAGTAAGAATTATTGCAACCAAAATTGTGACTAAAGATAGATTAAAAGTTAATTGTGAACTATCTTTTTTAAAAACACCTAGTATCAATAAGAACATTACTGATAATGAAATAAATATTTCAGGTAAAACTAAATTAAGATTATTCATACTACTTGCTTGCTATATTTAAGTTATGCATATTGATTAAATCTGATACTGAAACTTCTATAGTGTTAAACAGCGGCTCAGGATAAAATCCAAAAAATAGTGTTGGGGCTGCTAAGCATATTAATATTAAATACTCAGATCTATTTAAATCAACCATTTGTTTTAGGTCTTCGTTAACTAATTTTCCAAAAACTACTCTTTTATAAAGCCACAACATATAAGCAGCTCCTAAAATTACTCCAAAACTTGCAATCACTGCTACCAAAAAATTATCTTTAAAAGCTCCCATTAATATTAAAAATTCACCTACAAAACCAAAAGTACCAGGTAATCCTAATGCAGCTAATGTAAATAACATAAATAAAATGGAGTACTTAGGTATGATTGTAACTATACCGCCATATGATTTAATTAGTCTTGAGTGCATCCGATCATATACAACACCAACACATAAGAATAATGCTGCAGAAACTAGTCCGTGGCTCAACATTTGAATAATACTTCCTTCTATACCTTGTTGTTGCAGTGTAAAAATTCCAAGGGTTACGAAACCCATGTGTGCAACTGATGAATACGCAATTAGTTTTTTCATATCTTCTTGCATTAAAGCTATGAATGATGTGAAAATAATTGCTATCACACTTAAAGTATAAACCAATGGTGTAAAGACTTCTGACGCCACTGGAAACAGTCCAAGAGAAAATCTAATAAAACCATAACCTGCCATTTTAAGTAATATCGCAGCTAAAAGAACAGATCCTGCTGTAGGTGCCTCAACATGTGCATCTGGTAGCCATGTATGAACTGGCCACATAGGTGTTTTAACAGCAAAAGAACTAAAGAATGCAAGCCATAATAAATTTTGGTATTTTGCATCAATACCTAGTTCGTAAAGTGCAATTACATCTGTAGTACCTGATATCCAGTAAATAGATATTATAGCAACCAACATCAAAACAGAACCTAGCAAAGTGTATAAAAAAAATTTAAATGCTGAATAAACTCTTTTTGGACCTCCCCAAATACCTATTATTAAAAACATTGGAATTAATCCAGCTTCAAAGAATAAATAGAAAACAACTAAATCAAGAGCACAGAAAACTCCAATCATGAAACTTTCCATGATTAATATTGCAATTAAGAAATCTCTTAATCTATTTTTGACTGTGTTATTTACAGAAACAATACAGAGTGGTGTTATAAAAGTTGTTAATAAAATAAATAAAATTGAAATTCCATCTACTCCAACTTTGTAATTAATAAAATCTTTTATCCAAATTCTTTCCTCAACAAATTGAAAGGAAGAAGTTGTTTGATCAAAAGATATCCACAAATAAATTGAAATAAAAAAATTTACAATTGTGGTAAATAAAGCAACATATTTTGCTGTTAAATTATTTCCGTCTTTATCTTTTGTAAAAAATAAAAATAGTGCTCCAACTATTGGAAGCAAAATTAGAGATGATAAAATAGGAAAGTTCATTATCTTACAATTAAAAAAGTTAAAAAAGCAGAAAAACCTACAAGCATTACGAATGCATACTGATAAATAAACCCGCTTTGAAATTTATTTGCTTTAATCGAGCATTTTTTTATAAAAGACGAAATTCCATCTGGACCAAAACCATCAATTATTGTTCCATCAAAAAATTTCCACAAAAATAAACCTAAACGTTTTGAGGATTTAATGAACAAAACTTCATACAATTCATCGAAGTACCATTTGTTAACTAAAAACTTATATAAAGGTTTATTCATTAACACTATTCCATTTGGAATTTCTTTATTTTTAACAAATAAATAATAGGCAATTGGAATTGATATTGTTACTAAGCAAGGTGTTAAAAGTAAAAACCATGTAGGTGGATGATCAGCGCTTAAAGGTTCTAAAAACTTTATAGATTCTGCCCAAAAATAATTTTCACCACCACTTCCAATAAAAAGTCCTTTAAATAAAACACCTGCAAAAATTGCACCAATCGAAAGAATAAATAAAGGAATAAGCATTACCATTGGAGATTCGTGAGTTTCCTCTATTTTTATTTCTTTATTGTTATATTCTCCATGGAAAGTCTTAAATATTAATCTCCAAGAATATATTGACGTTAAAAGTGCTGTTAGTATTCCTATACCAGCTGCATAATAACCTGTGGTATTACCTTTAAGATAGGCAAATTCTATAATTGCATCTTTTGAGTAAAAACCTGATAAGAAAGGAAAACCAGTCAATGCTAGTGTTCCAATGATCATTAATGCATAAGTGTATGGTAATTTTTTCCATACTCCTCCCATTTTATTAATATCTTGCTCGTCTTTAAAAGCATGAATAACAGAGCCAGAACCTAAGAATAGTAAGGCTTTAAAAAAAGCATGAGTAAACAAATGAAACATCGCAACATTATAAGCGCCGACCCCAGCAGCAAAAAACATGTATCCTAATTGGCTGCAAGTGGAATATGCAATAATTTTTTTTATATCAGTTTGTACTAAAGCTACTGTTGCTGCAAAGAAGGCTGTAGTCATACCAACAATAGTTATTAAGTTCAATATCAAGGGTGAATATTCATAAATTGGAGAACATCTTACTACTAAAAAAACTCCTGCTGTCACCATAGTAGCTGCATGTATTAATGCAGAAACCGGAGTTGGACCTTCCATTGCATCTGGCAACCAAGTATGTAATAAAATTTGAGCTGACTTACCCATTGCTCCAATAAATAAAAGTAAGCAAATCAAATCTATTGCTTTAAGTTCAAACCCTAAAAACAATAAATTTTTATCAATAACTGCTGGTATTTGTTGAAAAACTTCAGAGTAATTTACTGTACCGAATAAATAAAATATTAAAAATATTCCTAAAGCAAATCCAAAATCTCCAACTCTATTTACAACAAATGCTTTTATCGCTGCAGCATTAGCACTTTCTTTTTTAAACCAAAAACCTATTAGGAAATACGAACATAAACCTACTCCCTCCCAACCAAAAAATAATTGAACAAAATTATCTGAGGTTACGAGCATTAACATTGCAAATGTAAACAAAGATAAATACGCCATAAATCTTGGTTTATGAGGATCGTGTGACATATATCCAATTGAATAAATATGAACCAAAGAAGATACAGAGGTAACAACAACCAACATTACAGCTGACAAGGGATCAATTAACATAGACCAGTTTACATCCAATGACCCTGAGTTAATCCAGGTTGCAATTACTATGTTTTCTTCATATTGATTTACAATTACTTGATATAAAACAAAAATAGATAGTAAGGCTGAAATTGAAACCAAAGCACTTGTGACTATTTCAGAATTTCTATCCCCAATGTATTTTCCAAAAAAACCAGATATTATTGATGCGATTAATGGAAGAAATATTATCGAAAGTTCCATTTTTATCCTTTTAACTCATCTATATGCTCAACTCGTATCGTCCCTGAATTTCGATAATAAACTACTATAATTGCAAGCCCAATTGCTGCCTCAGCAGCAGCTACAGTTAAAATAAATAAGGTAAAAATCTGACCAGTTAAATCACCCAAAAAAATTGAAAAAGCTACTAAGTTAATATTTACAGCTAACAATATTAACTCGATACTCATTAATATAACGATAATATTTTTTCTGTTTAAAAATATACCAATAATTCCAATTGAAAATATAATTGCTCCTAATGTTAAGTAATGTCCCAAACCTATTTCAGTCATCAATCTTAACTCCTTTATTGGACTCAACGTTTAATACTCTCACACCATCCGATCTCTCTCTTGAAATTTGCTTTATATAGCTTTGTGTTTTTACACCCACTCTTTTTCTAAAAGTTAGAACTATCGCACCAATCATAGCAACCAATAAAATCATTCCACTGATTTGAAAAACATGGATATAATCGGTGTATAATACTTGACCTAAAGAATGAGTATTGCTGACTTTAGCTAATTCCAAAGAATTATTTATATCAAATAAATCTGGTTTATATTTCCAACCACCTATAACTATAATTAGCTCAACAAAAATAAGTGTGCTTATTATTAACCCAACAGGTATATGTTTTGAGCTTGCCTCAGATGCGAACCATTGATTTTTTTGTTGAGCAACATTTAACATCATAACAACAAACAAAAATAAAACCGCTACTGCACCAACATAAACAATTAGCATTATCATTCCTAAAAATTCTGCTCCAATCATTATAAAAAGACATGAAATACTTATAAAATCTAAAATTAAAAAAAAAACAGAGTGAACTGTATTCTTGGAAGCTGTAACCATTATAGCAGAGACGATTGCTATAATTGAGAATGTATAAAAAAAAATAGAGTGTGCGATCATTTTTATCTGTGAGAACTATCGGCTTTAATATTAGCCTCTAAAATATTCTCCCATCTGTCACCATTATCTAAAAGTTTTTCTTTTGTATAATAAAGCTCTTCTCTTGTTTCAGTTGAAAACTCAAAATTTGGACCTTGAACAATTGCATCTACAGGACAAGACTCTTCACATAATCCACAGTAAATACATTTCATCATATCAATGTCATAACGAGTCGTTTTTCTACTGCCATCTTCTCTTTGAGTTGACTCAATTGTTATTGCCTGAGCTGGACACACGGCTTCACATAATTTACAAGCAATACATCTCTCCTCACCATTTGGATATCTTCTTAATGCATGCTCACCTCTAAAACGTGGACTTATCTTACCTTTTTCAAATGGATAATTTATAGTTTTTTTTGACTTAAACACTTCTTTAATAGCCATGTACAAACCGTTTACAAAGTCTGCCATAAATATAGTTTTAAAAAATCTTGATATTTTCATAATTAATTTATTGGTAGAAGATTAAAATAAAATAGATAACCAGATGTCAAGACAACCCATATTAAAGATAATGGGAGAAATACTTTCCAGCCTAATTTCATTAGTTGGTCATATCTGTATCTTGGAACAATAGCTTTAACTAAAGCAAACAACAAAAATAATAGTAATATCTTTAACACTAACCACACAGGCCCCGGCACTAGGGTAAAAGGATAAATTTCCAACGGAGATAGCCATCCACCCAAAAATAAAATCGCACCCATTGCACACATTAAAAGAATATTTGCATATTCACCGAGCCAGAACATTGCGTACATCATTCCAGAATATTCTGTTTGATAACCAGCGACCAGTTCTGCTTCTGCCTCTGGAAGATCAAATGGTGGTCTATTCGTTTCGGCTAATGCAGAAATAAAAAAAATAACAAACATTGGGAATAACGGAATAACAAACCACAAGTTTTGTTGAGCTATAACAATATCATTTAAATTAAGTGATCCTACACACAAAAGAACATTAATAATTATCACTCCAATAGATACTTCATAAGATACCATTTGAGCTGCAGATCTGATTGCTCCTAAGAAAGGATATTTAGAATTTGAAGCCCATCCACCCATTATAATTCCATAAACACCTAGAGATGAAACAGCAAATAAATAAAGAATACCAACATTTATGTCAGCTAGCACTTGAGTAGCGCTAAATGGAATTACTGCCCAAGCAATTAAAGCTAGTGTCATTGTTACAATTGGTGCAAGAATAAAAATTACTTTATTCGAACTTGATGGGATTATGATTTCTTTAAAAATATACTTTAATGCGTCGGCAATAGTTTGTAAAAGACCGAACGGTCCAACTACATTTGGTCCTTGTCTCTTTTGAACAAATGCCCACACCCTTCGATCAAGCCAAACTACCATTGCAACAGATACTAAAACTGGAACTAATAAAAAAAGAATTTTATAAACTTGATCAAAAAATATACTTAAATATTCCATCTACCCCTCTGTTCCTGTTGATTTGATATTTAATTTAGAGTTGTTACATTCAACCATAGTTTTTGAAGATCTAGCAATAACATTTGAAAAATAATAATCTTTTAATTGAATATTTAATTTTTCATTTTGAAATTCTAAATTTGTTTTTTCTTTATTTTTAGTTGTTCGATTTTCTTGTTGAAGTTTTAGGTAATTAAACATGCTACTTTCTAGTTCATCTTTGTCATTAAATAATTTACGATTATTCATGACTTCAGCTAATTCATTTAAAATTTGCCAATCTTCTTTGGCTTCTCCTGGAGGGTAAGATGCTTTATATGCTTTTTGTATTTTTCCCTCTAGATTTGTAAAATAACCATCTTGCTCTGTATAAGCTGATCCTGGTAAAATTATATCTGCAATTTCTGCTCCTTTATCTCCATGACTTCCTTGATAAATTACAAATTCATCTTTTTTATTAAACTCTAAATTATCTTGTCCAACTAAAAAAACAATTTCAAATTTATTACATTTTAATTCCTCTAATAAATTTTTTTCTCTATTTAATATTCCTAGATCAAAATTACCAACTGTTGCAGCATCGCAAGATAAAATATTTAATGGGTTCCAATCCTTTGTGAATTTATTATTTTTTTTCAAAAAATTTTTGATTAAATTAAATAAGTATTCTGCTGAATTAAATTTTAGTAAAGACTCGCCAATTATAATCATTGGCTTACTTGCACTAATAATTTCTTTAGATATATCTTCAGATCCTTCAAAAATAGTTTTTATAGTTTGGGTTTGACCATCTAAATTCTTATAAGGATAAGTTAGATCACCTACATCATTCAATGAGATTACTTTTGTATTATTATTTACAAAAGCTTTTCTAATTCTAGCATTTAAGATTGTAGCTTCATATCTGGGGTTTGCTCCAATCAAAAATATTAAATCAGAATCTTCAATTCCATTTATAGAAGAATTAAATATATAATTCTCTCTTTCAGAGTCATCTAGAAATCTGTTATCAGATCTTGAGTCATAGTTGTTATTGTTTAAAGTTCTATCAAAAAACTCCTTAAAAATATAACCTGTCTCCATATTGGTTAAGTCTCCAACAAAACCACAAACTTTATCATTTGATGAATTTTCAAATTTTGACTTAATAATTTTAAAGACCTCACTCCATGATGCTTTCTCAAATTTACCATTATATTTAATAAAAGGTGTATCTAGCCTTTGATTTAATAAACCATCGCAAGCGTATCTTGTTTTATCTGAAATCCACTCTTCATTTATATCCTCATTAATTATTGGCAAAACTCTTTTAACTTCCCAATCATATGTATCTACTCTTACATTTGATCCAACAGCGTCCATCACATCGACAGTCTCTGTTTTTTTAAGTTCCCAAGGTCTTGCCTCAAAAACATAAGGTTTTGATGTTAGAGCACCCACTGGACAAAGATCTATTACATTTGCTGACAATTCTGATTGCATTGACTGCTCCAAATAAGTTGCAATTTGCATATCCTCTCCTCTACCAATTGCTCCTAACTCAGAAACTCCAGCAACTTCAGTCGCAAATCTTACGCATCGAGTGCAATGTATGCATCTTGTCATTTGTGTCTTAATTAATGGTCCCATATGTTTTTCTGGTACAGCTCTTTTGTTCTCTTTAAATCGTGATTTATCTACTCCATAAAACATAGACTGGTCTTGAAGGTCACACTCTCCACCTTGGTCACATACTGGGCAATCTAAAGGATGATTAGCTAATAAAAATTCCATAACTCCTTTTCTAGCCTTTTCAACAAAAGGAGTGTTAGTTTTAATATTCATTCCCTCAGCAGCAGGCATTGCACAAGAAGCAATTGGTTTAGGAGATTTTTCCATTTCAACTAAACACATTCGACAGTTACCTGCTATTGATAATTTTTCGTGATAACAAAATCTAGGAATTTCTGCTCCAGCTTTTTCACACGCTTGTAGAACTGTTAAACCTTCTTCTACCTCAACTTCAATGTCATTTACTTTTAATTTAGGCATTTTTTTTATCTAATAAATGTTGGTCAACCAAATAAGGAATATTATTTTTTTTCTGAACAATAGGGTCTAAATTGTTTCTTTCCTCAATTTCTTTTTTAAAATGTCTTAGCAATCCTTGTACAGGCCATGATGATCCTTCACCAAATGCACAAATAGTATGACCAGCAATTTGATTTGTTACTTCACCGAGCATATCCACTTCATCTTTAGTAGCCTCCCCTTTTGCCATTCGCTCTAGCATTCTCCACATCCATCCAGAGCCCTCTCTACATGGTGTACATTGGCCACAACTTTCGTGTTTATAAAATCTTGCTATCCTTGCCATACATTTAATAATGTCCTGGTTCTTGTTAATAACAACAATCCCAGCAGTTCCTAATCCACTTTTTTCTGCCATTAATGAATCAAAGTCCATAGTTAATGTCTCACATTTTTCTTTTGGTATTAGTGGCATTGATGAGCCACCCGGAATTACAGCTTGTAAATTTTCCCACCCACCAACAACTCCTCCAGCATGAACCTCGATTAATTCTTTTAAAGGAATACTCATTTCTTCCTCAACATTACATGGATTATTCACATTGCCTGAAATGCAAAAAATTTTTGTTCCTGTATTTTTTTCTCTACCTAATGATGAAAACCATTTTCCACCTCTTCTCAGAATTGTTGGAACAACAGCTATCGTTTCAACATTATTAATAATTGTTGGACATCCATAAAGTCCAATTAATGCTGGAAAAGGTGGTTTTAATCTTGGTTGACCTTTTTTACCTTCTATACTTTCAAGTAAAGCTGTTTCTTCTCCACAGATATAAGCGCCTGCTCCATAGTGAATGTAGATATCTAAATCCCATCCAGTTCCAGAGGCATTTTTACCAATTAAATTTTTTGCATAAGCTTCATCAATGGCTGATTGTAATTTTTGACCCTCAATAAAATATTCACCTCTAATATAAATATAACATGAATGAGCTTGAACTGCATAAGAAGCTATTAGACATCCTTCGATTAATTTGTGAGGCTCAAATCTTAGAATATCCCTATCTTTACAAGTGCCTGGTTCCGACTCATCTGCATTAATAACTAAATAATGAGGTCTAGATCCAACTTCTTTAGGAGCAAAAGACCATTTTAAACCTGTAGGAAATCCAGCGCCCCCTCTTCCTCTAAGTTGTGAATCTTTTACTTCATTAATGATCCAATCTCTTCCTTTTGCTATCAATTCCGAAGTATTTACCCAATCACCTCTTGTCTGAGCAGATTTAACGTCCACACCCATATCATTATACAAATTTTTAAAAATTCTGTCTTGATCCTTAAGCATTTTTTATATCCATCAGTGTTTTTCTATTATTTTCAGGTTCAGTATTTAATCGTCCTCGATATGATCCTGGTTTTGGGTCTTCACCTTTTAAAATTTTATCAAATATTTCTAATGTTTTTTCTTTATCTAAATCCTCATAATAATTATCATTAATTTGCATCATGGGAGCATTAACACATGCTCCTAAACATTCTACTTCCATCCAAGAACAACTTTTATCATTTGATAATTCGTTTTCTTTATCTGAAATTTTTTCCTTACAAGCTTCAACCAATTTATTTGCTCCTCTGATCATACAAGGAGTAGTAGTACAAACCTGAACAAAGTACTTTCCTACGGGTGATAAATTATACATGGTATAAAAAGTTGCTACCTCATAAACTTTTATGTAAGGCATATGTAAAAATTTTGCGATATATTTCATAGCAGCCAATGGTATCCAATTATCATTCTGTTTTTGAGCAATATATAGTAGAGCCATCACTGCACTTTGCTGTTTGCCTTCAGGGTATTTTAAAACTATTTTGTTTGCTTCTTCCATCGAAGAAGAACTGAATTCAAATGTTTCAGGTTGGTTTTTTGCAGGTCTTCTCAAACTCATCTGTCTACCTCGCCAAAAACTATATCTAATGAACCCAATACTGCTGGTACATCAGCTAACATATGTCCTTTAATTAAATAATCCATAGACTGAAGATGTGAAAATCCAGGTGCTCTTATTTTACATTTGTATGGTTTATTTGATCCATCTGAAATCAGATAAACACCAAATTCTCCTTTTGGTGCTTCTACTGCTGTATAGATTTCATCTTTAGGAACTCTATAACCTTCTGTAAAAAGTTTAAAATGATGAATAAGTGCCTCCATTGATTGTTTAATCTCTTTTTTTGAGGGTGGGCTTATCTTACCGTCTGAAGATTTTATTGGACCTTTTTCCATTTTAGAAAGACACTGCTTAATAATAGATACACATTCTTTCATTTCTTCTATTCTGCATAAGTATCTGTCATAGCAATCTCCGTTTTTTCCAACTGGAATTTTAAAATCTAATTGTTCATAACAATCATAAGGTTGAGATTTTCTTAAATCCCATGGAACGCCTGATCCTCTAATCATTACGCCTGAAAAAGAATAATCTAGAGCATCCTGTTTAGTAACAACTCCTATATCTACATTACGTTGTTTAAAAATTCTATTCTCGGTTAATAAACTTTCTAAATCATTAATTATTTTTGGAAATGTCTCACAAAATGCAGATATATCCTCTTCCAGGCCTTGGGGTAAATCTTGATGAACTCCACCTGCTCTAAAATAATTTGCATGAAGTCGTGAGCCAGAAACTCTCTCATAAAAACCCATTAATTTTTCTCTTTCCTCAAATCCCCACAGAGTAGGAGTTAGAGCGCCAACATCCATAGCTTGGGTAGTAACATTTAATATGTGACTTAAAATTCTTCCTATCTCACAAAATATAACTCTTATGTATTGAGCTCTAATTGGAACATCTATTTCAAGTATTTTTTCAGTCGCTAACGCAAAGGCATGCTCTTGGTTCATTGGAGCAACATAATCTAAACGATCAAAGTAAGGAACTGCTTGCATATAAGTTTTGTTTTCAATTAGTTTTTCTGTGCCTCTGTGTAATAATCCAATATGAGGATCAGCTTTCTCAACTACTTCACCATCTAATTCTAAAATTAATCTTAATACTCCATGAGCAGCTGGGTGTTGAGGACCAAAATTTAAATTAAGGTTTTTAATTTTTTTTGTCATTGTTGTCTAATTCTTCTTTAATATATCTAGTCCCTTGCCATGGGCTTTCGTAATCAAAATTTCTATAGTTCTGCTCAAGTTTAACTGGCTCGCTTATTACTTTTTTTTGATCTTCACTGTATCTAACCTCTGTATGTCCTGTTAAAGGAAAATCTTTTCTAAGTGGATGTCCTTCAAAGCCATAATCAGTTAGTATTCTTCTTAAATCTGGATGATCTTTAAAAGAAACACCATACATATCAAAGACTTCTCTTTCCATCCAATTGGCTCCTGGAAAAATACTAGTTATGGATGGTATGATTTCATTTTCTGCAATTGTATATTTTAAAATTAATCTTTGATTAAATTCATGGCTTAAAAATAAATATACTACATCAAATCTTTTATTTTTTTCTGGATAATCCGTAACTGTTATATCGATAAGTTGTCGGAATTTAGTGTCATTATTTGTTTTTAAAAACAAAACAACATCAATAAGATCATCTTTTTCTGTTTCAAGATAAATCTGATTATGTTTAATCTCAGTTCTTTTAATTTTAGTTGTTAATTCTGAGTTAATTTTTTTTTCTAGATCAATTAAATTTTTCATAACTATCTCGTTATAGAGCCCCTGTTTCTAATTTTTTTTTGAAGTTGCAATATTCCATAAAGCAATGCCTCTGCTGATGGAGGACATCCAGGCACGTAAACGTCAACTGGAACTATTCTGTCACAACCTCTCACTACAGAATATGAGTAATGATAATACCCACCACCATTAGCACAACTTCCCATTGAGATAACGTATCTTGGTTCTGGCATTTGGTCGTAAACTTTTCTTAAAGCAGGTGCCATCTTATTAGTCAAAGTGCCTGCAACAATCATTACATCTGATTGTCTTGGGGAAGCTCTTGGTGCAGCACCAAATCTTTCAAGATCATATCTTGGCATCGATGTTTGCATCATTTCAACAGCACAACAGGCTAACCCAAAGGTCATCCAATGAAGCGATCCTGCTCTTGACCAATTTATTAAATTGTCTAGTGAAGTTGTAATAAATCCATTCTTGCTAAAATCGTCTGCAAGTTGTTTAAATTCCTCAGGAACCTGATCTATTTTGTTTTGCATTGTAATTAAATTTTATTCCCAGTCTAAAGCACCTTTTTTCCACTCATAAATAAAACCAATTGTAAGTATGAAAAGAAAAATCATCATTGATGAAAAACCTAATAAACCAATATTTCCAAGTGAAATTGCCCACGGAAAAAGGAAAGCAATTTCTAAATCAAAAATAATAAATAATATTGCTACCAAATAAAATCTTACATCAAACTCCATCCTTGAATCTTCAAATGGTTCAAATCCACATTCATATGCAGACAGCTTTTCAGGATCAGGTCTTTTAGGTGAAAGGATAAAATTAATTACCACAAAAGCACAACTTAGTCCTAACGCTAGAACTAAAAAAATTATTATAGGTAAGTAATTTTGTAAAAAATCAGATAACATTGAAATCTATATAGCATTTTTTTTTTGTTCTTGAAGCGCTCATACGTCACATTTTATTGAATAAAAAAATTAATGATTTCAATGACTTATGTAGAGTACTCTGAAAAAGGTAATAATTTCAGTGTATTAGGTAATTAGGGTTAAATTTAACAAAAAAAAGTGGCGGGAGTGAAGGGACTCGAACCCTCGACCTATCGCGTGACAGGCGATCGCTCTAACCAACTGAGCTACACCCCCACTTTTGATTCTTGGTGGGCAGTATAGGACTCGAACCTATGACCCCCTCGGTGTAAACGAGATGCTCTACCAACTGAGCTAACCGCCCATAACCAAAAAGTAACGTGATTTATATCTTTTAGGACAATAACGTCAAGTTCTATTAATTACTCTAAAATAGAGGAAAATATTAAAATCCACCTCTCCAATTTGATTTATTTTCAAAACTATCTTTCTCTCGTTTAGAAATAGGTCTTAGTAAATAAACGGCTAAAAAAACAATTCCCAAAAAAATTATTAATAGTTCCATTATATATAGAGTTTGTTTGTTACTGAATACTAGCTTGGGATTTGTCGTCTTTTTTTGATATATCAACCTCAACCCATTCAGTAGGTTTTAATTCTTTTGTTAATGCTATCTTAATTACTTGATCAGCATGTTCAACAGGGGTAATTTTTATATCATCCATTATTTTTTTTGGCATGTCCACAAGGTCTTTTTCATTTTCTTTTGGTATTAAAACTTCTTTAATTCCCGCTCTGTGTGCTGCTAACAACTTTTCTTTTAATCCACCAATTTGTAAAACTTGGCCTGTCAAAGTAACTTCTCCTGTCATTGCTAAGTCTTTTCTTACTGGTATATTTGTAATAGAGGATACAATAGATGTAACCATTCCTACTCCAGCTGATGGACCATCTTTGGGTGTAGCACCTTCAGGAACGTGAATATGGAAATCTTTTTTTTCAAATACAGGTGGAATAATTCCATATTCTAGACATTTGGATCTGACAAATGACTTTGCAGCCTTAACTGACTCTTGCATTACATCACCGAGCTTCCCTGTAATTTGCATTCTTCCTTTGCCGGGCATTGTGACGGTTTCAATTTTAAGAATCTCTCCACCATATTCAGTCCAAGCAAGTCCAACAACAATACCGACTTTATTATGAGCTTCTAATTCTCCAAAATTAAATTTTGCAACACCGAGAAAATCAGATAAATTTTCGTTATTAACATTAACTTCTTTTTCCTCTCCAGCAACTATTTTCTTGACTACTTTTCGTGCTATTTTTGAAATCTCTCTTTCTAAATTTCTAACCCCAGACTCTTTAGTATAACCTCTTATCACCTCTTTTATAATGTCATCACTCAACTTCATCTCTTTTTCTTTAACACCATTGTCTTTGATTTGTTTAGGTAATAAATACTTATTAGCAATACTTATTTTTTCATCCTCTGTATAACCAGCTAGCCTGATGACCTCCATTCTATCAAGTAATGGTGGAAGTATATTTAAAGTATTTGCTGTTGTGACAAACATCACATCTGATAGATCATAATCTACTTCTAAATAATGGTCGTTAAAAGTTGTGTTTTGTTCGGGATCTAAAGCCTCCAATAAAGCAGAGGAAGGATCTCCTCTATAATCATTACCTATTTTATCAATTTCGTCTAATAAAATTAAAGGGTTTTTAGTTCCAGCTTTTTTCATCATCTGAATAATTTTTCCGGGAAGAGAACCTATGTAAGTTCTTCTGTGACCTCTGATTTCAGCCTCATCTCTCATGCCTCCAACAGACATTCTCACAAATTCTCTATTTGTAGCTTTAGCAATCGATTTTCCTAATGAGGTCTTACCTACACCTGGTGGTCCAACTAAACATAAAATTGGTCCTTTAATCTTTTCCATTCTTTTTTGAACTGCAAGGAACTCTACTATTCTCTCTTTAATTTTTTCTAAACCAAAATGGTCCTTGTCTAGAGTGTTTTGTGCTTTAGACAAATCAATGTCAACTTCGCTCTTTTTATGCCAAGGAAGTTCTGTCATCCAATCCAAATAATTTCTTACAACAGTAGCCTCGGCTGACATCGGGCTCATATTTTTTAATTTTTTTAACTCCTGAAGACATTTTTTTTCTACTTCTTTAGGCATTTTAGCTTTAGTGATGGCTTTATTTATACTCGACGTTTCATCTTTACCGTCTTCAATTTCACCAAGTTCTTTTTGAATAGCTTTTAATTGCTCGTTTAAATAATACTCACGTTGAGTTTTTTCCATTTGAGTTTTTACTCTTCCTCTAATTCTTTTCTCAACTCCAATTATACTAGTTTCATTTTCCATTATTTTGATTATGGCATTCAACCTTTTCTTGACATCGTTAGTTTCAAAAATTTGTTGTTTTTCAGAAATTGAAGCTGATATATGGGATGCTATATTGTCTGCAATTTGAGATGGGTCTTTTAATTGCTTAACAGTATTTATTGTTTCATTAGAAATTTTTTTATTAATAGAAGTTAGTTTCTCTAGTCTTCTTAAAGCTGTGGATGCTAGTGGAAATAAATCTTCATCTTTAGATAAAACATCATTAAAATATGTATAATCACAAGTAATAAATTTTTCGTTATCTTTAAAATCTAAAATTTTTACTCTTTTTATTCCTTCAACCAGAACCTTAACAGTACCGTCTGGTAATTTAAGTAATTGTAAAATGTTACCTTCACATCCATACATAAAAATATCAGTTTTACCTGGATCGTCAATTTCAGAATTTTTTTGAGTAACGAGGATAATCTTTTTATCCTTTTTCATTACTTCATTTAATGAAGAAATTGATTTATCTCTTCCAACAAACAGTGGAATAACCATACTCGGGAAGACTACAATGTCTCTTAGAGGTAATAACGGTAAAGAGATTTTAACATCCATTAATGTAATATGGATATTAAATTTTATTTTGCAATAGGTTTTTATTAGTTATTAAGGATATTAAGCCGCTGTGGTCTTATTTGACTTAGATTTATTGTCACCTTTTGAATGAACCAAAATAGGTTGAGACTGACCTTTTGCAGCACCTGCATCAACAATTACTTCATCAATATTTTCTTGACTTGGTAAGTCATACATTGTTTTTAACAAAATATTTTCTAAGATTGACCTTAATCCTCTTGCACCTGTTTTTTTCTTAATTGCTTTTTGAGCAATTTCTTTAAGAGCATTTTCTTTAAATACTAATTTAGCTCCATCTAATTTAAATAATTCTTGGTATTGTTTTGTTAAAGAATTTTTTGGTTCTTGTAATATTTTTATTAAAGACTTTTCGTCTAAATCTTCAAGAGTAGCAATCATTGGTAGTCTGCCTATAAATTCTGGAATTAATCCAAATTTTAATAAATCCTCTGGCTCAAGTCCTTTCATCCACTCACCAGTTTTCTTATCTTGAGAATTTTTTACATCAGCACCAAATCCAATTGAAGTTCCTTTGTCCCTTTGAGAAATTATTTTATCTAATCCAGCAAAAGCACCACCACAAATAAATAAAATATTTGTTGTGTCGACTTGTAAGAATTCTTGTTGCGGATGTTTTCTTCCACCTTGTGGAGGCACACTAGCAACAGTACCCTCCATAATTTTCAGTAAAGCTTGTTGTACACCTTCACCTGAAACATCTCTTGTGATTGATGGATTTTCAGATTTTCTACTTATTTTATCAACTTCATCAATGTAAACTATTCCTCTTTGAGCTTTTTCTACATTGTAATCGGATGCTTGTAATAACTTTAAAATAATATTTTCAACATCTTCACCAACATAACCAGCTTCAGTTAATGTGGTTGCATCTGCCATAGTGAATGGAACATCTAAAATTCTTGCAAGAGTTTGTGCTAATAAAGTTTTACCACAACCTGTAGGGCCAACTAAAAGAATATTTGATTTAGAAAGCTCAACATTTTTACTTGTCTTACTCTCATAATTTAATCTTTTATAATGATTGTGAACTGCAACAGATAGAACTTTTTTAGCGTGAGCTTGTCCGATCACATAGTCATCCAACACTGTACAAATCTCTTTAGGCGAAGGAAGACCATCTTGGTGTTTAACAAAAGTATCTTTACTCTCTTCTTTAATAATGTCCATACATAATTCAACACACTCATCGCAAATGAAAACAGTTGGTCCAGCAATTAATTTTCTAACCTCATGCTGACTCTTTCCACAGAAAGAACAATAAAGAATATTTTTATTATTTGTTGTCATAATTTTTTAAACGAATCAATTTATTACTTTATTATAGATGACTCCCAATAATCAAGTTTGGATTGATCTAATTCTATATATTGTATATTAAGATCTTTTTTCTACAACTTCGTCAATTAGACCGAATGACCTTGCTACATCTGCTGTCATGAAATTATCCCTTTCAAGAGCAAACTTAACCTCATCAACACTTTTACCTGTATGTTTTGAGTAAATTTCGTTTAATCTTTTTTTCAATGATAAAACTTCATTCGCATGTATCTCAATATCAGTAGCTTGACCTTGAAAACCAGCTGAGGGTTGATGAACCATTATTCTTGAATTCGGTAATGAAAATCTTCTGCCTTTAGTTCCAGCTGCTAATAAAAATGATCCCATCGATGCAGCCTGCCCTATACATAGAGTTGAGATATCAGGTTTTACATATTGCATAGTGTCATAAATACCAAGTCCAGCTGTTACTAACCCTCCAGGGCTATTGATATATAAATAAATTTCTTTTTTAGGATCCTCTGCTTCTAAAAATAATAGTTGAGCAGTAACTAGGGATGCTACATTATCGTTAATTTGACCTGTTAAAAAAATTATTCTTTCTTTTAAAAGTCTTGAATAGATATCGTATGCTCTCTCACCCTTGCTTGATTGTTCAACAACCATAGGAACTAGGTTGCTCATGTGTTCAAATAATTTTGTTGTCATAATTGATTCGATCTCACTTATACAACTTGAGATTACTTTTTGCTAACTTTTTTTAATTTTTTAGCAGCTGACTTTGATTTTACTGTTTTTGTTGAAGTTTTTTTTTCTTTCACGGTTTTTGCCTCAGACCTTTTCTTACTATCTTTTTTTTTATGGTCTTGATCATGACTATGCTCATTTGCTTCTTTCAAAATTTTTTCAGCTTCGGATTTTGATATTTCCTTATTATTTGCTTTTCCTTTTTCTTTAATTAAGTTTAAAATTTTTTCCTCATAAACTGTTCCTCTTAAGCTAGCAACAGCAGATGGGTTTTTTTGATAAAAATCCATTACCATTTTTTCTTGTCCTGGCATCATCCTAAGTTGTTTTTGTACCTCATTCTGAATTTCAACTTCACTAACTTTTATTTGATTTTTTTCTCCAAATTCATTTAAGATTAGCCCAGTCTTAATTCGAGTTTTAGCTTTTTCCTCGAAAGTTTTCTTATTTTTTTTTAACTCTTCTTCAGACATCCCCTGTGAAAGAATTTTAACTTCTTCCTCAATTAGATTTTCAGGAACATCTTCAACTTTAATCTTTTCAATTTCTTTTAATATCTGATTTTTTGATAGTTGATCAAGAGAGTTTTTATATTCATCATTTATTTGTCTAGAAATTAAACTTTTAAGATCTTTTAAATCTTTAGCACCTAAATTTTTTGCAAAATTATCATCAATTTTAACTTCCTCTGGTTGTTTTATATTTAAAATTTTACAATTAAACTTAGCTTTTTTGTTTACCAATTCTTTTTCAGGAAAATTCTCAGGTAATATTGCTTCAACTATTTTTTCATCATCTTTCTTTACTCCGATTAACTGCTTATCAAATCCTTTTAGGAATAAATCTTTTCCAAGAGTTAATTGAGTATTTTTTCCTTCATTCCCTTTGAATTCTTTACCATCTATTGTTGCTTTGTAATCCAAAGCGACTAGATCACCATCTTTTGCTTTTGTTTCAGGTTTGGTGTCTTTAAAATTTGGTTGATTTTTTGCTATTTCTTTTATTCTTTTATCGGTTTCACTATCTTCTATCTTAACTGTATATTGATTAAATTTTATATTTTCTAATGATTTAATATCAACTTTAGGTAATTCAGTAACTGATAAAACATATTCCAGCTCCTTATCTTCTCCATAAGTTTTTAAATCCAATTTAGGTTGACCAGCTGGTTTTATTTTATTTTCTTCTAAAGCTTTTGTTGAAGTATCTTTCAAAACTTTATCTAAAACTTCTCCAAATACAGCCTTACCAAATTGTCTTTTTAAAACCTCTTTTGGAACTTTTCCTGGTCGAAAACCTTTCAGATTTACAGTCCCTTTAATCTCTTCATACTTTTCATCCATATAAGAGTTCATAGTCTCTTTATCGATTAAAACTTTGAGATCTTTGTTTAAACCTTTTTTATTTTCTATTGTGACTTTCATAATATTTTAATGGTAGGGCGAAAAGGACTCGAACCTTCACATGTTGCCATATTGGTTCCTAAGACCAACGCGTCTACCAATTCCGCCATCGCCCCACAAATTACGTGGTTTTATATATTATTGAAACTATTTGTCCAATGACAAATACTTAAAAATTATCTATTTATCTAACTAATTTTATATTACTTTTAAAAAATGATTATTTCACCTTGCATAAGCATTTGTAAAACAGATCCTTCTACTGGTTATTGTTATGGGTGTGGTAGAAGCAATGAAGAAAAGCAAATATGGAAGAAAGAAGATACATCTGATGATTGGAAACAAAGCAATCTAGAGCAGATAAAAAAAAGATTATCTGGTTGGCAGCTTGAAAGCTTCAATGAGTCTTATGAGTATAAGATAAATAATGGAATGTCTTTGTTCAAAAAAAATCAAATTAAAGAATAAAGTACTATATGAGTAAAGTAAAATTAATTAGTATTATTTATGCTATAGGAATAATAATTGGCGCTCTTTTTCTTGAGGTCTGGGCTGCAGAGACATCATTCATCAAAACAATTGGGGTTTTTATATGGACAATAGCATTTTTAATCGCATTATTTTTTGCTGATAAAAGTGAAAAAAAGTAATTTAAGAACATTTCTTCTAGTAATTTCTATTAAAAAAATTGAGGGGTTTGATAGCAAAGCTAATCTTTTATTTTATCTTTAATTTTTTTATTAATTAAATTTTTTTTTTTAAGATTGAACCTATTATTGGTGATATTAGATCGATGTTTTGCAAAAGCCTGCTTTTGGGCTTGGCGCATTGCTCTTTTAGAAGACATATATTTTAATTTAATACTCTATTTCTAAACTATCAATGATTTTTAGATTTTTATTAGATATTAGTATTTCTCCAGAGGAAGATGCGTAGTCAAATATCTCAGAAATTACAACATAGTGAGTTACAAAAATTAAATTAGTTTTTCTATCCCATCCTAATAAAAATTTTTGAAAATCTTCCATTTGCTGTTTTTTGTTTTGTGAAAATTTGGTGCTAAAAAAAGAATTTAAAAAACTTTTTGTTTCGTAGCTTTTAAAAGCTATAGAAGCAGTTTCTTTACACCTACACCATTCGCTAGAATACACATTCTTTATTTTAATCTTATTTTCTAAAAAAAATTTTCCAATTTTTTTTGATTGAATTCTTCCACTTTCACTTAGATTTCTTTGTGTTGTACAATCATTGATATTAAAATTTACAGGGTCTCCTCCGCCAGGTGCATAAGCATGTCTTATAAAGATTAATTTTCCACCTTTTTTTAGGTTTTCAATTAAATTTTTTTTTGAATCTGCTTTAACTGGTGAATTTATAGATATAAATATTATTAAAATTAATTTTAAAAATTTCATAAATGAGTATTAAATTTAAAAAATTAAATAAAACAATTGTTAATTGTAAAAAATGCAAAAGGTTAATAAATTTTAGTAAGAAAATTGCAATTGTAAAAAGAAAGCAAAATGTTGATGAAAGTTATTGGGGTAAACCTGTAACTGGATTTGGTCATGAAAATTCAAAACTTCTAATTGTAGGATTAGCACCCGCTGCTCATGGTGGAAATAGAACTGGACGTGCTTTTACTGGAGATAAATCTGGAGATTTTTTGTTTAAGTGTTTATACAATGAAGGTATTGCAAACCAACCTACATCTCAAAAAATAGATGACGGACTTAAAGTTAAATCAACTTTCATAACAAATATTCTTAAGTGTGTTCCTCCTCAAGATAAACCAAATTTCAAAGAGATAAAGAATTGCTCTATATATTTTAAAAATGAAATTAAATACTTAAAAAAATTAAGGATCATTTTAACATTAGGAAAAACAGCATTTGATAATTTTCTAAAGATTTATTATGAACAATTTGAAATTAAAAAAAAATTTCTATTTAAACATGGAGAAAATTATTTATTACCAGACGGGAAAATTTTGATTTCTTGTTATCATCCAAGTCCAAGAAATGTAAATACAGGACTTCTTAATGAAAAAAAAATGAGAAAAATTCTTAAGTTTATCAAAAAAAAATTATAGCCATCGTAAAGACTCCACATCATTACAAGCAATAATCTCATTATTATTTCGATTTTCAAAATTTCTCAGAAAAGACGCTGGAGAAAGTTGATCGTTATAAAAGCTTTCTAAATTTTTCTGAGTATTTGATACTTGTTGTCTCGGCATATTCATTGCATAAATAATTGCCTCATTTAATGAATTAAAATCTGAAAACTTTATATAATCATTTTGTGGAATTTGTGGCTCATGCAAATGTCCATAATTTGAAATTGGGATTGATTTCATTTTTATTGCTTCAATAAAATGATGACATAAAGGCATATCAGCACCTGGTGCTGTTAACAAAAAATCACTCTTTGATATTAAATCAAAGTGCTGTTTATTTGTTAAGTTTGTCTTTGTTTTTTTAATTAAATTATCATTAATAGATAAGACTATTGGGGTTTTGGTGGGGTTGTAATCTTTTAAATCATTGTATTTATTTAAAAAAAATATTTTATCTTTAAAATTTTCGATAACATAATGAATTATTTGAATTCTATTTAGTAATTTATAATTCTGATCATTATACCAAGTAAATTTTCCATAAACATCTTCATTTGTTGAGCCAGAGAAAAAAATTTTAATTAATTTTTTGTTATTTTTAAGTTTTTCTAAGCTGTCATATTCACGATTGTAAACTTTTGGATAAACATAATATGGTAAAAACAACTTGTTTTTTTTTACTTTTGAAAAGTAATTAGTATTAAAATTTAATTCATCTTTATTGGAGGCTTTTTTATTTAAG
This sequence comes from uncultured Pelagibacteraceae bacterium, assembly GCA_902578255.1. Lineage (GTDB taxonomy): Bacteria > Pseudomonadota > Alphaproteobacteria > Pelagibacterales > Pelagibacteraceae > Pelagibacter. The sequence continues at coordinate 100,928 of CACHCH010000001.1, forward strand.
AAAAATTTTGATTTTATTGCATTTTTCAAAAAAAAATTTGGAGATGCATATTTAAGAAAGTTATTTATTCCAACTTTCTTTACAAAATCTAAAACAGAGAAAGATAAATCGTAAGAAAAATTATATTTTGAACAAAGACTTTTAAATAAAAAGTTTATAAACCTGCTATCTTTATTTTTATAATTTTCTATGTCTATATATTGTCTATTTTTACTATGAAAAAAAAAATTTAACATAACTACACAAAACAACATGCTTTTTTTTATGAGTGACTCAATATTTGATATTAAACTTTTAAAATCTGAGTATTTCTTTGTCCTAGGATTTTCTAAATCATGTGCCATTTAAAATTTTTAATTCTATAATTTTTCATTTAAATATGGTTGAAATTTTTTCAATATACTTTCCGGTGTTTTAATTGGTTTTCCATCCATATTAACAAAGACTAAATGTATTTTTGCTATTACTATTTCTTTGTTATTTTTAAAAATATTTTGCCTCATAGTAAAAGATGTTTTTGAAAATGAAGTTATGCAAGATACGATAATAAGTTCGTCCTCTAAAAAAGCTGATTTTTTGTAATCGATATTGCAGGATTTTACAATAATTAAAGCTTTAAAATCATTTTTAATTTTTATGTTACTTAAACCAATATTTGCTAAAGCCTCTGTTCTTGCTCTCTCAAGAAATTTTAAATAATTTGCATAATAAACAACACCTCCAGCATCAGTATCCTCGTAATAAATTTTAACCTGATGTTTAAAAAACTTAGTCATTAAACTATGTTATCAAAAAATATTAAAATTTAATAGAAACTAAGATATAAAAAGATTAATGAAAGTATAGAGAATTTGGTTAATATTTTTGATAATTTGCAACTTTGGTTTTCCAAATGCAATACCTATATCTGACATAATTGCAGCAATACTTTTATCTTTTTAAGTATGAATTTAAAAAAATATTTAAAACTTTAATTTTCTGAAAAATAAATATTTTGAAAATAAGAAACTGACTTCATTTTTGAATTATCGGTATCAGCCATTATAGCCAAGCCATCTAATTCATTCACATCTAAATCATGAAATTTTTTAAAGTCTTTTTTAACATTGGCCTTTACTGTTACCCATTTATTCAGATTATCTTTTGTTGTTGCTAACACATAATCTATTGATTTTTTAGTATATGGGCTTGGTGAGCTTTGGCCAACCATACTATTACTTGAAAAAACGTAATTAATGGCTCTATTTGAAAGTGGTGTTGCTCCAGTCTTTTTTACAGCGAAAACTCTAGCTGCAAAATCATGACCTTTTTTTGAATTCTCATTGATACCTTTTAAATCTTTTTCAATTTTCCATGTTATATTAATAAATGGGGTCTTGTTTAGATCAATTTTAACCTCTTTTCCAAGCCCAGATGCAGCATTATCTGCTACTGCCTTCAAAAAACTACCATTCTCATTTGATCCAACAGAATAAACTGTTTTGTTGTCCGCTCCTCTGACTTTGCGAACATCAAGTTCAGAAAGTTCTTGCTCTGTAAATTTAAAAATATTTACACTTTCAGCTAATGCTGAATTAATAAAAATTAAAGATGCAATTGCAATATAAAAAAATTTAAACACATTCCTCTTATAGATAAATTTTTTATAAATTCAATATTCTGCAACAATTTAAACACCTAAATTTAAGATGGATTGCTATATGAACAATATGAAAATTATATTTATTTTTTGCTTTTGATTTATTGGTCTTTTATGATAGTAGCTCTTGTTTTGTCTAAAGAGGTTAAAACAGGTTTATCAAGAGTTACTAAATCAAAAATATTATTAATATCTAAGGTAAAAGGATAATTTTAGGCGCTACACATGCGCCATCATGTATTTGCTTAAAAGCATCTCCCCCACTTTTTAAATCTCTAAATTCAATCCAATCTAGTGATCCAATATCTTTGTTAGCTAAAATCTTTAAAGTTTGCTCAAAATCTTTGTTTGTATAACAATAAGTCCCTATAACTGTCACTTCTTGTAAAGTCATTTTTCTAAAATTAAAGGTGCCTGCAGGCTGAGATAAACCTATGTGGATAACAGTTCCTCCAGGTTTTACTACTTCAATTGCTTGTTGTCTTGAGATTTCTAGGCCAACTGTATCAAAAACAATATCAAAATTATTACTAGCTATTTCTTTGTCATTAGGGGCTACATATTTGGCTTCTAAATATTTAGAGCATTCTTTTAGTCTCAATTTATTTGGATCAGAAAGGATTATGTCTTTGTTACCTTTAATTTTAGATAATATTAGACCACATAACAGACCAATCGCACCACCACCTTGAATTAAGGTTTTACATTCAGACAAAGGTTTTCTTAATGCTTGCTCACCCATTAAAACTGCATGTAAAGAAACAGCAGTTGGCTCTGCTACTGGAGCCTTTTTTTTATCTAGACCATCTGGAATCTCATAAATGTTTTGATCAGGTGTCGAGACAAATTCTGCAAAAACTCCTTGTCTTTCAATTGGTTTATTCATGCCCAAAATAATTCTTTTTGGACAAAGGTGCTCTCTTCCACTTATGCAATATTCACATTTACCACAAGTAATTAAAGGATTTAAAACAACATCTTTTCCTTTGAATTTTCCATTCTGAACCTCTCCACTTACCTCATGCCCCAATATTAATGGAGGCACTCTTCTTTCATCATGTCCATGATAAGCATGCATATCTGAACCACAAATACCTGATGCATGAATTTTAAGAATGCTTTCACCTGTTTTTTCTATAGGGTTTGGTTCATCTCTATAAACCATTTTCTGAGTACCAGTATACACTAGAGCTTTCATATTATTTTTTTGCTAGTAAATAATAAGTTATACTAGAAAAAATTGCACCAATTATCCAAGAATAGGGCTGTAAAAACATTAAATTTACATTCCAAATTGTTGATGAGGAAAAAATGAAACCTAAAAACAAAGAATAAATTCCTTTTAAATGCCATCCTCCTGAATAAAAATATTTTCCTTCACCATCTAAAGAATAAATATCTTTATTACTTAATTCTTTATTTTTAATTAAATAGTAATCTGCAATCATAACACCAAACAAAGGACCAAAAAAAGAAGAGAAGGTATCAACAAAGGATAAAATACCGATCTGACTTAGCACTGAAAACCAAAATATTGATACCAGAAAACCTAAAAGTCCAATAATTAAACTCGACGATTTCAAATTTAATTTACTTGGAATGAAGTTAATTAAAGAATATTGCGACGGAATAAAATTTGAAACTAAGTTAGAAGAAATAGAAGCTAAAATTATAAAAATTAAAGCTGTTACTGTAATAACCAAATTATCAAACTTACCAATAATATCATTTGGACTAGTTAAAATAGAACTTAAATCTAAGAATTTTAAATTAAGAAAAACATCAGATCCGATTACTATAAAGACCGAAAAAAAAGAAAAAATGATTAAATTAAATATTAAACTTAAATTTCCTTTTTTTAATTCTTTTTCACTCTGAACATATCTCGAAAAATCACCAAAATTTACTAATAAAATTGAGAAATAAGCAAATATAGTTCCAGCAATTGTAATTAATGGTAAAATATTATTTCTATCTAATAAGTTATTATAACTAAAAACCTCAAAAAATGCTTGGGATGTAGTTTTTACATCATTGAGTAGTATGATGAAAAAAAATAATAATATACCAAAATAAACTATTATCGCGGAATAATTAATAATTTTTTTATTAAAATTTATTCCTACACTGAATAAGAAACTTTGAAGTGAAATAGCAATAATTATTGATATCCAGTCAATTACATTTAAACCTAATATAAAAGTTAAAAATATATTATTTTCAAGTATTGAAGTGTCTATACTAAATAAAGAGATTCTAATTAAATAAGTAAAGGCTTTTGATAAAAAATATGTTTGAACTCCAAACATAAAAATACCAACTAAACATCTTAAAAAGCCAAAATACTTTGCTCCTCTAAACCCTATAGATGATCTAAGAAAAACGGTGAATGGTAAGCCATATTTTTGAGACGGCTTTCCAATTAAATTTGAGAGAAAATATACTAATAAAGAACCAATAAGAGTTCCAAAAAAAACAACAAAAGTATTTAACTCATAAATAATATATAAAGATGTTATTAATGAAAATGCTATTACGCTTTGAATGTTTACTGCCCAAAAAGAAAATAAATCTTTCCAATTCCAAACTTTATAATTAGGATTTACACTTACAAGATCCCAGTTAGATAGTGAGTATTTAACTTTTTTACGACTCATATATAAATAATAAACTAATTAATTGTGATACAATATCTTTTTTTAGGTATTTAAATTTTTTACATATGAAAAATTTTATTAGAAATAACATTGGTTATTTTGCAATGTTAATGGCTGTTATTGGCTTTGGGTCTGGTCCACCATTTGTAACTTTGGCTTTAAAAGAATTTTTTATAATAGATCTATTAGCTGTACGTTTTTTAATCGCATTTGTACTTATGCTTTTGTTTTGTATTTTGATGAGGGTTGATATTTCAATAAAACAAGTAGGTCTAAAACCTTTTTTAATGGGATTACTTAATCCATTTCTTGTAACATTGTCTTTTCACGTAGGGTTATTGTTGACAAGTCCAATTAATGGGGTGGCTATAATAAGCACACTTCCACTTATACAACCATTTGTAGCAAAAATATTTTTAAAAGAAAAAATTGAGATTAAAGTAATTATTGGAGTATTGATAACTCTTGTGGGAACTTATTTATTACTTACAAATCAATTCGATTCAGGTGCAGGGAATTATCTTGGTGACTTAATTATTTTTTTAGGAATGCTATGCGCTTCAATAAATGAAGTTATTGGAAGAAAGTTTATGCAAACAAAAGTTAATCAGCTATCTGTAAATACTTTTCAATATTTTACAGGATTTGTGCTTTCTTTTTTAATTCTTTTTATTATTTGGCCAAATTCTAGTTTTCAATACACTCTTCATTTAGACTTTACACCTTCAGTAATAGCTGCTTTAACTTTATCTTTTATTACCTTTGCATCATATTTATTTTACAACTACGCGCTAAGAAGGCTTCCTTTAGGTCGTATTAGTTTAATGTATCCCCTGACAGGTCCAATCGGAGCAACTTCAGCATGGATAGTAGTTGATGCTGAAATTAATTTTAAAATATTTTTATCTCTTATAATAATTTTAATTGGTACAATAATACCATATATCAATAAAAATCTTAACTAAGGAGAGGGATACATTACTTCCGGTAACCAAAGTGCAATTTGAGGAAATATGATTATTAATATTAATCCAATTACTTGTATCACCATAAATTGCATCATTCCTAGATATATATCCTTTAAGTCCCAATCAGGAACAACACCTTTTAAAAAATATGCAGATAAAGCAACAGGCGGAGAGAGCCATGCTGTTTGTAAATTAACAGCAACTAGAATTGCAAACCAAGTTAAATTAAATCCAAGTTCTTGAACTAAAGGTAATAGGATAGGCAACACAATTAACACTATAGGGACCCACTCTAATGGCCATCCTAATAAAAAGATTGCTGCCATCATTATTGCCAAAATCCAATATTTATTAACCTCCAAGTTTAGTAAATAATCAGTTAAAAGAGATGGAGTTCCTAACTTTGAAAAAACAGCACCAAAGAAATTTGATGCTGCAACTAAAAACATAATTAAAGCGGTAATTTCTAATGTTTTAATTAAAGCTTCCTTTAAACCTTTGTAAGAGAATTTTTTATATGCTAATGCCAAAACAATAGATCCAAAAGCACCCATCCCTGCTCCTTCTGTTGGAGTTGCTAGACCAAATAAAATACTTCCTAAAGCAAAAAATACTAATGCTGCTGGTGGAACTAAGCCCATAAAAAATTCAATCCATACTTTACCCATATTAGTAGGTCTTTCATTAGCTGGCAGCACTGGTCCTAATTTTGGATTTAGAAAACATCTTAGTGTAGTATACCCAGCATATAAACATGCTAACATAATTCCTGGAATAATAGCTGCAGCAAACAAATCTGTTACCGGAATTTCTAAAACTGGACCCATGACTACTAACATGATACTTGGAGGAATTAGAATACCAAGTGTTCCACCTGCACAAATCAACCCAGCTGATAATCTTGTATCATAACCAGATCTTATCATAGTTTTACCTGCCATAATTCCTAAAATTGTAACTGAAGCACCAACAATCCCGGTTGCTGCAGCAAAGATTGTAGATACAAACATCACAGCATAGAATAATGCTCCTCTAGTTTTAGATAGCATTAACTGAACAGCATTAAATAATCTCTCCATTAAACCAGCTTGTTCCATCAAGATTCCCATAAAAATAAAGAGAGGAACTGCAGCAAGGGTATTTTCGGTCATTATCATATTGAATTGCAAAGTCATTAGATAGAAGACCAATTTTCCAAAACCCCAATAACCAAATACAAGACCTAAAAATATTAGAGTGAACGATATTGGAAAACCAATGAATATTGCAAATAACATGCAACCAATCATTATCGCGCCAATAATTTCAGGTGTAAAAAACTCCATTATGGCCATCTTCCTTTGACAAAGGCATAGTAGCTTTTAAGAACTTCAGAAATTCCTTGTATTAAAAGTAAAAAGGCTCCTATAGGCATGCAGCTTTTAAGTGGCCACATTATAGGCATCCATGTTGTATCCATCGCCCTTTGAATTCTTACCTTACCACCCAAACATTCCATCAAATCAGATCTCCCACAAATTGATGTATAGGCATAATCAAAGCTTACCCAGAAAAATACTAAGAAACCTGGGAAGAAAAATAATAAATATAAAAATAAGTCAACTTTGGCTTGATTTCTCACTTTCCAATTTCGATATAAAAAATCTGCTCTTATGTGTATTCCTTTCGATAAAGTATATGCAGCACCTAACATGAATAAAGCGCCAGCTAACATCCTGCTAATATCAAAAGACCATAGGGTTGGACGATTAAAGAAATGTCTTCCAATAACCTCATATACCATAGCAAATATTAAAGGAATTGTGATCCAGCAAACAATTTTGCCAGTAATGAGCATATTTCTGTCAATAAATTCTATTGTTTTTGCCATCCAAGGATCCATATCCTTTGGCATTTTTGTGCTTGTTCGACGTTCAGCTATAAGCTCATCAGTTATGTCCAAATTTTCACTTACATTTTCTTGAGACTTTTTATCAACCATTGAGCAATTTAATTAATTTTGATTATTAAAAAACGGGAATAAATAAAATTTATCCCCGTTTTAAGTTAAGTTTTACTGTTGTTTTGCAAAAGCAGTTCCAATTGATGCATCAGATGTTTCCATTTGTGCAATAAACGGTACTACAATTTTCGCATGTGCAGTCATGTGCTCATAAACTTCTTTAAAGAAAGCATTTTCTGCAGCGTTCTTTTTAAGAGTTGCTTGAGCAGCATTCATGTACTCAGTGAAATAATCAGCAGGTGTATCCCATAATTTTACACCGTGATTTTCAGTAAGATCAATTAATGCTTTTCCATTTTCTACAGCTCTATTAGTAATGTTTCTAGTAATCATCGCTTCAGATGCAACTTCCATTGCATATTTTTGATGATCAGTTAGAGAATTATAAACATCACCATTGATATAAATATCACCATTAACTACGTTTTGGTGTAAACCTTGTAGATAATAGTTTTTAAGAACTTTCTGGAAACCAAAAACTGAGTCTGGTTTTGGACAACACCATTCTGCAGCATCAATTGTTCCTTTTTCAAGTGCTGGTAATATATCACCACCTGATAAAGATACTGATGCTATTCCGATATCTTTGTATGTTTGTCCTGGGATTCCTGGAGGAGTTCTGAATCTATATTTTCTGAAGTCATCCATATTTTTAATTGGTTCTTTAAACCAACCTAATGCCTCAGGTCCTGATGACGCCATCACGAAACCCTTAACATTCATTCCCATTTCATTCCAAAGTCTGTCGTATAACTCTTTTCCACCATTATCAAAATACCATGCTAACCACGATTTAGTTGATAATCCTATTCCACCACCTGCAACAGGTGATCCGAATAACATAGCAGCTGGGTGATAGTTTGACCAGTAGTGTGTCCATGCAGCACCACCATCAACTAAACCTTTATCAACAGCTTCTAAAGTTTCTTTCATACCAACAACTTCACCTTTTGATAAAAGTTCGAACACTAACTCTCCTCTAGTTAATTGCGTAACTCTATCAGTCCACATCTTTACGATTTGACCATCATAAGAAGTTTTAGGAAAAGTAAGTTGGATTTTTAAAGTTTTAGCTGAAGCAGTGCCTATTAAAGAAACCGCAAAAACTAAAGCTAAAATCATTGAAGTGATTTTTTTCATTTATTTCCCTCTCTCTTTTTTTGTTTATTAAGACTTAATAAGCCTTAAGTAAACCTCATTGAAATTAAAAAGTAAAGGGTTTATAATATTTGTATTTTTTTAACTAAGCCCAAATACTAATTATAATTTAGTCTTTGCCTTTTGGATCAAAAGGATAATTCCAAGTATCACCACCAATTTTTTTGGATATACCTGAATAATCAGTATCTGCATCGCCTTCCTCACAAAAGTCTGTAAATATTTTTAAAGCTGCTTTTCCTAAAGGTGTATTTGCGTTAACTGCATTAGCAGCATCATTTGCTAATTTTAAATCTTTTTTCATCATTGCCGCTGTAAATCCTGGCCTGTATTTATTATTTGAAGGAACTCCGTCTGTTAAATCAGGTATGGGAGTATAATTCGTTAATGCCCAGTTGTTACCAGATGCCTCTTTTACAATTTGATGAACTTTTTTTAAATCCATTTTTAGTCTCTTCGCTAACATTAAGGTTTCTGATGCTGCTATCATTGATATTCCAAGTGACATGTTATTACATATTTTTACTCCCACTCCACTTCCTTGCTCGCCTGCATGAAGTATTTTTTGTCCCATAATCTTTAAGATCGGTGTAGCTAATTTTACAGCTTCCTGGCTACCACCAACTAAAAAATTTAACTTACCAACTCTAGCCCCCATCACTCCTCCAGTAACAGGAGCATCAATCATTTTAACACCTAAAGATTTTGCGTGATCTCCTATCTTTAATGAAGTTTCAATATCAATAGTTGAACATTCAATAATTAAACTATCTTGAGAAATTTTTTTTAAAATTCCATTTTCGCCAAGATAAAGTTCTTGAACATGTTTTCCTTCAGGCAGCATAGATATTATTGTTGATGAATTTGGCAAAAGTTCATCCAAAGAATTTACAACATTCAATCCAGTTTCTTTTGCAATTTTAACTGCTTGTTCTGAAACATCAAAAACTTTAACTTGCTTTCCTGCATTTACTAATTGTTGAGCCATAGGATTACCCATGTTTCCAACTCCAATGAATGCTATATGCTTACTCATCTATATTTGAATTTCCTCTATTAATTAATACAGTTTTGCTTTGAGTGAAATGATTTATCATACTATCAAATGCATATTCTTTTCCCAGACCACTCATTTTTAATCCACCATAAGATACATTTGCTCTTGGAGCTACACATTGATTTACTTGAACAAAACCTGCTTCAATTTCTTCAACAAATTGAAGGGCTCTTGATAAATTTTGTGTCCATAAAACTGCTGACAATCCAAAAGGAGTATTGTTTGCACTTTTTAATACATCATCAAATGACTTAAATGGAATGGCACAAGCAACTGGACCAAATATTTCCTCTTGGCATACAGGTGATTCTACTGGAACACCAGACAGCAAGGTTGGTTCGTAAAAGAAACCTTCTTTATGGTCACCACCCTTTTTTTGATTACCCCCATGTAAAACTTTGGTTGATGAATTCTCCTTAGCAATCTTCATATAATGTAAAGTTCGATTTAATTGTTCCTCTGAAATAATTGCCCCAATATCTGATTTTTCATCTAAAGCATTTCCCATTTTAAGGTTTGTTAATTTATTGACTACACCATCTAAAACTTTGTCATAAATTTTTTCCTGTATGTAAACCCTAGATCCGGCAGTGCATGCTTGTCCTTGTCTTGTGTATCTCATACCATCAATCACACCAGGTATAGCAATATCAAGATCTGCATCACTCATAATTATATTAGGATTTTTTCCTCCAAGTTCTAAAGTTACAGGACAAAGTTTCGGAGCAGCTTTTTGAGCTATAATTTTTCCAACACTAAATGAGCCCGTGAAAGTAATTTTTCTTACATCAGGATGAGATAATAATGGCTCTCCACATTCTTCTCCATATCCAGAAATGACATTTAAAACTCCAGGAGGAAGCTCCTGCTGAAAAATTTCAGCTAATAATAAAGCACAGAAAGGTGCTTGTTCAGCAGTTTTCAAAACAACGGTGTTACCTGCTACAATTGCTGGAGCTATCTTTGCAACAGTTAAAAATAAAGGAGCATTCCACGGTACAATAGCGCATACCACACCTATTGGGTCTCTTGTTGTAAAATGCAAAGTATTTTGGATATTAGGAGGATAATTTTCACCTTTTATCTCTCCTGATAAACCTGCAAACATTCTCGTTAGTTCTATTGATGCTGCTGTTTCAGGTTTTGCTTGTGTTCTTAAAGCATTCCCAGTGTCCAATGCAAGTAAAGTTTCAATCTCATCTCTTCTTTCTTCAAGTTTTCTAGCACCCTGTTCTACCAATCTTCCTCTTTCTCGTGCAGGAATTTTTTTCCATTCTTTAAAAGCACTTAGAGAAGATTTTACTGCATGATTAACATCAACTTTATTACATTTAGGAGCATTACCAATACTTTCTCCTGTACTGGGGTTTATCACCTTAATCTTGCTATCCGTTGATGGAGAAATTAATTTACCATCAATTAAAATTTTATTTGATAATCTTTTTGCATTTTTATTTGCTTTTTCAAAATTACTCAAAAAGTCACTCACAATTATATTTCGCCTTCCCTAGTTTTAGCTGCTAGCCAACCGCCATCTATTTTGATCTCTGATCCATTAATAAAATCAGACTCACTCGAAGATAAAAAAACTGCTGCACCAACTATGTCAGATGGTTGTCCCCATCTACCGACTATTGTTTCTTTTCCCCATTTTGCACCGTGAGTTGGATCTTCAGCATATTTTTTATTGAACGGGGTAGATATTAGGCCTGGGCAAATTGTATTAACGTTTATATTAGTTCCCTTCAAATCAATTGCTAAAGCTCTGGTCAATCCTAATATTCCACTTTTCGCTGCAACATAACCCACACGATCAGGTCTTCCCATAAAGCTAGCAATTGAACCAAAGTTTATAATTTTACCTTTACCGATTTTTTTCATTTGAGGAATTACTGCTTGGCAACAAATATATGGTCCAGTTAGATTTACAGAAATCATATCATTCCAATCGTTTAAACTGTGTTCCTCAAGTTTCTTAACATGCCTTATACCTGCATTATTGATTAATATATCTATTTGCTTAAATTGTTTAAGAGTTTCTGATATTAAATTTCTAACACTCTGTTCATTTGAAACATTTGTTTCTACATAAATTGCATCCCCACCATTTTGAGTTATAGTTTTAATAACATTTGAGGAATTTTTTTTATCTAAATCTGCAATAACAATTTTAGCTCCTTCTTTTACAAGTCCTAAACAAATTTCTTCTCCTATTCCCTTTCCTCCGCCAGTCACAATTGCAACTTTATTTTTTAATTTCATAAGTAATAATAAATATTATTTCTATAACAAATACAAAAAAAAATTATAAATAAAGGCTAATTATATTTTTCAAGAGGCTTATTGCTGTTTATCCAAGATTGTATTCCACCATCAAGTACATATACATTTGTAAAACCCAAATCTTCTGCAAAAGCATTCCCTAAAATTTCAGCTGTTTTTCCATCATGGCTTATAAAAATTAGCTCAATTCCTTGCGACTCTTCCCCTGCTAAAGCTCTTATTTTATCCAATAAATAAACATTAAATTTTCCATCAATATTAAATGCTGTTTCTTGAAATGATCCTTTAATTACTCCAGTCTTTTTCCATTGATTGTCCAATCTAATATCTAGAGCTACTGCGTTTTCTTTAATTAATTTTTCTAATTTTTTACTGTCAATTTTTTCATAATTTGGATTTAAAACATCTAAAATAATAAATTCAAAAATCAAATTTGAATTAGGTGGTATTAATTCCCCTGCTCCCTTTTCTCCATAGGCTAAACTTGGAGGTATTTTAATTTTTCTTTTAGATCCTTTGTTTTCACCTAATATTCCTTGCTCAAATCCTGGAATAACTTCCTTCATTCCTATTTGAAATACTAAAGGTTTATCTTTACCAACATTTGTATCGAAAATTTTTCCATCTTCAAAAAAACCGGTGTACTCAATTTTAACCCAAGAATGGTTTACCACTTTTAAACCATCTCCTTTAGTATCACTAATGATTTCAATATTTTCTGCAAACAAAACGTTACTGTTAAACAGAATTAAAAAAGTTAGAAAAAGTATTTTTTTCATTTTAAAGAGATATTAAATCCCTTATACATTTTTTTTTGAACTTTATTACAGATTTCTCTATACTGAGGCAATCCTGCTGGGTATGGTATAAATTTTTTTGGCTTACCTGGAATATTATCGCCTTTATACCAAGAATTTTTTGCTTTCATAAATAAAGATTTATTAGCAAGAATATTTATTTCATTTACCCAGTTTTCAGTTTCTTTAATGCCTGGTTCTACTTTGCTACATCCAACTTTTTCTAAATATTTAATAAACTTTGATATCCATTCTACATGTTGCTCAATCTGGGCAGGCACGTTGGTTAGTACAGAAGGACTTCCTGGTCCAGAGATAACAAAAAAATTTGGAAAATTGGGTATCATAATTCCTAAAAAAGTTCTTGGACCATTTTTCCAATATTTTTTTAATTTAATCTTTTTTCTTCCAGTCAAATTTAAAGACAATATAGAACCTGACAACGCATCATAACCTGTTGCAAAAATTATTTTATCAAACTTCAATTCTTCATTTTTTGTCTTAATGCCTTTTTTTGTAATCTTAATTATTGGATTTGTTTTTAAATCAACTAATTGAACATTTTTTCTATTAAATATTTCAAAATAATTTGTATTTAAAGTTGGTCTTTTTGTAGTGAATGGATGTCCAAAATCTGTGAGTATTTTTGCAATATGTTTATCCTTAACTATTCTTTTAATTTTATCTCCTATAAAATTTGATACTATTTTATTAGCAGTTATTTTTTTAGTAATATCACTAAAACATGCTCTAAATGATAAACCACCATTTAACCATGCCCTCTCTAAAATTTTTAATCTTTTACTTTCTGTAAATTCAAAAATAGACTTTTTTGAAAAATGAAACGCATGTCCTCCAGGTGTTTTTTTAAGTAAATTTTTAATATAATTATATTTGTCTAATGTATTTTTTATAAAAGTTTTTGTAAGCTTTTTGTTTCTTGCAGGAACACTATAGTTAGGTGTTCTTTGAAAAACTGTCAGTGATTTTACCGATTTTGCTAATACTGGAGCAATTTGTATTCCACTTGAACCTGTTCCAATTTGTGCAACTTTTTGATTCTTAAAACTTATTTTTTTGTTTGGCCATCTCCCAGTATGATACCATCCACCTTTAAAGTTTTTGAGACCTCTAATATTAGGTATATTTGTTGCAGATAGTGATCCAACAGCACTTATTAAATATTTACAGTAAAATATTTTATTCTTATTTGTTTTAACTCTCCATAAATTTTTTTCATCTAAGTAAACAGCTGAATTAACTCTGTTATTAAAAATTATATCCTTTTTTAAGCTAAGTTTTTTTTCTACATATTTTAGATATCTTAAAATTTCCTTTTGCTTAGGATATCTTTCTTTCCATTTCCAATTTTTATAGATTTCCTTTGAAAAAGTGTAACAATAGATGTGGCTTTCAGTATCACACCTTGAACCTGGGTATTTATTCCAATACCAAGTACCTCCAACTTCTTTACCCTCCTCAATAACAAGAGTTTTGAGGCCTATCTGATCTCTACACTGATGCAATTGGTATAAACCAGAAAAACCAGCTCCTATAATTATTGCGTCTAAATACAATTTTCTAAAAGGTAGTATGATTTTTAAAAATTTTATTTCCACCTCTGTTTTTGCCACTAATTAAGTGAAGCTGTCTTTGAAGTGAATATCCAATTTTGTCTTCTATGCTTTTAGCTCCTACATGGTCGAAAAAAGATGTGGCAGGCATGTACCTATAAGTAAGTCCAGCTCTTCTCTTTCCAGAATTATTTGCTCTTGACCCATGAAATAAATAAACATCATGTAATGAAAACATTCCTGGATTTAAGTGAACTGATTTTGCTTTATATTTTATTTCATCAATATTTTTTAAAGTTTGATTCAAAGTTACATTTGTAGACTCCAAAGTATTATGCTCAGCCAAATTTCTGTCCAAATGGGATCCTGGTATGTATTGTAATGGACCATTTTCTTCTGTAACTTCATCGATTGACAACCATACTGTTACGGACTCTAATGGTTTGATAGGCCAGTATTCACCATCTTGGTGCCAAGGAGTTTCTTTTCCATTTTTTTCTTTTTTACAAAATAATGAAGAACCCCAAAGAATTATATCTTCACCTAGTAATTGTTTAACTTCCTCTATAATTTCTGGATAAAGCGCAAATTCTAAAAATTTACTATCCCTTTCATATAATCCACTTACAAATTCGTTATTCTCATCTTTATGATCTTCAAGATATTTGTCTAAAGCGGAATTTAAATCTTTAACTTTATCTTTGGATAACTGAGTTGAACTTTTTACTAATCCATCAGTATTATAAGTTTTTATTTGACTATCAGATAGCATAAATAAACGTATTAAATATTTATTTTAATGTCAAATTGTAAACTAGTTATCTGGATTATTTAAATTTTTTAATTTATAAAACATTTAATGGAAACTTTTGATTATATAATACTTGGTGCTGGATCAGCAGGATGTGTACTAGCTAATAGACTTACTACAAATCCTAAAAACAAAGTTTTGCTTCTTGAAGCTGGTGGAAAAGATACATATCCATGGATTCATATTCCAGTTGGTTATTTTAAAACTATGCATAATCCAAAAGTTGACTGGTGTTTTAAAACTGAACCCGATGAAACAATGAATAATAGATCAATAAGATACCCTAGAGGAAAAACTCTTGGAGGAAGTTCCTCTATTAATGGTCTTTTGTGGGTAAGAGGACAAAGTGAAGATTATAATATTTGGCGCCAATTAGGAAATACAGGTTGGGGCTGGAATGATGTGCTGCCCTATTTTTTAAAATCAGAAAACAATGAGTTAGGCAAAAGTGAGTTTCATAATGATAGTGGACCAATTACAGTTGCAAATAAAAAAATTAATTTAAAGCTACTTGATGAATTTCAAAATGCTGCTGAAGAATATGGAATTCCCAAAACAAACGATTTTAATACGGGAGACAATACCGGTGTAGGTTTTTTTCAATTTACGACAAGTTTTAATAAACCTGGTTTGAAGTTGAGATGTAGTGCTGCAAAGGGATATTTAAACCCAGCAAAAAAAAGGTCTAATCTAAAGATTGTAGTCAATGCCCACGTTCAAAAAATAAATTTTGAGGGAAAAAAAGCTATTGGTGCTAGCTATTATAATGGTGATAAACTTATAGAGGTTAAAGCTGATAAAGAAGTGATATTATCTTCAGGATCAATTGGTTCCCCCCACATACTTCAAGTATCAGGCATAGGAAATAAAGAGAAACTTAAAAAACTTGGTATTAATATAATTCATGAATCTAACGGAGTAGGTTTAAATTTACAAGATCATTTAATGTTTAGACCTGTTTACAAAGTAAAAAATTTGAAATCTTTGAATAGCAAAGTTGAGAGTATATTTGGAAGGTTTATGATGGGGCTTGAATATATTTTAAACCAAAGTGGACCTGTTACAATGGGTGCTAGTCAGGTTTGTGGTTTTGTAAAAAGTGATCCTTCAAGAGCAACTCCAAATTTACAATTTCATGTCTCCCCAGTTAGTACGGATATTTTAGGAGTAACTCCTATGCATGATTTTGAAGGTATAACTCCTACTGTTGCGAATGTTAGACCTACTAGTAGGGGTGAAATTAATATTGTAAGTGCTGACAGCAGAATTTATCCAAAAATTAAAATGAACTATCTGTCAACTGATGAAGACAGAAAAGTTGCTGCAGAAGGTTTAAAAATAATTCGTAAAATAATGCTAGAGACAGAAACTTTTAAAAAATATGAACCTGAAGAATATAGACCAGGTGTTCACATAACTGATGATGAGGAATTAGTAAAAGAAGGATCAAATTTTACCCAAACAATTTTTCACCCTGTTGGAACTTGTAGAATGGGTCAAGATGAAATGTCAGTGGTTGACGAAAAACTAAGAGTTAAAGGTGTGAATAATCTTAGAGTAATTGATGCATCCATTATGCCAAATATAACTTCAGGAAATACAAATGCTCCAACAATAATGATTGCAGAAAAAGGTGCAGACATGATACTTAATCATTAATGTTTGCTGAATTATTTGCTCCCGAACAAATAGCAATTTTAACACAAATAATATTTATTGATTTAGTTTTAGCTGGGGATAACGCAATTATCATTGGTATGGTTGCATCTAAATTTCCACCTGAACAAAGAAAGAAAGTTATTTTCTGGGGAATTGGCGGAGCTGTAATCTTAAGAATAATATTAACACTTCTTACTGCTTATCTTTTACAGATTACAGGCTTAAGACTTATTGGAGGACTTTTATTACTTTATATTGTTTACAAACTTTACGTAGATGTAATTAAAGGATCTGAAAAAGAGGAAGATATCAAAGTAGATAACTCTAGTTTCTTAAAGGCAATTTGGACTGTACTTTTAGCTGATTTCACAATGAGCTTAGATAATGTTTTGGGTGTCGCGGGTGCTGCTGGTGAACATTATGGACTTCTTATATTTGGTTTAATTCTATCTATAATATTAATGGCAACAGCTGCTACTCTAATATCTGGATGGATTAAAAAATACAGGTGGATAGCTTGGCTTGGATTATTAGCAATTTTAGTTGTTGCAGTTGAGTTGATTTACACTGATATTAAAATATTATTCTTCTAATGTATCTTCAGAAAATAAATCTTAAAAAAAAATATGCTTTGGTGACTGGAGCAGGAAAAGGACTTGGAAGAGCCTGCTCTATTGCATTAGCGGAGGCAGGAGCAACAGTAATTGCGTTAAGTAGAACTCAATCTGATTTAAATCAATTAGAAAAAGACATTAAAAAAGTCAAAGGTAAAGTCATTAAAATTCAATGTGATGTGATGAATTATCAAGATTTAAGAGAAAAATTAAATAAAATAAAAATTATTGATATTTTGGTTAACAACGCTGGCACAAATATTCCAGAACCTTTTGAAAAAATAAAACAATCAAGCATGAACTATTTAGTAGATTTAAACTTGAAAGCTGCATTTAATGTTGCTCAATTAGTAGTAAAAAAGATGTTAAAGAATAAAAAAAGACCCGGTTCGATTATCAATATGTCTTCTCAGCTTGGACACGTAGGAATGATTGGGAGAAATGTGTATAATATGACTAAATTTGGAATAGAAGGTTTGACAAAAGGAATGGGTGTTGAATTAGCCAAAAAAAATATAAGAGTAAACTCAGTAGCTCCAACATTTGTTGAAACTCCTATGGTAAAAAATTTTTTTAAAAATACTAAATTTAAAAAACTAGTTTTAGGTAAAATTCCAATAGGAAAAGTTGCATCAGAGAGTGATATTGCAACAACAGTTTGCTTTTTAGCATCTTCAGCTTCCTCAATGATAACTGGAACCTCAATTATAATAGATGGTGGATGGACAGCTCAATAATTCATAAAATTGTTTTAATTTTATTATTATTAATATCACCGTCATACTCAATTGAATTTAAAGGAAAATTCTTACAAGGTCATTTTATACTTGGTACCACAGACCCTAATGCTGAGATTTTAGTTGGAAAAAAAAAGGTAAAAGTCTCAAAAGAAAATATAATATTCAAAGAATTGATGGGCTTGCAGAAAGTAAAGTCACTCCACCCGAGTCTGTTTATAAAAGAATTAAAAAAGAAAATAATGCTATAGGTGAAGCACGGGCAATAAATTCAAATCTACAATATTTTAAAGAAAAATTTATTATGCCAGTTGAAGGAATCATAAGTGGTGTTTATGGAAGCCAGCGAATTTTAAATGGTAAACCTCGATGGCCACACTATGGAATTGACATTGCTGCTAAACAAGGAACGTTGATAAAATCATCAGGATCTGGGACTGTTACTATGGCAGAAGACGATTTATATTATACAGGTGGAACTGTTATAATGGATCACGGCCATGGAATTTCTACTATATATTCGCATCTTGAAAATGTTTTAGTCTCATTAGGTGATCAAATAAATCAAGGAGATATAATTGGAACAGTTGGTTCTACTGGAAGATCAACTGGTCCACATCTAGATTTTAGAGTTAATTGGTTTCAAACAAGACTTGATCCAATGTCTGTATTAAATTAGACAATTATTAGCTAAATTTTTTAAATGAAAGACTACATCAAAATCTTTTTAATTATTCTAATACTAGATTTTTTAATGACAAACTTTTTTCTCAAAAAAACAGGATTTTGGGAAAATGAAAAATGGAAGAATAAATATTATAGAATTAAATCTGACGTTTATCACCATGATTTGATGCCAAATATTGAGGCTTACGAAACGTGGGGAGGCAAACTTAAACGAAAGATAGTTACTAATTCTCTAGGGTTTAGAGATATTATTAAAAACAAAATATCTAAAAAAAGTAACAAAACAAGAATTCTTTTAATTGGAGACTCCTTTATAGAGGGATCTGGATATGACTATGAATTTACTTTTGCTGGTTTATTGTCAAATGAGCTTGGGGAAAATTATGAAGTACTTAATAGTGCGGTAGAGTCATACTCTCCGAGTATTTATTTTAAAAAAACAGAACATTACTTAAACGAAGGATATACATTCGACAAAGCTCTAATTTTTCTTGATCTGTCAGATATTTATGATGAGCTATTTATAAAGTTTGACAACAATCAAAATATAATAGCTGAAGTCCCTAAAACTGAACAAACACTAAAAAGAAAGATAAAAAATAAAGTTTACAAGTTAGGTCACTTCCTTCGAGATAACTCAATAACATTTAGATTTTTATATCTTCTTTCAGATAAAACAGAAGAAGTTAAGAATTACCTTAAACTTAAATTCAAAGCATCGAAATCTTTAGAAAAAAGTTTTTTTAAAACCTCAAGAGACGATGCTATTTACTATCGAATGACACATATAGATAGAGGTTTTTGGACGTATAGCAATGAAAATTATTTAGAGATCAAACAAGGACTTGATCAAAGTAGTTTATATTTAAAAAAATTGTTCAATCTTTTAGAAAAAAAACAAATAGACTCTTATTTAATTATATATCCTTGGCCTGCGCAAATTGAGTATGGTGATACTAGGCATGCACCTTACTGGAAAAATTTTAGTGAAATAAATAACATAAATTTAGTTAACCTTTATGATATTTTTGAAAACAAAAATAAAAGGCAATTTATTTTTGAAAATTTTATTTATGGTGATATTCATTGGAACAAGAAAGGTAATTTAAAAGTTTTTAATGAAATAATAAATAGAATAAGATTTTAACTCTAATCTAATTCAAACTGTTTTGTATAGTCTTTTTTAAGATTTGGATTTTGTTTAGACTTATCTAGTACACAATTACCAATTATCAAATAATCTAATTCCGTTCCCATAAAACAATTAAATGCATCAATTGGGGTATTTACAATTGGTTCTCCTCTTACATTAAATGAAGTATTTACAATCACAGGGCAGCCAGTTTTTTTTTTAAATTTTTGAATTAAATCATAATAGTATTTATTTGTATCTTTAGTCACTGTTTGCACTCTAGCAGAGTAATCAACATGAGTTACTGCTGGAATATCCGATCTTTTAATGTTTAATTTATCTATACCAAAAAGTTTCTTTTGGTCATTTGTCATTTCAATTTTTTTTTCTTTTTTTATTTCAGCGACCATTAACATGTAAGGACTTTCGGTCTTAATATCAAACCAATCCATTAAATTTTCCTTTAAAATTGAGGGTGCAAAAGGCCTAAAACTTTCTCTATACTTTACTTTTAAATTAAGATTTTTTTGCATGTTTTCAGATCTTGGATCTCCTAAAATAGACCTAGCACCTAGTGCTCTTGGACCAAATTCCATTCTTCCTTGAAACCATCCTATAGCTTTTTCATTTGATAAAAATTCTGATGTTTTATCAATTAATTCTTCATAATCTAAAACATCAAATTTTGCACCAACAGCTAAAAGTTCATTTTCAATTTCTTGTTGATTAAATTCTGTACCTAAATACGATCCTTTCATACTATCTTTGTTGTTAATTTTTCTTTCATTGCCTTGATCTAAATGCCAAAGGGCTAAGGCAGCTCCAAGTGAACCACCTGCATCGCCAGCCGCAGGTTGTATCCAAATATTATCAAAAATTTTTTCTTTCAGTATTTTTCCATTTGCAACACAATTTAAGGCTACACCTCCTGCCATACATAAATTGTTAATTTTGTATTCTTCTCTAATTGATTTTGATAATTTAATCATTATTTCTTCAGTAACTTTTTGAATTGAAGCAGCAATGTCCATATGAAATTGAGTTATTTTTTCTTTATTTGGGTTTCTAGGCTCATGTCCAAATAAAACGTGAAAATTATTGTTAGTCATTGTTAGACCAGTTGCATAATTAAAATATTTTTGATCTAATCTAAATGTTCCATCTTCTTTTATATCTACTAATGTTTTAATTTTGTCCTCAAAAATTGGATTTCCATAAGGAGCTAAACCCATAAGTTTATATTCTCCACTATTAACTTTAAAACCAGAATAGTAAGTAAAAGCTGAATAAAGAAGACCAAGAGAATGTGGAAAGTGAATTTCTTTTTTAACTTCTAATTGATTTCCTTTTCCAACAGCGACTGTCGTTGTTGCCCATTCACCTACACCATCCGCAGTTAATACCACTGCTTCTTCAAAAGGAGAAGGAAAGAAAGCACTTGATGCATGACTTAAATGGTGATCTGAAAAAAAAATATTTTCATCAGAATTATAATTTTCATCGTGCTCCTTAAGTTTTGTAAATAATAAATTTTTTTGAAATAATTTGTCTTTAATCCAGATAGGCATAGCCTTACTAAAAGAAACAAAACCTTTAGGTGCAAAGGCAACATATGTTTCTAATAATCTTTCAAACTTTAAAAAAGGTTTTTCGAAAAAAACTATTTGGTCTACCTCACTTAATTTCAAATTAGAATACTTTAACACAAAATTAATTGCATTTTTTGGATATCCAGGATCATGTTTTTTTCTTGTAAATCTCTCTTCTTGTGCGGCAGCAATTATTTCTCCATCAACCAATATACAAGCTGCGCTATCGTGGTAAAATGCTGATATACCTAAAATTGATTTCACTTTAAAATATTGTATATATGAATGGTGCTACAGCTGATCCCTGACTTAATATTATCAATCCACCAAATAAAACTAGCACAATGATTATTGGTAAAAGCCAGTATTTTTTTCTAACTTTTAAAAATTCCCAAAATTCTTTAATAAAATCCATTTTAAAACTGATTTTTCATTTTACTTTTTGGTTCATTTTTTTCAATCCAGTAAGATTTATTCTTATTAAGCTTTAAGCTTAACAAATCTTTGTTGAATAATCTCATTAATAAACCAATTGGAGTAACAACAACAAAAAATATAAATCCCATTATTAATGGAGATATAATTTTTCCAAGTAAAATGCCAAATTTAAACCAAATTTTATTAAGTGGTAAAAGAATTTTTGAATTAAGTAATCCTAAAATTAAAAAAACAATTGAGATTATTAGTGACCATATTCTAACATGATCATTATTTAAAAGTGGATAAGTACCAATTAATAAAAATACTATAAAAAAAACTATGCCAAAACTTCTATTAGAGCTTATTTTAATTTCATCCATTTAATGGTTTTTGTGGCTTCATGTCAGATTTATTTATTCCCGCAATTCTTACTGGTTTTTTCATTGCATCTCTTCTGAATGGCTCACCAAGCTCTTGGTTTAATATTACCTCAATAAATGTTGTAATCCCTTTTTTTTGATCTTCACAAGATTGTTTAATGGCGTTTGTCGTTTCTTCCATTGTTTTAACAGTAACCCCTTTTAAACCACAAGCATCAGCAACTTTTGCATAACTAAGTTCTGGATCAAGTTCAGTACCAATAAAATTATCATCAAACCATAAAATAGAATTTCGTTTTTCTGCTCCCCATTGATAGTTTCTAAATATAACCATTGTTATTGATGGCCATTCTTTTCTAGCACATGAGCTCATTTCATTCATACTAATGCCAAACGCTCCATCACCTGCAAAACCAATTACTGGAGTGTCCGGGCAGCCAATTTTTGCACCTAAAATTGAGGGAAAACCATATCCACATGGTCCAAATAATCCTGGTGCTAAATATTTTCTTCCTTTTTCAAATGTTGGATAAGCGTTTCCAATTGCACAATTATTTCCAATATCACTCGAAATAATTACATCTTCAGGCATACCTGCTTGAATTGCTCTCCAAGCTTGTCTTGGAGACATTCTATCTGAGTCTCTTTCCCTTGCCTCTTTATTCCAAACTGTTCCCTCATCATCTTCCTCATGATCTAAGCTTGATAATTTTTGTAACCATGCAGATTTAGTTTGATGAATTATATCTTTTCTTTTTTGTCTATCTTTATCACCTGCAATTGGAGAAAGTTGAGCTAGTAATTGTTGAGCTACTAGTTTTGCATCTCCACAAATTCCAACCGTAACTTTTTTTGTTAAGCCGATACGATCTGAATTCATATCAACTTGAATAATACTTGCATCCTTTGGCCAATAATCCATTCCATATCCTGGTAAAGTTGAAAAAGGATTTAGTCTAGTTCCCAATGCTAATACTACATCTGCTTGTTTAATTAATTGCATACCAGCTTTTGAACCGTTGTAACCTAAAGGCCCTGCTGCTAAAGGATGACTTCCTGGAAAACTATCATTATGTTGATAACCAGAACAAACTGGAGCATCTAATTTTTCTGCAAGTTTTTTGCAATCTTCAATAGCTCCTCCAATAACAACACCTGCTCCAGATAAAATTACTGGAAATTTTGCATTAGATAATAAGTCAGCTGCTTTTTTTATAGCATCCACACCACCAGCTTGTCTTTCTAATCTTACAATTGGAGGAAGTTCTATATCAATAACTTGTGTCCAATAATCTCTTGGCACGTTGATTTGTGCTGGCGCTGATCCTCTAATAGCTTTTTCTATAACTCTATTTAACACTTCTGCCATTCTAGATGGATCTCTAACTTCTTCTTGGTAACAAACCATGTCTTTAAATAAATTCATTTGTTCGACTTCTTGAAAGCCACCTTGACCCATAGTTTTATTGGCTGCTTGAGGTGTGACTAGTAAAAGAGGAGTATGGTTCCAGTAAGCTGTTTTAATTGGAGTTACCAATCCTGTAATTCCTGGACCATTCTGAGCAATAACCATGGACATTTTTCCTGTAGCTCTTGTGTAACCATCCGCAATTAATCCACCATTGGTTTCATGAGCAACATCCCAGAATGTGATACCAGCATCTGGAAAAATATCTGATATTGGCATAAAGGCTGAACCAATAATTCCAAAGGCGTGTTCAATTCCATGCATTTGTAAAACTTTTACAAAAGCCTCTTCTGTTGTCATTTTTGTCATAAAAATAGAACCTCTCTAATGTCTAATTTAACACTATTAAAATTCGTTTGTTAATTTTAGCGATTAATATATAAGATTTTGGAAAATTCAAACAAACAAATCGACACTATATATGGCCACAGACATAATAATTCACGACAAAAAAGATAATGTCGGCGTAGTAGTCATAGAAAAAATCACCCCAAATCAAGATTGTTCTTGTTGGATAATGGAGGATGATAGCACAATAAACATACAATCTTTAGATGAAATACATTTGGGTCATAAAATTGCTATGACTGATCTTAGAGAGGGTGATACCATTTTAAAATATGGTCATGATATCGGTAAAGTTGTGAAATCAACAAAAAAAGGTGAGCATGTACATGTTCACAATGTAAAAACTAAAAAGTGGTAATCAAATGGAAATCCCCAAAAGTTTTTTAGGCTATAAAAGAGAAAACGGTAGAGCTGGTACAAGGAATCACGTAATTATTCTTCCTGTTGATGATATTTCAAACGCGTGTGCTGAAGCCGTAGCAAATAATATTAAAGGTACTATTGCGCTTCCTCATTCTTATGGGAGACTTCAGTTTGGAGCTGATCTAGAACTTCATTTTAGAACAATGATTGGGACTGGTTGTAATCCAAATGTTGCAGCTGTGATTGTTATAGGAATTGAACCTAAATGGACTAAAAAAATAGTTGATGGAATAGCTAAAACAGGAAAACCAGTTGAAGGATTTCATATAGAGAGAACCGGAGACATTGGTACAACTATGAAAGCATCAAAAAAAGCGCAAGAATTTGTGATGTGGGCTTCTGAAAAACAAAGAGAAGAATGTCCTTTAAGTGATTTATGGATATCAGTCAAATGTGGTGAGTCTGATACAACATCTGGTTTAGCATCTAACCCAACAGTTGGAAATTTAATGGATAAATTGGAGCCATTAGGTGTTCATTTATGCTTTGGAGAAACTTCAGAATTAACTGGAGCGGAAAAAGTTTGTGCTACAAGAGGAGCCACAAAAGAAGCTTCAAATAAATTTTTGAAAACATGGAATGCTTATAATGATTTTATATTGAAGGAAGCTACAGATGATTTATCTGAAAGTCAGCCAACAGCTGGAAATATTGCTGGTGGTCTTACCACAATTGAAGAAAAAGCGTTTGGAAACTTTCAAAAAATTGGAAATTGTAAATTTATTGACGTGTTAGAACCTGCTGAAGAACCAACTAAAGGGAAAGGTTTGTATTTTATGGATACTTCTTCAGCCGCAGCTGAGTGCGTAACACTTCAAGCAGCAGCAGGTTTTAATATTCATTTATTCCCAACTGGACAAGGGAACATTGTTGGAAATCCAATTGAACCAGTTATTAAACTAACCGCTAATCCTTTAACAGTTAAAAGTATGGGTGAACACATTGATTGTGATGTATCAAAAATACTTTCAAGAGAAATGAATTTATCAGAGGGTGGTGACGAATTAATTAAAACAACATTAAGAGTTGCTAACGGACGATTAACATGTGCTGAAGCTTTAGGTCATAAAGAATTTGTTATGACAAAACTTTATAGAAGTGCATAATTAATTTTTTAATTTCATGATTTATAAAAAGTACTTGGTATTGATACCTGGTATAATTTTAGCTTTCATTCTTTATACTTTATCGCAAGGTATAAATAACATAGTTGGAATAGAACTAATGGGGTATACCAAAAGTCCCATTTCTACAGCAATGATTGCAATATTATTTGGTATGTTGTTTGGAAATATATTCAAAATCAGGGAAATTTTTTTAAAAGGTTTGGATTTTACTCAAAAAAATATTCTAAAGCTTGGTATTATTTGTTTAGGAATTCAACTAAAACCATTTGCATTTTTAGAATTTGGAAAAATAGCAATACCATTAATAATAATTTGTATTGTTAGTGTTTTATTAGTAATAAAACTAATAAGTACAAAAATAATAATCCCAAAACGTATGTCCTATCTTATTTCTGTTGGCAGTACTGTTTGTGGTACTACAGCAATAATGGCAATGGCTCCTGTGATAAATGCAAAAAAAAATGAAATATCCTATGCAATTGCTAATATTACTTTGTTTGGTATTATTTCAATGCTCATTTACCCTTACTTTGCTAATTTTTATTTTAATGGTGAGTCATTATTCATTGGCTTGTTTTTAGGTACTGCTATACACGAAACAGCTCAAGTTGCTGCAGCTGGACTAATTTATGACCAACAATTTAATAGTCCAGAAACTTTAAATATTTCAACAGTAACTAAATTAATCAGAAATACATTTTTAATAATTATGATACCTCTATTTGCCTATCTGTATTCCAGAGGTCAATTTAAACAAAAAAAATACTCATTTATTAGTATTTTTCCTTACTTTGTATTAGGTTTTATAGCCATGATAATTTTAAGAAATTTAGGTGATCACATATTCTTGGTTAACCAAAATGAAATTTGGTCAACTACAGTAGAAAATATAAAATTTTTATCTAAAATTTTTTTAACAATGGCAATGGCTGCAATAGGTCTTTCAACAAATTTGAGGGAGATAAAGAATATGGGCTATAAGCCTTTTCTTGTAGGTTTTGTCGCTATGGCAACAGTTGGCTTAATTTCAATTGTCACAATAGAAATATTTATTAATTATATTATTTAGCTTTAATAAGTAATTTTATTTTTAAGTTTGACACAAATTTTCTCATGAATGCTGCAGCAACTCCTAAAATGATTGCAAACATAATTGTGAATAAACCGTAAAAAAATGGCATCTCCTTAGAAAAATCAATAATAAATTCTGAAAAAAAGTTAAGGTCTTTACTTTTAGTTGATTGAACATTATTTAAAATGTCGTTAGCAAAAAAAGTGTCATAGGCAATAGCTATCCCAACAATTAATAATAATATTGCAAGTAAAGCTCGTAATCCAGAGCTATCAATTCTCTCACCAATTTTTTGACCTACTTGAACTCCAATTATTGAGCCAATAATTAACATTAAAACTAAAAGTAAGTCTATTGATCCATAATTAAATGAGTGTAAGAAAGTGACTATTACGCTTACGAAAATTGTTACAAACAAAGAAGTTCCTGGAACTAACTTAGTAGGCATTTTTATTATATAAATCATTGCAGGTACTAGTATGAAAGCACCACCTATACCCATTATAGCCGCAATAAATCCAACAATAAGTCCTATAAAAATTGGAGTAAAAATACTCTCATACAATTTTGATTTAGGAAATCTCATTCTAAGTGGAAGGCCATGTATCCAATAATGAACATGTGCCTTTTTTTTAGCTAAAACATTTCTTTTTGCCTGGTCTATTTCTCTTAAACTTTCAACAAGCATCAACGTTCCAATGATTGCTAAAATATACATATAGGCTAATGAAATTACAGTATCTATTTTTCCAATACCCTTAAAATATGTGAATGTATAAATTCCTATAGTAGTTCCAATTGCACCACCAATTACTATTATAAAACCCATTTTATAATCCAAAATATTTTTTAAATAGTATGTAGTTGATCCAGATACTGATGTGGCTAAAATATTATTAGCCTCATTTGCAACAGCATAAGCAGGAGGAATTCCTAAAAAAATAAGAAATGGTGTCATTAAAAAACCACCTCCAACTCCAAATAATCCAGACAGAACTCCAACAATTGCACTTAATAAAAGTATTTCTATAGGATTAACAAATACTTGTGCTATTGGTAAAAATACTTCCATATAAACTTAAAAAATGCGGCTTAAAAATAACTTAGTTAAATGTAACAAAAGTTCCAACTAAAATTACACCCCAGTATGCAAGTAAACTCATTAAAATGCCTAATTTAATATATGAAGTTTTTAATTTGGATAGTTTATTAAAAATTTTTATTTCAGAAAGGTGCATTTAATACGTGAATACACCCAGTAAGTAATTTGTCAAATAATAATTTAATTTATAACAATTTTTTTAATAAATTGTTGCACCATAAACTTTGATAAGATTATCTTCTACACCTAGAACTAATCTACCTAAAAACTCTCCAGGAAGTTCCTTATTAGTTTGTTTGATCAAAACGGTTACATGATCCCCTCGTCTTAAGCATCCAAAAGGTTCGAAAGTTTCCACTAAATTTACAATTAATTTATTATTTGCCCACTGTTTACCTAATTCAACTTCATTTGCTCCAAAAAGCATCTGAGTAGAAAAATCTCGTGTAAATCCACCATAATCTTTAAGATTAGATGACTTTACCAAGTTATCCCAAATTGGTTTAGCTAATTCGTATATTTCATCATCTGATTTCGATAAAATATCCATGATAATTACTTAGTGTTAAATTTAAGAGGCTTTTTTCTTTTCGTTTTCATCCACGATATGGTATACAGGAACTTTTTCAAGACTAAATTTACCTGTCTTAGGATCTCTTCTAGAAACTGTTAGACAGTGCCAGTTTTCATCATCAAGTTTCATATGATCTCCTCTATAATAATATCCCGGCCACCTAGTTTCTTCCCTAAACATTGTGTGTTCAGTTACGCACTGAGATGTAAGAGCTCTATGTTTTAGCTCCCAGGCTCTCATTAATTGATGATAATCTTCAGCTCCGACATTTTCTAAATCTTCTTCTAACCAGCTCAAAAGTTCCAAACCTCTTTTAAGCATATTGGCATTAGTCATATAATTAGTAGCTATACCACCAACATATTCGTCCATGATTCTTTGTAGACGTTGTAGTCCTTGGATTGGAGAAATATAACTTGGTGAAACTGTTCCACCGGTTATCTCATTTTGAGCAACTTTGTAAGTTTCAAGTGGTTTATAAACTTTAACTTTAAAATCTTCACATTGTTTATCTGAGACCTTTAAACCTTCAGCTTTTTTATCTTCAATATATTTAACGGCAGCTTTTGCAGCTAATCTGCCCTCTGTAAATGATCCAGAAGAAAATTTGTGTGCACTCCCACCCACAGTATCTCCAGCGCCAAATAGACCATCAATTGTTAGCATTCTATTATAACCCCAGAAATATTCAGGAGGAGATAAATCTTCAGGCCCACTAACCCAAGCTCCTGAACAAGTTGCATGTGAACCCATCACATATGGTTCTGAAGTTGTCAATTCAGGATTTGTATATTTTGGATCAATATTTTGAGATGCCCAAACTACAGCCTGACCTACTGTCATCCCTAAAAAATTTTCCCAACCTACAGTTTCTAAATGTGGGTCTTGAAAAGCCTCAGTAGTAACCATTTGGATTGGCCCACCACCTGCCATAGTTTCTTGAATAAATGCGTGATTTCTTAAACAGGTTGGTGTTGGATGATGATCAATGTATTCACCTACTAATTCTTTAGTTTGATCATACCATTTTTTTTCATAGTTTTCACCATTAGCATTTTGAGTATAAGTTTTTAAATGTAAGAAATATGCACCAACAGGTCCATAACCATCTTTAAATCTGCATAAAACTATTCTGTTTTCCATTTGTGTCATTTTAGCTCCAGCAGCAATTGGTAAAGCATAAGCTGAACCATTGCTCCACGGCGCATACCAAGTTCTACCCATCCCCTCACCTACAGCTCTTGGTTTAAAAATATGAGAGGCTCCACCTGCTGAAACAATTACAGCTTTTGCTCTAAAGACGTGAAAATCTCCAGTTCTCATATTAAATCCAACAGCACCACCTACTCTATTCTCTTGAGCCTCATCCATCAGGAGATGAGTAATCATAATTCTATTATAAATTTTATCTGCAGATTTCTTTGCTGCCTCTGCAACAATTGGCTTATAACTTTCGCCATGTATCATAATCTGCCACTTACCTTCTCTAAGATATCTTCCAGTTTCTTCGTTCTTCATCATAGGAAGACCCCATTCATCAAACATATGAACTGTTGAGTCAACATGACGTGCCATATCGTAACCTAAATCTTCTCTTACCATTCCCATTAAATCATTTCTTGCATATCTAACATGATCCTCTGGTTGATTTTCACCCCACTGCATTCCCATATAACAATTGATTGCATAAAGTCCCTGAGCAACAGCTCCACTTCTATCTATGTTAGCTTTTTCAACACAAACAATTTTCATGTCTCTGCCCCAGTGTCTTGCTTCAAAAGTAGCACCTGTACCTGCCATGCCACCACCGACAACCAGGATATCACAATCCTCGTAATGTGTTTTATGTTTTGCCATTAATAATAAACACCTTTTTTAAAAGAATCTTTTGGAACACTTGGTAGTTCACCATCAATATTAAGTCCTTCTGGTTCAGTATATAATCTTTGAGAATTGATCTCTCCTTGATTAGGTTTATCACCTTCAGCTAATTTTGGAATAAATTTTCCCCAAGGTTTTGTTGTTATTGGTGACACAAAGTCCTTAGTAGTTCCATTTCTAAATTTAATCTTCCAAGAAATAGTACCTTTTTCTTCTTCTCTTCTAACTCTTACACTGTGGCCCATCGGAGCGAAGTCAGCATAACCTCTTACATCAATTGCATGATTAGGACAAGCTTTTACACATGAATAACACTCCCAACAAAAATTAGGTTCTATGTTTTTAGCACGTCTTATATTTTCATCAATGTGCATTATATCTGAAGGGCAAATATCTACACAGTGGCCACATCCGTCACATCTAGTCATATAAACAAAAGTTGACATAATTTAATTATTTCCTTTTCTTGTTATCATATTAATAATGTTTTGGCTCTTCTCTTTTTATACCTAAGCCAAATTGCTCAGGTGCATCTGCAGGTGGTGGTAGATTATCTCTTGAACCATCTGCTTCTGCCAAATTTTTTTGAATTGCTGCTCCAGGTTTATAAAACATATGAGCAAACTTAGACCAGTAAATTCCTCCAAATAAAATTAAATTTGAAACTACAAATAAAGTTAAAAATAAATATGATAATCCAATTTGTCCATTGAACTGAGTATATGACCAAAGCAAACCAAACGTTGCACAAGCTAATAGAGCTAAAACAAATAAGTCTGCTTTAATTATTCTATACCAAGGATGAGCTTCAGCTGATACGTCCACTCTTAAAAAAAACCAGAACCAGTATCCACCAACACATGTTAATATTGCTCCTAAATGCCATATCATAGGCCAAATAGTCGAGGATGACTTCTCGGCACCTGTATAACCAAAAACTAAAACAGCAGATGCAACCCAAAATAAAATCGTACCATACATTCCAAGTACATGCGCCAATCTTCTTTTACCAAACCCAAGCTCAGAGGTTGTACCGATATCGTAAACAGTTGTCTTTGCAACGATAGATACTTTTTCTCCTACTCCAAGTTCTTTTGTTGCATTAAGTTTTGCTTTTTTAGCATTATTAAAAAAATATGTTAAGTTCCTGTGAGAAATCATTTGGATAATTGTTCCAGCTGCAATCAATATTACCATTGCAATAATAAAACTTTGCATAGCGACTGGAGAAACTGTCTCTGCTAAAGTTGAAAATGGATTTGTATTTAACATATTACCCTTAAATTAAATTATTTTGATCGAATTTTAAAGATTTTCTAATCTAGTTAAATCTTCATATCAACATAAACTATTGGTTATTTTGTCCTTAATAACAACTTAGAATTTATATTTTTCGTTTGTAATGTTGATTTTTTGGAATTACGGACCTAACTCCACCTTGGGGATTCTCTACATCTCCATCTCTTCTAGGTATAACATGAATATGACAATGCATAATAGTTTGACCTGAAATTTTTCCAGCATTTGTTCCAATATTAAATGCTTTAACGGTTTTATCTTTTGTGATGATTTCATTCTTTATTTTTTTTATCAGATCATTACATGCAACTAACTCATCGTTAGTTAAATCAAAGTAATCACGGAAATGCCTTTTGGGGATAATTAGGCAATGAAGATTAGAGACGGGATAAGTGTCGTAACTTGCATATGCTAGCTCATTTTCATGAGCAATACCGCTTATTTCAGAATTGCAAAAAAGGCAAGGATTGTTAGGATCTTTGACCATCAATTAATACTTTGGGTATTTTTTTGCAGCTAATGAATAATGATTATTTAGTAAATTAAAAGTTTTTAAACTTTTTCTTTTCCATCCAATTTTATCTACAGTCTTAACAGAGGCAACACCTTTGCCCGAACCTATCAAAATAATTTCATCATATTTTGACAATGTATCAATCATTATATCTTTTTTAATTATTTTTTTTATTTTAGACTCAAAAAATTTATAAGTAATTCCTTTATAACAATTTTTTGCAGGTGAATATAATTTATCATTTCTTACAAGAAAAATATTTGAAGTACCAGTTTCAAATATTTTTTTATCAGAACATAATCCGATATCAGATCTAGAGTTATCCATTTTCGATAAATGTTTTAAAATTTCTTTATATTTAAGATTTTTATATTCAGGTTTTTCTCTTTTTAATTTAACAAGTTTTAAATTGAAATCAATTTTTGGTTTAATTCTTTTCCTAAAAGATATTGATATTATTTTTTTATTTAAAGCGACTCTTAACAAATGGTTATAATTTTTTTTAGGATCTAAATTATTTTTAATTAATTTATTAATATCTTTTTTTATAGAAGATTTAAAAATTTTATATTTTTTTATTGATTTTAATAAATTTTGAATATGCTCATTAAAGAAAAGGATTTTTGGAGAAGAGCCATAAATCCACATAGTTGTAAATACACCATGATCACCCCAAAGATCTTGAAATTCTGTCTCTTTGAGATCTTTAAGCTGATAAGATTTTTTTAATAAGTAGGTTGCCATTTACAGTTAAAAAAGATTCAGGATGAAATTGAAATCCATAAATTTTATCAATGTTATTTTCTAATGCCATTGCTGAACCTGAAATAGCACATCTCATGGTTATGTCAAAATTTTTGGAATAAAATGGTTCTTCCAACTTTAAAGAATGGTAACGACCTACCTTATAACTATTTTTATTTTTAAAAATAGAATTTTTACTTACAACTTTTATTTTTGACTGAAACCCATGATAAATTTGTTTTTGTTGTACTATTTTTGCACCCTCACAAAATAATATTTGTTGAAATCCCAAGCAAATTCCAACTATTCTTTTTTTTCCTTTAAAATTTTTATAGATCCTACTAGTTATTGGATAATCTTTTGGAGATCCAGGTCCTGGTGATAAAACAATTGTTGACGCTCTTTTCAAATATCTAATATTAATCTCATCGTAATTTGTACATTTAACTTTATCAAACAAAGATAATTGATGTACTACGTTGTGAGTAAAAGAGTCTTTATGATCAATTACATATATCATTTGAATAAATCTATTAGAGCTTTTGCTTTTATAAAATTTTCATTAAATTCATGATTAGCATTACTATCTATTACAACACCAGATGCGACTGAAATTTCTGAAATATTTTTATAATTTAGTATTGAGCGAATAATAATATTAAACTTCATATCTCCATTAAATCTAATATATCCAAAACTTCCTGTGTAAATATTTCTGTTTTCCTTTTCTTGGTTATTTAAAAGATTTAATGTGCTTACTTTAGGACAACCTATTACAGAACCACCAGGCATCATTGATTTAATTATATCAATGGTTTTTACCTTTTCACTCAACTTGCCTTTTATCAAACTTACATAATGAAAAAGATCCTTGTATTCCTCTATAGTTTTTTCTTTTTTGATTTTAACAGATCCTGGAACACATATTCGCGATAAATCACTTCGTTCCATGTCAACAATCATATTATGCTCCTTTGTCTCTTTAATGTTTTTCCTAAAATATTGCAGAGCTTTACTTTTATTTAGACTTGCATTTTTCTTAAGAGTGCCTGCAATTGGTTTAGTAATTATTGATCTTCCTTTTTTCTCAATTAAGGTCTCAGGCGAACAGCTAATAACTGAATAATTTTTATCTTTAATCATAAAAGCCTCTGGAGCAAGATTAGATTTAGATAGACGACAAAAAAAATCTAGAGGATCTATTTTTGATTTATTTTTATACTTAGTACAAATTTTAATTTGATAGGTTTCACCTTGTTTAATTTTTTTTTTAAACTTATTAAATATTTTTGTATAATTTTTCCTATTAATATTTATTTTGAATTGTTTACTTTTTTTTTCTTTTGATGGAGATTTAAAAGATAAATTTTCGCTTAAGCTTATTAAAGTTTCAGGTTTATAAAATATTCCCTTAGGAAAAAAATTAGTTTTTTGCTTAGGAAATTTAATACCAATTAAGTAATTTAATAATTCGTATCCAAAAAAACCAATATAAAGATCTGTTTTTTTAATTTTTTTTTTATTTGAAAAATTTATCTTTAAAAAATTATTAACATTATTATTTGATAAAATAATTTTTTTTGAAAAATCTGTAAATAAATCAAACCCCTTTGATGTTTTGTAGATAACGTAGGGTTTGGCGGATAAATTAATATCGTTTAAAATTTTATTCGTATTCAATTTAGTTTGTTTTTAATCTTAGCACTGGTTTTTCTTTTATAGGTAAATGAATTATTGCAGCGAAAATTGATAATGCAATTGCCAAATACCACGCATAATCATAAGAGCCATAAATATCATGAAATAAACCGCCTAGATAAGCTCCAAAAAATGATCCTATTTGATGACTTAAAAAAACAATTCCATATAGTAAACCTAAATATTTTGTTCCAAACATGTGAGCGACAATTCCACTTGTGGCTGGTACAGTTGACAACCACAAGAAACCAAAACTAGCACCAAAAATAAAAGCATTAATATTGCTAGCTGGTAAGAATATAAATAATATAATTGATAATCCTCTTAAAGAATAAATAAAACTCAAGATAATTTTTTTACTTATCTTAGTTGATAAATAACCACTCAAAAGTGAACCAAAAATGTTAAATAATCCAATCAAAGATAATATTGCAGCCGCAGTCCAACTTTCTAATCCTCTATCAATCACATAAGTAGGTACATGTGTGCCAACTAATGTAATATGAAATCCGCACACAAAAAAGCCAGAGACTAAAAGAATATAACTTTTTGAGGCAAATGCTTCTTTAATTGCTTCTAAAGTACTTTGAGAGTTTGGTGTTTCAATACTTTGTTCTAATGAAGGAGATCTTACAAAATATGAGACTATTAAACCTATAAATAATGCTACAAGAAAGGCAATTAATGTAATCTTCCATCCATTTTCACTTAGTGAATAAGTTGTTAGAAGTGGTGATAAAAAATATCCAAAAGAGCCTATTGCTGTTACCAAACTCATTGCAATTGTTCTATTTGATA
>CACHCH010000002.1 GCA_902578255.1 uncultured Pelagibacteraceae bacterium
CTTTAAGTCAAAATATTATATATCAAAAAATTATAGTAATTTATTTAGTATTTATATGAAAAAATTTTTTAAGACCAAATTTTTAAATGCATCTAAAGTAGCAATATTAAAAAAAGCTGTTATAGAAATATTTAACCAAAATAGTTTAAATAAACAGGATCTCAAAAGAGAAGAGAAAAAAAGTCTTAGTACGGCAGAATTGAAAAAAATTACAGAATTTAACGAAATTTTTTTTTCTGAAAGATTTAAAATTATTTTAGAAAATTTTTTTGGAAATTTAGAAAATTTATATTTTATGAGTTTTGATATACAAAAAAACAAAAGATTATTTACAACTAGTAAAACATATGGATTTCATCAAGACTCAGGAAAATTACATCAAAATATAATAATTAATAGAGAAAAAAACATTTATTTTAAAATTGGAGTATATTTGCAAGATAATTCTAAATATTTTGGTGGTGGTATTGATTTAGTCAAACCTTTTTTTTTGGAAAAATATTTAAATAAAAAAATTCGGTATTATTTATCAGTTTTAGTTGCTCTATTTAAAATAAGAGTTTTTGATAATCATTTAAATACACATATGGGAGAGATGATAGGTATTTGTGGAACAGTTTTTCATAGAACATCACCTACAAAGAAAAAAATAGAAAAACCATTGAGTGAAAGATATTCGATATATTTTAACATTTGCAATAAGGATATTTTAGATGATTTAGGTTTTTCTAAAAAAGAGATAGAAAATAACATGGAGACATTAAAATTTGGTAATTTTTCTATTAATAGCCTAAATAAAGACTTTTCAAGTAAAATAAGAGAATTTATTAGTGATTAATAGTTATTAGATGAAATATATTTACTTATTATTAAAAATCTATATAAAAAATATGCCTGGTAATTATTGCGAAGAGGTCATACCCGATCCCATTTCGAACTCGGAAGTCAAGTTCTTCAGCGCCGATGGTACTTTATCTTAAGGTATGGAAGAGTAGGTCGTTGCCAGGCATATTTATTTCTTTGATGAGAGTTTTGCCCTTTAAATGAAAAAAATTATTGTTGTAACTGGTGGGGCAGGATTTGTGGGTTCAAATTTAATTGAGCATTTACTTGCTAAAACGAAATTTAATATCATAAGCCTTGATAATTACTCTAGTGGTAGTAAAAAAAATCATATTAAAGATAAAAGGATTAAATACATAAATTCTAACACTTATAAAATATCTAAAGTTCTAGATAATTATAAAACAAAAATTCAAGTAATTTTTCATTTTGGTGAATTCTCTAGAATATATCAAAGTTTTTTAAAATTTAGTGATTGTTTCGACTCTAATTCAGTTGGCAGCAAGGCTGTATTTAAATTTTGTTTGGAAAACAAAATAAAACTTGTTTATTCTGCCACATCAGCGACTTTAGGTAATAGTGGAAAGGATAAAAATCTTTCCCCATATGCTTTTACAAAATCTAAAAATCTTGAACTTTTAGAAAATTTAAAAAATTGGTTTAATTTTAAATATGAAATAGTCTATTTTTATAATGTTTATGGTCCCAGGCAAATCTGCAAGGGGGATATGGCAACTGTAGTTGGAAT
Source organism: uncultured Pelagibacteraceae bacterium (assembly GCA_902578255.1). GTDB lineage: Bacteria > Pseudomonadota > Alphaproteobacteria > Pelagibacterales > Pelagibacteraceae > Pelagibacter. Next base: position 1,592 of record CACHCH010000002.1, read on the forward strand.
ATTTGAAAATTATTATAAATCTGGAAAAAAATTACCAATAGTGAAGCCAGGTAATCAAACTAGAAGATTTACCCATATAAATGATACAGTTGAGGTTTGCTTTACAGCTTGGAAAAATAATAAAAATATTCACTATTCAATCTCAAACAAAAAAAGCTATTCAATAATTCAATTAGCAAAGATGTTTAAATCTAAGGTTAAATTTTTACCAAAAAGACCTGGAGAGAGATATGCCTCAGCATTAAATAGTATTAGTTTAAATAACAAAATTCATAAAAGGTATGGGAAGATAAGTTTAAAACATTATGTCGAAAACTTTATTAAAAATCATAAAAGTAATATAAATAAAAATATAAATAATTAAGAAGTCAAATAAAACTTATTTAAAATTTATGTCAAAAACATTTTATTTTGAGACATTTCCTGCCTATTTGATAATTGCATTACCCTTACTTTTAATAACAGGCCCTTTTTTGTCAGATTTAGCTGTATCAACTATAGCTATTATATTTATTATTAATTCTTTTCAAAATAACTTATCAAAATATTATAATAATTTTTTTGTAAAAATATTTTTTGTATTTTGGATCATTTTAATTATATCCTCTATGCTTTCTGATAATATATTATTGTCATTAAAAAGCTCTTTTTTTTATTTTAGATTTGGACTTTTTTCTTTATGTTTTTGGTACTTACTTGAAAAACAAAAATTTTTAATTAAACATTTGTTTTTTTCAATTTTAATTTGTTTTTTGTTATTGTTGGTTGATGGTTACATTCAGTTTTTTTTTGGTAAAAATCTATTTGGAGCTGAATTATATAATAATTATCGTGTAAGTAGTTTTTTTGGTTCTGAACTTATCTTAGGAAGTTATTTATCAAGATTATTTCCATTATTTTTTGGGTTATTTGTTTATCTTGATCAAAAAAAAAATAAAAAATCTTTATTCATTGTCTCCATAATTTTTATATTAACTGAAGGATTAATTTTTTTGAGTGGTGAAAGATTGGCACTGTTTTTTATGAACTTTTCTGCAATATATATTATTCTGATGATAGATAAGTATAAGACTTATAGAATCTGGACATATGTTGGGTCATTATTTTTGATATTAATTCTGTTTAGCTTCTTTCCAACTACTAAGGAAAGACTTTTAGACCAAACTTTAAATGATTTTACTGGCAATATTGGAAACAAGACAAATAGTGACAAAGTTTATATATTTTCAAAACCACATAATGATATGTACAAAACTGCATACGAAATGTTTATTAATAATAAATGGTTTGGTGAGGGGCCACGTCAATTTAGGCATCAATGTGAAAAATATCTTGTATCAGAATATTCATGCAGTACACATCCACATAACACATATTTAGAGCTACTTTCAGAAGCAGGTATATTTGCTTTTTTAATAATAGCTTGCGTTTTTTTTGGTATTATAGTTCTCTCAATAAAACATTTAATATTTAAATTTATTAAAAATAAAAAAAACTATTTGAATGATTTTGAAATATGTTTACTAAGTGCAGTTTTAATAAGTTTATGGCCTTTTGCTCCAAGTGGAAGTTTTTTTAATAACTGGATGTCTATGATATATTTTTTGCCAATAGGAATTATTTTGTGGCAATTGAATTTAAAAAAAATGAAAGAAAATAAATAAAGGTTCAATTGTATTGATTAAAGTAACATTTTGATGTAATAGGTCATCAAAAATTAACATATGAAAATTAAAAGTTCACTAAAATCAATAAAAAAAAGAGATTTAAACTCTAAACTTGTAAGAAGAAGAGGAAGAGTTTATATAATAAATAAAACTAATCCAAAATTCAAAGCAAGACAAAAGTAATTTTTATGGATAATGAAAACCATAAAAATACCTGGAATAATTTTACAAAATTTGTGTTGTGGGGAACCGTCGCAGTCATTGGTGTTTTAGTTTTAATGGCAATTTTCTTACTATAAAATTGATCTATGAAAATTGGCTCTATTTTAGAAAATCAAAAAATTGAAAAAAGAATTGCAATTACTCCTGAGATTGCAAAAAAATATATATCCCTTGGTTTTGAAGTTTTATTACCTGAAAATTATGGAGATCATCTTGGAATTAAAGATGAGGAGTATAAAGAGTTGGGTGTATTAATCTCAAAAGATGAAAAAGATATTTTAATTAATTCAGATATTATTGTTCAACTAAGTTTATTGAGTAATGATAGAAATTCTTTATTGAAAGAAAATCAAACATTCATTGGTGTCTTAAATCCATATGATAATAAAGAAATAATAGACAATTTAGTTAAAAAAAAAATGAATATTTTTTCACTTGAATTACTTCCTAGAATAACAAGAGCTCAATCTATGGATATATTATCCTCCCAAGCAAACCTTGCAGGGTATAAAGCAGTAATAGAATCTTTTGCTAATTTTGAAAAAGCAATTCCAATGATGATGACTGCAGCAGGAACTATTCCAGCAGCAAAAGTTTTAGTTGTGGGTGCAGGAGTCGCAGGATTACAAGCAATTGCAACTGCAAAAAGAATGGGAGCAATTGTGTTTGCTACAGATGTTAGAATGGCCTCAAAAGAGCAGGTTGAAAGTTTAGGAGGTAAGTTTTTAACAGTTGAAGGTGCTGAAAATTTAGAGACTGAAGGAGGATATGCAAAAGAAGTATCAGACGACTTTAAAAAGAAACAGGAGGAATTATTGTCAGAGACATTAAAGAAAATTGATATTGTAATTTGTACAGCTTTAATTCCTGGAAAAAAAGCTCCAGTCATTATTAAAGAAGATATGATTAATAATATTAATCCTGGTTCAATAATTTATGATTTAGCAGCTATTCAAGGTGGAAACACTGCACACACTAAAGTTGATAAAATTGTTGATAAAAATGGAGTTAAAATAATAGGAGAAAGTAATATTTTAAATAAACTCCCAACTTCTGCATCTAATTTATATGCAAAAAATGTATTTAATTTTGTCTCAAATTTATATGATAAAGAAAATAAAAAAATAATTATAAACTTAGAAGACGAGATAATCGAGAAAACTTTAATAAAATAGAATTATGGAAATAGACCCATTTATATTTAGATTAAGTATTTTTATCCTTTCGATTTTTATAGGATATTATGTAGTTTGGAGCGTAACCCCATCACTTCATACACCTTTAATGTCAGTTACTAATGCGATTTCATCAGTTATTATTGTTGGTGCAATTATTGCTGGTTTAGCAGGAAATTCTGACTCTATATTTAACACTTCAAGTACCTTCGGTTTTTTAGCAATATCATTGGCGGCAATTAATATTTTTGGGGGTTTTTTAGTAACTCAAAGAATGCTTGCAATGTACAAAAAAAAGAAAAAAAATAAATAATGATAACAGCTAATTTATCAGCTATTTTTTATTTAATTTCTGGTGTGTTATTTATTCTTGCTTTAAGAGGACTTTCTTCACCTGAAACATCCAGACAAGGAAATTTCTTTGGAATTTTAGGGATGATTATTGCAATAACAGTTACTTTTTTATCCATTGGTAATTTTTCAACTGGATTAGTTGTTGTTTTAATCTTTCTTATTATAGGAGGATTAATAGGTGCTTTTATTGCTTATAAAATTCCAATGACAGCAATGCCAGAATTAGTTGCTGGTTTTCATAGTTTAGTTGGGCTTGCAGCTGTATTTGTTGCAATTGCTGCTTTTTTAAATCCAGAAGCTTTTAATTTAGGATCACCAGGTAATATTAAGCTTGGAAGTTTAATTGAAATGTCAATTGGTGCAGCAGTTGGTGCAATAACTTTTTCAGGTTCAATTATTGCTTTTTTAAAACTTCAAGGAATAATGTCTGGTTCACCCATAACTTTTAAAGGTCAACATCCGCTAAATGCTTTAATTTTAATTTCAATAATTGTACTAACTTATCTTCTTTGTTCTACACAATCTTCTAATTTGTTTTGGATATTGTTAGCTGTATCTTTTTTGATTGGTTTTTTATTGATAATTCCAATTGGTGGTGCAGATATGCCAGTTGTAATTTCAATGTTAAATTCATACTCAGGTTGGGCTGCTGCTGGTATTGGCTTCACTCTTGAAAATACTGCCTTAATTATAACAGGTGCATTAGTTGGATCCTCTGGTGCAATTTTATCTTATATAATGTGTAAAGGAATGAATAGATCATTCTTTAATGTGATTTTAGGAGGTTTTGGTGCAACCGAACAATCAGTTTCTGCACAAAATAAAGAGCAAAGACCCGTTAAAAGTGGAAATGCAGATGATGCAGCTTTTTTAATGAAAAATGCTTCTTCAGTTATTATCGTTCCAGGGTACGGAATGGCAGTAGCTCAAGCACAACATGCTTTAAGAGAAATGGTTGATACACTAAAGAAAAATGATATCAAAGTCTCTTATGCTATTCATCCTGTTGCAGGCAGGATGCCAGGTCACATGAATGTATTATTGGCAGAAGCAAATGTGCCTTACGATGAAGTATTTGAATTAGAAGAGATAAATAATGATTTCGCAAATGCAGATGTTGCTTTTGTAATTGGAGCAAATGATGTGACTAATCCTGTTGCAAAATCAGACCCTCAAAGTCCTATATACGGTATGCCAGTATTAGATGTAGAAAAATGTAAATCAGTATTATTTGTAAAAAGAAGTTTATCTCCAGGATATGCTGGAATTGATAATGATCTTTTTTACAAAGAAAATACTTTAATGCTATTTGCGGATGCTAAAAAAATGACAGAAGACATTACCAAAAATTTGTAAATTTAACGAATACTAAAATTTAATTCTTGGTTTAGGTATATTTTTTGCATATTTGTGATGTTTTTTAATAAAAAGTAAAAGCAAATTGGTTGCGGGGGACGGATTTGAACCGCCGACCTTCAGGTTATGAGCCTGACGAGCTACCAGACTGCTCCACCCCGCGATATATTTAAATTCTGTTTTTAAGTTTATTTAATTTTTTTACTCTCTTAATATTTTCTTGAAGAATCCTTTTTTTCTTTTCTGATGGCTTTTCATAAGTATTCTTTAATTTAATTACTTTAAAAAACCCGTCTCTCTGAAGTTTTCTTTTTAAAACTCTCAGGGCTTGTTCAATATTATTATCTTTTACTTCTATTTTAATAACTACCTCCAAAAAAGTGGTTAACTAACACTTTTATAATTTTATGTCTATAAGTTTCATTCATCTCGCAGATGCAAGATTGCTTATTTTTTCTTTGTCTTTTTGTTTTTTTTCTCTTTTAACTCTTCTTACAGCTTTCTCTATGGCGTCTAATAAATCTTTTTGAGTAAACAAATTTAATGCAACAGGGTCTTTTGGGTTTAAGTTATTGTAATTCCAGTAACTTTTGTTCCTTATTGAGGTTACTGAATTTTTTGTAATACCAACAAGTTTTGCAATTTGAGAGTCTTTTAGTAAATTATGTTGTTTTATAAGCCACAAGGCAGAGTCAGGCTTATCTTGTCTTTTAGAAAGTGGCACATATTTTTTTATTTTTTTCTCTGAGTTAGATATTTCAATGTCACTACTTTTAATTTGTAAAGGCCTGTTTTCGTCTTTAGAAGATAGCTCAATTTCTTCTCTCGACAGTTGACCTGATATTATAGGATTGTAAGCTTTAATTCCTTTTGCAACTTCACCATCTGCTATTCCTTGAATTTCTACTTCATGTAATTTACAAAAACTTGCAATTTGCTTAAACGTTAAGGTTGTGTTTTCAACTAGCCAAACAGCGGTAGCCATCGGCATCAAAGGTGCGTTTGGCATTTAATTTTTCTTTTCTGATTTAAAATTTTGGAATTTTTTATTGAATTTACTTATTCTTCCTTTATCCATTAATTTTTGTTTTCCACCAGTCCATGCTGAGTGTGATTTTGGATCAATTTCCAACTTTAATAGGTCTCCCTCAGAGCCCCAAGTAGATTTAGTTTCAAATTGGAAACCGTCTGTCATTTCAACTTTTATTGTGTGGTACTTCGGATGTATATTTTTTTTCATAACGAGACTTATAGCAAAGGAAATTTATAACACAATTAAAAGTTCTTTAAATTTCCAAGCATTTTATCACTAATCCCATCATTTGAGGCTCTAATATTAATAGAATTATTATTGAATTGATATAAATCATTTACAACACCACCAGCTTCCCGTACCATAAGTGAACCAGCCGCCACATCCCAAAGATTAATATTATTTTGAAAAAAACCATCTAGTCTACCAGCTGCTACATATGCTAAATTTAAAGCCGCACAGCCAGTGTAGCGCATATTAAAATTACTAAACTTTACTCCTTCATGATCACTTGAAAATAAACAATCATCCAGAGCATTTTTTTTTGAAACTCGCAATCTTTGATTATTTAAATAGGATCCTTTATTTTTCTCTGCAAAAAACATTTCATTTTTGATAGGATCAAAAATTAATCCACTTATTATCTCTTTTTTTGATTGTAGTGCAATACAAATTGCAAAATGAGGAATACCATGAAGGAAATTTGTTGTTCCATCAATTGGATCGATAATCCAAATATTTTCTTTATCTTTATTTTTAATCTCACCAACCTCTTCTGAAAGGAATGAGTAATTTTTTTTTGTTTTACTCAGTTCTTCGATTATAATACTTTCAACACGCTTATCTGTTTTAGTAACGAAGTCTCGAGGACCTTTTTTTGATACCTGTAGTTTTTCTACTTCTCCAAAATCTCTAATTACTAACTTAGATGCTTTCTCAACAGCTTTTATCATAACATTTAGATTTGAGGATATCGAAATCATAAATTTAAATTTTTTTTATGTATTCTATATTTCTTGAATCGATAATCACTTCGTCTCCTGACTCAATAAATGGAGGTACTTGAATATTTAATCCATTTTCTAGGGTTGCAGGTTTGTATGATGAAGATACTGTTTGTGCTTTTAAAGCAGCATCAGTTGTTTCTATTTTACACTTCACCTGATTAGGCAGATCAACCGAAATTGGATTTTCATTATAAAAATTTATAGAAACCTCAAGATTTTCTGATAAAAGTTTCCCTCGATCTCCAACCACCTGTTTTTTAATTTCTATCTGTTCAAAAGTTTTTGGATCCATGAAAAAATAATGATTTTCATCATCATACAGGTAATTATATTTTGTCTCTTCTAAAGAAGCCTTTTCAACAGTCTCACTTGATCGAAATCTTTCATTTAATTTTGTATTTTTCCCAAAACTTTTCATTTCAACTTGGGCAAAGGCACCGCCTTTGCCAGGTTTTACATGCTGAGTTTTTAAAACTTGCCATAAATCATTTTTATACTCTAAAAGCATTCCAACTCTTATCTCACCAGCGTTAATTTTCATTTTAATCTCTCCAAAGCTTCCAATGGTTTATATTTTTTATTATTCCAAATATAGCCTGAGATAGCTAAAAAGTTTGCATTGTTCAATAACAGATTTTTATAATTTTCAGAATTAATTCCTCCAATAGCTACAATTGGAATTTTGGTAATTTTTTTAATTCTATTTAGAACTTTGATGTTAGCTACATGTTTGGTTTTTTTAGTTTTAGAAGTATAAAAAGCCCCAAATGCCAAATAGTTTGCTTTAGCTTTAATAGCTTTCTTTGCCAAAGTTATAGAATTATGGCAAGTGACACCTATAATTTGTTTGCCAATTATTTTTTTTGCCTCTTTAATATTCATGTCTTTTTGACCTAAATGACAACCATCAGCTCCCAATCTTAATGTGAGTAGTGGATCATCATTGATTAAAAATTTTACTTTATTTTTATTACAAATATTTTTAATTTTTCTACCAATTAATATTTTCTGTTTTAAAGAATATTTTTTGAGCCTTAATTGAAAAAAGCTAATTTTCCCAGTTTCTAGCACGAGGCTAAGATCTTTGAAAAATTTTTTAGATATTATGTTGGGAGAAATTAGATAAATAAATTTTTTTTTATTTACTCTCAAGTTCTCTCACCCATTTGCCCTGAGCAGCCAATGTACACATTTTAGCTCTGTGATTAAAAGTTTTTTGAGTTATCTCTTTATCTTTTAAATTTTTAGACCATACTTTAAGAGGGCTTTGCTGAAGAGCTCTTCCAAATGAGTAAGTCATTATAAAATTAGTATTATTATTTATATTTATCAAATTTAAATTTTCTGTAGCCTCTAAATCGGATTGTCCTCCTGATAAAAAAGCAATGCCAGGAACTTCACTAGGAACTGAATTATTGAGGCACTCAAGTGTTTTTTTTGAAACCTCTTCACTAGTTATTTTTTCTTTTGACTGGTTTCCAGCTAAAATCATATTTGGTTTTAAAATTATTCCTGAAAGGTCAACTTTATGCAAGATTAATTCTTCAAAACATTTTTTTATAACTTCTGATGTTTTACTTAAACAAACATCTGCAGAATGTTCTCCGTCCATTAATAACTCAGGCTCAACTATTGGAACCATGCCACTTTCCTGAACTAGCGCAGAGTATCTTGCAAGTGCATGAGCATTGCTTCTTATAGCAAGCCTAGATGGATATTTATTGCTAATAGAGTAAACCCCTCTCCATTTTGTAAATCTTGCTCCAAGTTCATAATATTTCTTTAATCTATCTCTAAGACCATCTAGACCCTCGGTAATTTTTTCATCAGAAGAGTTCGCTAGATCTTTAGCACCTGTATCAACTTTAATCCCCGGCACAGCACCTGAAGATGAAATTAAGTCTGGGATTGATTTCCCAAAGCTAGAAATTTGTTTTATTGTTTCATCGTAAAGGATGACCCCACCAATACAATCTTGCATGCATTCTGATGAAAAAAGAATTTCTCTAAATAATAGTCTATTTTCAGGTGTTGAATTTACATTTACTGTGCCAAGTCTTTTGGTCATAGTTCCATTGCTCTCATCTGCTGCAAGTATACCTTTACCGTTAGAAATAATTTTTAGAACGATTTTATTTAGTTCAGTCATTTTTTAATTTAACGCGTTTATACCAGGAAGCTTTTTACCTTCAAGATATTCCAAAAAAGCTCCACCTGCAGTTGAAACAAAGTTAAAACTATTAACAGCCTTAATACTTTTTAATAATGAAACTGTATCTCCTCCCCCAACAACCGAAAAAATTTTGTTTGATTCATTATTTTTAATTATTGTTTTTGCTATTTGAATACTGCCGTTTGAAAAGTTAGGGTTTTCGAAATATCCTGCTGGTCCGTTCCACAACAGAGTCTTGCTTTTATTTATAATATCTGCGATTTTTACTATAGTTTTTGGACCAATGTCTAAAATCATTTCATCACCTAAAATTTCATTTAATTTTTTTTTATTACTGGATCCATTTAAATCTTTAGATACGAGCACATCCTCTGGATAGATTATTTCACATTTGTGTCTTTTCGAAAGATAAATAATTTCTTCAACAATAAGATCACAATTTTTTTCTGCAATTGACTTTCCAATATTGTGCCCAAAGTACTTAATAAAATTATTAGCCATTCCGCCAACAATAATAATATTGTCAAATTTAGGTATTAAATTTTTAATTATATTAATTTTGGAAGAAATTTTAGATCCTCCAATTATACAAGATATTGGTTTTGTAATATTAGATGTAAGTTTGTTAAGGGCACTAATTTCAGTATCTAGTTGTGATCCAGAAAATGAAGGTAGGAATTTGGAAATTTCAACAATTGAAGCATGTGCACGATGAGAGCAAGAGAAAGCATCATTAACATAAATATCACCAAAACTTGCTAGATGTTCGGCAAACTTATTATCATTTTTTTCTTCTTCTGCATAAAACCTAATATTTTCTAACATTAAGATTTCTTCATCAAAATTATCAAAAAAATCCTTATTTTTAATTTCATTTATATTTTGTGTAATTAATTTTACATTTAAACCTAATTGTTTCTCTAAATTTTCACAAATTGGTTTTAATGAAAGTTCTTTTAAAGCCTTGCCTTTTGGCCTACCCACATGTGATAAAATAATAATTTTAGCTTTTTGTTTATTAAGAAAATGTAAAGTGGGCAGAATTTTATCTATTCTAGTTGTGTCACTTATTTTTCCATTAACTATAGGAACATTTAAATCTAATCTTAGTAATATTTTTTTACCATGAAGGTTTCTTTCGTTTTTAATACTTTTCATTAAGAGATTTTATGCAAATTTTCAGCTATATCGCACATTCTGTTAGAAAAACCCCATTCGTTGTCATACCAAGCTGAAATTTTACCCATATTTGCTCCAACCACACTTGTTAAAGACGCATCAATGATTGCAGATGCTGAATTATGATTGAAATCAACAGAAACTAATTTTTCATACGTTATTTCTAAAATTCTTTTTAATTCTTTTTTTGAAGCTAATTCAAATTCATTATTTATATTTTTTATGTTAATTTCTTTTTTCGTACAAAAAACTAATTCTACTAGAGAAACATTTGGTGTAGGTACTCTCATCGCTACACCTTCTAATTTTCCTTTCAAACTTGGAATTATTTCACCTATTGCTTTTGATGCTCCAGTCGATGTAGGAACAATTGACTGGCTTGCAGATCTTGCTCTTCTTGGATCTTTATGAGAATTGTCTAAAATTCTTTGGTCACTTGTAAATGAATGAATCGTGGTCATAAAACCTTTTTCAATTTCAAATTTTTTGTGAATAACATCTACAACTGGTGCCAAACAATTCGTAGTACATGAGGCAGCTGAGATTATTTTATCTTTTTTAGATAAGGTGTTCTCGTTTACACCAAAAACTATTGTTTTGTCTGCATTTTTGCATGGAGCAGATACAATCACTTTTTTTGCACCATTTTTAATATGAGATTCAAGTTTTTCTCTTAAGTTAAACTTGCCTGTACATTCTAAAACATAGTCAACATCATACTTATTCCAATTAATTTTTTCGATTTTAGGCTCTTGAGAAAATGAAATTTTTTGTTTATTTATTATAAAATTATGTTCATCAAATTTAATATCAGCATTAAATTTGCCATGGATAGAATCATATTTAATTAATTTGCCTGTAGCTTCTGAATTTGACCTGTTATTAATATGTTGTATCTTTAAATTTTTATTTTGACTTTCAAAAATTGATCTGACAATCATTCGACCAATTCTACCCATTCCGTTAATTCCAATTTTGATTGCCATATTTAATCTCCTATCATTTTTTTGGCTTTACTGACAATATTTGAAACTGTTAGTCCAAAGTGTTTAAAAATATCTTTGTAGGGGGCACTCTTGCCAAATTCATTAATTCCAAATGTTAGACCTGATTTTCCTACATATTTTTTCCAACAATCACTTGATCCAGCTTCTATTGAAATTTTAAATTTAGTTTCGTTTAAAATTTTATTTTTATATAATTTTGATTGTAGATCGAAAAGCTCCATAGATGGCATTGATATAACTTTACAGTATATTTTATCTTTGGCTAATTTATGACTAGTTTCGATTGCCAAATTAACCTCTGAACCACTTGCAAATATTGTTAAATTAATTTTTTTATTAGTTCTCAAAACTTCGTAAGCTCCTAAAGAACATTTATTTATATTTGTAAATGATTTTCTTATGGGATTTAGGGCTTGTCGTGTCAAAGATAAAATACTTGGTGTTTTAGAACTTTTTAAAGCATGTTCCCAACATTCAATTGTTTCAACTCTATCTGCTGGCCTAAAAACATTTAAATTTGGAATTGATCTTAAACCTGAGAGCTGCTCAATTGGCTGATGGGTTGGCCCATCCTCTCCAAGCCCTATTGAGTCGTGTGTCATTACATATATCACTCTTTTTTGCATAAACGCAGATAACCTAATTGAAGGTTTACAATAATCAGAAAAAATTAAAAAAGTTCCACCATATGGAATTAAATTTCCATAGAGTGCAATACCATTCATTATTCCACTCATTCCATGCTCTCTTACTCCGTAGTGAATATAATCTCCACTAAAATCTCCAGGCTTAATTATTTTTTGATGTTTTGTTTTTGTATTGTTAGATCCTGCTAAATCAGCAGAGCCACCAATTAAGTTATGATTTTGATTTGTTAATGCATTCAATGTCATTTCAGAACATTTTCTTGTAGCCAAACTTTTAGGCTCCAAAATCGCGTTTCTTTTTTCTGTTTTTAAAACATTTATAAAATTATTTTTTTTAATATTTTTAAATTTTGTTTTGTTTTTGTTAAATATCTTAATCCATTTTTTTTCTTGAGTTACACATTTTTGACCAATTTTTCTCCACTCTTTCAAAAATTTATTCGGAATATTAAAAGGTTTATTGTTCCAATTTAGTGCTTTTCTAACAAGTTCAATCTCCTCTAAACCTAGAGGACTTCCATGAGAGGAAGCTTTACCTGATTTATTTGGTGAACCATATCCAATTTTTGTTTTACAAGAAATAACAGTTGGTTTTTTTGCTTTTTGAACATTTTTTAATGCTTTAAATATTTCTTTTTCATTATGTCCATTTATTAAAATATAATCCCAACCATAACCCTCAAATCTTTTTTTAAAATTATCTGATACAGCAAGATCAGTTGGACCGTCAATTGAAATTGAATTATTATCAAAAAGCATTACTAAATTTTTAAGCTTCAAATGTCCCGCTAAACTCATTGCCTCATGACTTACACCTTCCATTAAACACCCATCTCCAGCCAAAACATAAGTTTTGTGATTAATTAAATCATTTCCTAATTTTTTTTTTAAAATTTCCTCTGAGATTGCAAATCCCACTGCGTTTGCTATTCCTTGCCCAAGAGGACCTGTAGTTGTTTCGATACCTGAATTTGGATGATATTCAGGGTGACCGGCACATATGGAATTTAGCTGTCTGAAATTTTTTATACTATTTAAAGAAATACTCTTATACCCAGTTAAAAACAGTAAAGAGTATAAAAGCATTGATCCATGACCTGCAGACAAAACGAATCTGTCTCTATTCATCCAATTTGGATTTTTAGGATTAAATCTTAAAAAGTTCTTAAAAAGTACGGTTACAACATCTGCCATACCCATTGGCATACCTGGGTGACCAGAATTAGCTTTTTGAACCGCATCTATTGATAAAAACCTGATGCAATTTGCTAAATCATTATGTAGTTTGTTCAAAATTATCCTGACTAGACTAAGAAGAATCTATTTAATACTATATCTATATATATGAATTCTATAAACGAAAAAGAAAAAAAATTAATTTCAGTTTTAGATGAATTAAAAAATTTAGACCTAACTAATCCAAAATTACAAAATAATATTGAAAATTTAAGCAAGCAAAAAAATCAATTAGAAATTGAAAAAAATGAGTTAGAAATTAAATATAAAGAACTTCTTGAGGAGCATGGCTCGCTATCAAAGAAATTAGAGGAAATTAAAAATAAAGAAAAACAAGAAGAAAGAAAACAAATCGAATTTTCTGAAAAAATTGATGAATTAAATCAAGAAACAGATACTTTATTGGAAGAAATTGATAAATGGCAAATGTAACTATTAAATTTAATAATAAAGAATTTATATTGTCCTGTGAGGATGGACAAGAAGAACACTTAGAGGAATTACTAATCCAAATTAGTCAAAAGTTTAATAAGTTAAAAAATGATTTGGGCAATCTAGGTGAAAATAAACTACTATTAATTACGGCAGTGAAAATAATGGATGAATATTTTGAGACTAAAAAGAAGGTCGAGCAAAGAAAAAATGAATTCAAAGATTTGTCAAATAAATTTAAAGAACTGAAATCTTTAATTTATGAATATCGAGATAAGAAAGAGGATGAGATAAAAAAACTTAATTTAAATCATGAAGATTTTAAAATTGAGATTGAAAATAATCAAAAAAAATATGAGCAGTTAATTGATGAAGCAGCTGACCAAATATCAGATTTTGTCAAAAAGACAAAAATAGATAATCTATCCCAATAAATTTGTGATTAAATTAAAGTTAAGAGATAAAGTATTAAAATTAAGAAAAAGTAAGTCAAAAAAATCAATAAATATAAATCCAAGTAATATTTATTTATATCTTAAAAAAAAAAATTATAATTTGAAAATTATAGGTGGATACTATCCATCAAACTATGAGATTAACGATTTAGAAATTTTAAATTATTTTTTTAAAAAAGGTTCTACAATTTCTCTCCCGAAAATTAAAAAAAAAAGTCAAATGGATTTTTATAAATGGTATAAAAATGATCCTTTGTTTATAAATAAGTATGGCATCCCAGAACCAGAGATCACCAATAGAGTTTACCCTGATATTTTATTTGTTCCTTTGGTGGCATTTGACAAAAAATTAAATAGATTAGGTTATGGAGGTGGTTTTTATGACCGTTACATTCAAAAGATATCAAAGATTAAAAAAGTAGTAAAAGTTGGTCTTGCTTTTTCTTTTCAAAAGTTAAAAACCATACCAATAAGTAAACATGATAAGAAATTAGATATAATTATAACTGATAAAGAGATTATTTGATGAAAATATTATTTTTGGGCGATGTAGTAGGTATTGCTGGTTGTTCAAAGTTGACTAGCAATCTCTTAAGTGAAATTAAATCAAACAATATCGATTTTGTAATTGTTAATGGTGAAAATTCTGCTTCTCAAGGGGTGGGTCTGACGGAGGAAATATGTAAAGATTTTTTTAATTGTGGAGTAAATGTTATTACAACAGGAAACCATGTTTGGGACCAAAAAGAAATTATGCAGTATATTGATAAAGAACAAAGATTATTACGTCCTAAAAATCTTTTTGAACCCGCACCAGGAAAAGGATTTAATATTTATAATACAAATGACAATATAAAAATTGGTGTTTTGAATTTGATGGGAAATGTATTTATGAAAAAGTGTGAAGATGTATTTGAAGTTTCAAAGAAATTTTTAAATGAGAATAAATTAAAAGAAGATTATGATTTACTTATAGTTGATTTTCATGGTGAGATTACAAGTGAAAAAAACGCGATTGGCCATTTTTTTGATGGCAAAGCTACGCTAGTAGTAGGAACTCACACCCATATTCCAACCAATGATGCAAGAATTTTAAATAATGGCACAGGATATCAAACAGATGCTGGTATGTGTGGCGACTATGATTCAGTCATTGGCATGAATAAAGAAAATTCATTAAATAGATTTTTAAAAAAAAACTCAAAGAAACATTTTCCAGCTATTGGAGATGCTACTTTGAGTGGTGTTATGGTTGAATGTAATATAGAAACTGGCTTAGCAAATAATATTCAGAGCTATATTTATGGAAATTTTTTCAAAAAATAAATAAAAATTTATGGCAGGACACTCTCACTGGGCTGGAATAAAACACAAAAAAGGAAAAGCAGATAAACAGCGTTCTAAAATTTTTTCAAAATTATCAAAAGAAATTACAGTTGCTGCAAAACTTGGTGATAAAGATCCCGCAATGAATCCGAGGTTAAGATCTGCTGTTCAAGCGGCTAGGTCTGCTAATATGCCAAAGGACAATATTGAGAGAGCAATTGATAAATCTTCTGCAACAAATGGATCCAATTTTGAGAATTTAAGATATGAGGGATTTGGACCCGATAAAATTGCTGTTATAGTGGAGACTTTGACAGATAATAAAAATAGAACAGCATCTAACATAAGAACAATTTTTCAAAAAAATGGAGGGAGTTTAGGAACACAGGGATCTGCCTCTCATAATTTTAAACAATTGGGAATCATTAAGATTGATAAAAAAGAAATCTCTGAGGACAATATTTTGGAATTAGCAATTGATGCTGGAGCTGATGAGTGCATATCTCATAGTGATTTTCATGAAATTCATTGTCCTGTTAGTGAAATTTATAATGTTAAAAAAAATTTAGAAAAAACAATAGCAAATTTTATTTCAACAGAGATCGAATGGATTCCTCTAAACAGTGTAGATATTAATAATGAGAAAAAAGATGAAGTAACAGAATTTCTAGAAACTTTAGAAGATGATGAAGATGTACAAAATGTTTTTTCAAATGTAAATTTAGAGGTTAATTGATGCTTATAATAGGAATTGATCCAGGAATATCAGGGTCAATTTGTTTCTTTAAAGATGGAGCAATAAAAGATGTGGTAGAGATGCCAACCATGATTGAAGGTAAAAAGAATAAAAAGCAAGTAAATGGACCTCAGATTTTTAACGAAATTTCAGAGAAAATAAAAAATATAGATAAAAAAAATATAAAAGTAGTTATAGAGCATGTTACAGCAATGCCAGGTCAAGGAGTTACTAGCATGTTCAATTTTGGTCAATCTTTTGGAATTCTCAAAGGAATTTGTAGCGCTATGCAGCTTTCTGTTTACTTTGTTCGACCTGCAAAATGGAAGAAATATTTTAATTTGATTAATTCTGAAAAAGACGCAAGTAGAACAAGGGCAATTCAAATTTTTCCATATTATTCATCTCATCTATCAAGAAAAAAGGACTCTAACAAGGCAGATGCTATTCTAATAGCTAGTTATTTCTTTGAGACATATAAGAAAGAATAGTAATAACAGTATAATTCAAGTCAAATTCATGACACATTTAAGTGTGAAGAGTAATTATGGAAGCAGACATAACAGCAAAAGCTGTAGAACTAGGCACCAACACAGATTTTTCTTTATTTAGCTTATTTTTAAGAGCTGACATAATTGTAAAATCAGTAATGATTATTTTGATATTATGCTCAGTATACTCTTGGGCTGTAATTATAGATAAATTTAGATTATTTAAAAAAATAAATAAATCTTCTGAAGAATTTGAAGAAAAATTTTGGAATTCTAAGTCTGCCGAAAATTTATACAATAGTTTACCATCTAAACTTGAAGATCCTATGGCGTTAGTTTTTCAAAATGCTATGGAGGGTTTGTTGAAGAAAAAAACAAGAAATAATTTAAGTGAAAGGACGAGTGCGCTTTTAGAAAGTGGAATTGAGAAACAAATGGCAAAAATTGATAAAGGATTTACTTTTTTAGCTACAGTTGGTTCAACTGCACCTTTTATAGGTTTATTTGGAACAGTCTGGGGAATTATGAATTCTTTTCAATCAATTGCAATTTCAAGAAATACTAGTCTTGCAATAGTAGCACCAGGAATAGCCGAAGCATTATTTGCAACTGCATTAGGTTTATTAGCAGCAATACCTGCAGTTGTAGCTTACAATAAATTTAACAACGATTCCAAAAAGTATTCTGAAAAATTAGAAAATTTTTCAAAAAGGTTTTTAACTATAATTTAAATGGCGTTTAGATTAAATCGTTCTTCAAAAGAACCCATGAGTGAAATCAATGTTACTCCATTTGTGGATGTAATGTTAGTATTATTGATTATTTTTATGGTAACTGCACCTTTATTAACTGTCGGTGTTCAAGTAGATTTACCAGAAAGCTCTGCAGACTCTCTTCCTGAAGAAACTGAACCATTAACATTATCTATAAATGCAAAAGGGGAGATATTCATCCAAGAGTCTAAAGTTGAGTATAACAATATTATCGCAAAGGTCTTGGCAGTTTCAAAAAATAGAACTGATACGAGAATTTATGTAAGAGGAGACAAAACTATAAATTATGGAAGAGTGCTTGAAATAATGGGACTACTTTCTGGATCTGGTTTTACAAAGGTAGCGTTAATATCAGAACCTTACAAACAGAGGTAGATAAATTGAATAGAAGCATAATTATCTCTTCTGTTTTCCATGTACTATTAATTGTTGTTACAGCTATGAGCCTCCCTTTTTTAACAAAAAAACCTTTAGATATCCCTCCTATTGTTTCAGTTGAATTAATTCAGATATCTGAAAAAACAAATGTTCCTTTTGCCCCAAAAGCAAAAAAAATTATAGAGAAAGTTAAGGAAAAAGAAAAACTTGTTTCTGAACAGGCTCCACCAAAAAAAGTAAAAAAAACAAAAACTAAAACTGTAGTTTCTCCAGATCAAAAAAATAAAAAAATTGAAAATCAAATACCTGAGGCAATTCCTCTTCCAGATAAAAATGTAAAAAAAATTAAAACAATTGAAGAAAATAAGCAAAATCCAGAAAAAGTTAATAAGGAAGTGAAACAGGTTTCAGAATTTGAAAAAAAAGATTTATTTGATCCAAATAATATTGCTGCATTAATTGATAAATCTAAAGAAGAAACTGCTGAAGTAATTAAAAAAAATAATGATATTACTCAAGACCAGGAGAGAAATATTGAAAACACTGGACTTACATTAAGTGAAGAAGACGCACTTAAAGCACAAATTTTTGGATGTTGGAGTATTCCATTAGGCTTACCTTATAACGAAAACTTGCTAGTAAGAATTAAATTAAAATTAAAACCTGACGGATCAGTAACAAACACTGAAATCTTAGATCATGCAAGGATGAATAAACCAGGACAAGGTTTTTACAAAGTTTTAGCAGAAAGTGCTTTAAGGGCTGTAAGGTTATGTCAGCCTTTAAGAGTTCCAACAACAGGTTACGAGAGATGGAAGGAATTACAATTAAATTTTGATGCAAGAGAGATGCTAGAAGGTTAGTATAAATATTAATATGATTAAAAAAATTATTACTTTATTTTTAATTTTAATCCCGATCAACTCACACGCGTTAATTGAGGTTGATATTACTCGAGGTAATCTTGATCCTCTTCCATTAGCAGTCTCACCTTTATCTATTGATGAAGAATCAAGAAAAAGTTTTCAAAAAGTTTTAAAAAAAGAAAATATTGGAGAAGAAATCTCAACTATCGTAGAAAATAATTTGAGTACATCAGGATTATTTAATCCTTTAAGTAAAGAAGCATTTTTACAAGCTCCTGACATTGCCAATCTAAAACCAAGATTTGAAGATTGGAAATTAATAAAAGCACAAGCACTTATAACAGGTAAAGTAAATTTTATGGATGACAAATTAAGAGTTGAGTTTAGATTATGGGATGTGCTTGCCGCTAAAGAGATGATGGCTTTAGCATTCACTACAGTTCCAACTAATTGGCGAAGAGTAGGTCATATCATTTCTGATAAAGTTTATGAGAGATTGACTGGAGAAAAAGGATACTTTGACACCAGAATTATTTATGTTGCTGAAGAAGGTCCAAAGACACAAAGATTAAAAAAATTAGCGATTATGGACCAAGACGGCTTCAATAATAAATTTTTAACCTTAGGAAATGAATTAGTACTCACTCCAAGATTTAATCCAACTAGCCAAATGGTTACATATTTATCCTACTTTAAAAATCTTCCAAGAGTTTACCTATTAGATATTGAGACAGGGACACAGGAGGTCGTGGGAGATTTTCCTGGTATGACATTTGCACCAAGATTTTCTCCAGATGGAAAGAAAATTATCATGAGTTTTGCAAAAGACGGTAAATCTGATATTTACACTATGGACTTAGAGAATAGAATTGTAGAGAGAATTACAAATCATCCGTCTATCGATACCTCACCATCTTATTCGCCTGATGGAAAATATATAACATTCAATTCTGACAGAAGTGGCTATCAACAGATTTATATAATGAAAAGTGACGGCAGTGATGTAAAAAGAATTTCATTTGGAAATGGGCTATATGGAACTCCAGTTTGGTCCCCAAGGGGAGATTTAATTGCATTTACCAAATTACATAAGGGTAAGTTTTATATTGGTGTCATGAGAACAGATGGAAAAGGTGAGAGACTGTTAACTGAAAATTACTATCAAGAGGCTCCATCATGGTCACCAAATGGAAGAGTTTTAATTTTTTATAGAGAAACAAAAACCAACGATAAAGGGGAAGGGTTTACTGCAAAGTTGTGGTCTATTGATTTAACTGGTTATAATGAGCGCAAAATCAAGACACCCACTGATGCATCAGACCCATCATGGTCATCTTTATTAAGTAATTAATATAAATTTCACCTTAGAATTATTGAAATTTCTTGATTTTTAGACTTGAAACCTCTAATTAGTTGTGAAAAAGTAATACTTTGAAATTAGCAGCAAGGAGCAATTTAATGATATTAAGCAAAATTTTAAAAAACACACTTCTAGTATTAACAACATGTATAGTTTTATCAGCGTGCGCAACCAAAAAAGAAATTGCAACTGATATTAAGGGTTCAATGCAAGGTGATGTTTATACGGGAACTGATACAGTTAAATATCTAGCTGAGGGAGTTCCAGACAGAGTTTTCTTTGCAACAAATGAGTCAATTTTAACTACTGCTTCTAGGGAAACTTTAAGAGCACAAGCTGCATGGTTAAGAAAGAATTCAGGTATTAATGTAGTACTTGAAGGTCATGCAGATGAAAGAGGAACTAGAGAATATAACTTAGCGCTTGGAGAGAGAAGAGCCAATGCAGCTAAAGATTATTTAATGACTTACGGAATATCTTCTGACAGAATTACAGTATTAAGTTATGGAAAAGAAAGACCAGTTGACTCTGGTTCAAATCCATTGTCTTGGTCAAAAAATAGAAGATCAGTTACTGTTAAAGCAAATTAAAAACTTTATTTTAAAGACCCCAACTACATTAGTGGTTTTGGGGTCTTTTTTTTGCCATTTTTATAATCATAAAGTGTTACGTTAATGAGATTGTTTTTTAAATTAATCGTATTAAAGATTATTTTTGTTTTTAATCTTGTCATAATTAGTAACTCCTTCGCAGATAATCATAATATCTATGAAACTTTAGAAATTATAAAAAATGACCTAAAAACTCTTGAGAGAGCAGTTTACTCTGGATCAATTGAGATAGAAAATACATCAACTAATAGCTCAGAAATAGAAATAGATCCAAATTCAGAGGATGTTCTTACAAGACATTTACTTAAGTTGTCTGAAATCGAGGGTCAGTTTAGAGAATTAACAAATAAATTTGAAGAAATAAATTTTAAATTGGATAAACTTTCCAATCGATTGTCAAAAATTCAAGCTGACAATCAAGTAAGATTTCAAGACATAGAGTCATCACTTACTTCAGGTATAGTAGGTGATAGTTCACCTGAATTAAGCTCAAAGCCAAAAACTGATGAAAATAAAGTTCTACCCGGAAGTTCTCAGCCACAAGATCTTGGATCGATTTCATATAAAGATACCGAGACCTCAGATACTTCTCAGCAAATTCAATCTGTAGAAACTACTGCGTCAATTGTAACAGAAACATTTCAATCAGATGAGAAAATATTACCCCAGGATGTTTCACCAGAAAAACAGTATGAATTTGCAACTAGTTTTTTAAAAGTTGGTGACTACAGTACAGCTGAGATAGCCCTTAGAGAATTTGTTTTGTCTAATGCTGATCATGAATTAGCAGGAAGTGCACAGTATTGGTATGCAGAAACATTTCGAATAAGGCAATTATATACTGATGCTGCAACTGCGTATTTAGAGGGATATCAAAAATATCCAAAAGGTAAAAAGGCACCAATAAATTTATTAAAATTAGGTGTCTCCATGGTACAAATAGGTGAGAAAGATCAAGGTTGTAAAATGATAACTGGTGTGCAAATTCAATATCCTAATGCAAATCAATCTGTAATTAAAAAAGCAATATATGAGTCCAAAAAATTTGAATGTATCAAGCAAGACTCATAAAAATTTACTAAACAATTTAAGAGATAAAAGAATACTTCAAGCTTATAAGAAATTTGAGAAAATTCTTGATTTAAATCAAGATTTTGTTGTTTCAGTTTCTGGTGGTTCAGACAGCTTAGCTTTGTCCTTCTTAGCTAAAATTTATTCAATAAAAAAATCAATAAATAGTTATTATTTTATAATTGATCATAGATTAAGAAAAAACTCTTCATCTGAAGCACTATCAGTAAAAAAACTATTGAAAAAGTATGGTATAAATTCAATTATTTTAAAGTGGCATGGAAAAAAACCAATTAGCAATATCCAGTCATTAGCTAGAAATAAAAGATACAACCTCTTAATTGATCAAGCAAAAAAATTAAAAATTAAAAATATTTTAACAGGCCACCATGTAGATGACCTGTATGAAAATTTTTTTATTAGACTTTCTCGAGGAAGTGGGCTTAACGGTTTAATTTCTCTTAGTGAAAAAACTTTAAGTGACAAAGTAAATATAGTTAGACCGCTTATAAGTTTTGAAAAAAAACATTTAAATTATATTACTACTAATGTTTTTAAATCTTATATGGAGGATCCATCTAATGAAGATAATAAGTTTAAAAGAGTAAGGATAAGAAAGTTAATAAAACATTTTCAGAAAGATGGTTTAGATAAGAATAAATTACTTACAACAATTAAAAATTTAAAAGATTCTAATGAAACTATAAAATTTTATATTGCAAAAAATTTAAAAGATAATTCATATATTTATAAAGATAAAAGAAAAATTATTTTAAATGAAGAATTTTTTAACCAACCTCATGAAGTAACTTTTAGATCGTTATCAGAAATAATAAAATTAGTTGGGAACAAATATTACTCTGTTAGAGGAAAAAAAATTGATACTGTTATAGATAAATTAAAAGGAGAGAATAGAATTTATCTTAAACTTACACTTGGAAATTGCATAGTTTATAAAGTGAACCAGTCAATCATAGTTCTAAAAGAGCACTAAATATAATATTTTAATTGATATTTTGTCACTTGTTTAATTGATAATAATTCTTATTTTATACGTATGAATTTAAAAAATCTTGCAATGTGGGGAATAATTGTTTTCCTAACTATAGGTCTCTACAATATGTTCAAAAGCCCTCAATCAAATCCCAGAGGTGGCAATCAAATAATTTTTTCTGATTTTTTAACATCAGTTGAGAATGGAGAAGTTGTAAAGGTTGAGATACAAGGTAAAAATATAAAGGGTGTTTATTCTAACGGTAATTCATTCTCTACTTATGCTCCTAATGATCCAAATTTAATTGAAAAATTATCTGAAAAAGGAGTTAGTATATCAGCTGCTCCTTTAGAGGAAAAAATGCCATCTTTATTTGGTGTATTACTTTCGTGGTTCCCTATGCTGCTATTAATTGCTGTTTGGATTTTCTTTATGAGACAGATGCAAGGTGGAAGAGGCGGAGCAATGGGCTTTGGGAAATCAAAAGCAAAAATGATGAATGAGCTGAAAGGAAAAGTTACATTCAATGATGTTGCAGGGGTAGAGGAAGCTAAAGAGGAAGTTGAGGAGATTGTAGAGTTTTTAAAAGATCCAAAAAAATTCAGTAGACTTGGTGGTAAAATACCAAGAGGTGCATTATTAGTTGGACCTCCTGGGACAGGAAAAACTCTTTTAGCAAGAGCTATTGCAGGTGAAGCAGCAGTTCCTTTTTTTACTATTTCAGGTTCAGATTTTGTTGAGATGTTTGTTGGTGTTGGTGCATCAAGAGTAAGAGATATGTTTGAACAGGGAAAGAAAAATTCTCCATGTATAATATTTATCGACGAGATTGATGCTGTTGGAAGAAGTCGTGGGGCAGGCCTAGGAGGAGGCAACGACGAGAGAGAACAAACATTAAACCAACTGCTAGTTGAGATGGATGGTTTTGATACTAACGAAGGAGTTATTATAATTGCTGCAACTAACAGACCTGATGTTTTAGATCCTGCACTATTAAGACCAGGTAGATTTGATAGACAAGTAGTTGTTTCTAATCCAGACATAATTGGAAGAGAAAAAATTCTTAAAGTCCATGTTAAGAAAATTAAGATGGCACCAGATGTTAATTTAAGAACAGTTGCAAGAGGCACACCAGGTTTTTCAGGTGCAGATTTAGCTAATCTTGTAAACGAGGCTGCTTTGTTAGCTGCTAGAAAAAATAAACGAATTGTTACTTTAGCAGAATTTGAAGAAGCAAAAGATAAAGTAATGATGGGGTCTGAAAGAAGATCAATGGTAATGACTGAAGAGGAGAAAACTTTAACAGCTTATCATGAGGCTGGACATGCAATTGTAACCATTAATGAGAGTGCAGCATATCCTATTCATAAAGCAACTATTATTCCAAGGGGAAGAGCTCTTGGTATGGTTATGCAATTACCTGAAAGAGACGAATTATCACAAACACGTGAGCAATTACATGCCCAACTTGCTATTGCAATGGGTGGAAGGGTTGCTGAAGAAATAATATTTGGTGAAAATAAAGTAACAACTGGAGCATCGAGTGATATCGAACAAGCAACTAAAAGAGCTAGAGCAATGGTCATGAGAGCAGGATTAAGCAAGGAACTTGGACCAGTTGCATATGGAGAAAACGAGGAAGAAGTTTTCTTGGGTAGATCAGTTGCGAGACAACAAAATATGTCAGAAGAAACGGCACAAAAAGTTGATTCTGAAATAAGAAAAATAGTTGATAAAGGTTATGAAAGAGCAAGAAAAGTACTAACTGACAAAATCGACGATTTGCACAAGTTGGCTAAAGCACTTTTAACTTATGAAACTCTTTCAGGAGAGGAAATAGAAAATTTGATAAATAAAAATGTTTATCCAAAAGACAAAGAAGATATAAAGGTTGATGATAATGATAAGGGTTCTGCACTTAGTTCATTAGGACTTAAACCAAAGATAGTTCACTAAATTTATAGATGACAAGATATTACACAAGAGTGTGTAATTTCTATTATGGTGCTAAGTCTAAAAATCTTGTCGAAAAGAACAAATCATTACCACTGCATGGTATTAAAGAAATCTCTTTTAATCAAATTGAAATAATTACAAGAAAATCAAAAAGAATAGTATTTGTTAACCAAATTAATAAATTATCATCTTTATTAAAAAAAAAAGTTAATTCTGATTTAAAAAAAATTACTTCAAAAAAAAAAGGTTTTTGTAATTTAAAATTTAACTTAATTCCAAATTTGTTAGGAGTGTTAAATTTGACCCCTGACAGTTTTTCAGATGGAGGAAAATTTAATAAAAAAGATAAAGCTATTCAACAAGCTGTAAATTTATTTAACTCAGGGGCAAATCTAATTGATATTGGAGGAGAGTCCACTAGACCAGGATCTAAACCTATAAATGAAAAGTTAGAATGGAGTAGAATAAACAAAATTTTAAAAATATTGTGCAAAAAAATACCAATATCTCTAGATACAAGAAAATCAAATATAATGAAAAAAGGAATTCAACTTGGAGTAAAGTTGATCAATGATGTATCAGGTTTGGAATAT
Organism: uncultured Pelagibacteraceae bacterium; assembly: GCA_902578255.1. Lineage (GTDB taxonomy): Bacteria > Pseudomonadota > Alphaproteobacteria > Pelagibacterales > Pelagibacteraceae > Pelagibacter. The sequence continues at coordinate 26,690 of CACHCH010000002.1, forward strand.
GACCCAGAAACTATAAATATATTAAAGCTTAATAATACTCCATTTATATTGCAGCATTCTCAAGGCCGTCCCGAGAATATGCAAAATAATCCTTTTTACAAAAATGAATTGTTGGATATTTATGATTTTTTTGAGAAAAAATTAAAATTTTTAAGATCAATTGGAATAAATCATAATAAAATAATCATTGATCCTGGAATAGGCTTTGGAAAAAATTTGAAACATAATATGAATTTAATAAAGAACATTTCTATTTTTCATTCACTCGGTTTTCCTATACTTGTTGGAAACTCAAGAAAAAGGTTTATTAAAGATATATCTAAAAATAATGATAGTAAATTAAGGATTGGGGGTACAGTGGCTTCCACAATTTATATGATGACCCAAGGTGTTCAAATTTTAAGAGTTCACGATGTTAATGAAATTATGCAGGGTATAAAAGTTTACAAAGAAATAATAAAAAATTAATGCCAAAAAAATACTTTGGAACTGATGGAATTAGAGGTGCAATAAATAGTAAAAATATAAATGGAGATATGTTTTTTAAGTTTGGTCTAGCATCAGGAACCTTTTTTAGATCACAAAAAAAAAACAAACAAGTTGCTATAATTGCTAAAGATACAAGATTATCAGGTTATATGCTCGAACCAGCTTTGGTATCAGGATTAACTTCAGCTGGTATGCACGTCTACACTTTGGGACCTCTACCAACAAATGGTTTAGCAATGCTAACTAAAACCATGAAAGCTAATATGGGGATTATGATAACTGCATCGCACAATCCACATTATGATAATGGATTAAAGTTATTTGGCCCAGATGGAATGAAGTTATCTGACAAAATTGAAAAGAAAATTGAACATTTAATAGACCAAAATATTGAAAAAAATTTATCTGAACCAGAAAAATTGGGAAGAGTAAAAAGATTAGAAACAGGGACTAAAGATTATATTAAAATTTTAAAAAAAAACTTTTCTGAAGAGTTTAATTTAAGAGGACTTAGGATTGTAATAGACTGCGCAAATGGGGCAGGCTATAAAGCTGGTCCTGAATTATTAAAATCATTAGGAGCCAAAGTAACAGCTATTGGAGTGGAGCCGAATGGCATGAATATTAATAAAAATTGTGGATCTGTCTATCCAAACAATATTAAAAGAGCAGTAAAAAAATATAAAGCTCATATTGGTATTTCATTAGACGGTGACGCTGATCGAGTCATAATGTGCGATGAAAAAAGTAACATAATCGATGGAGATCAAATTGTTGCTGCTTTAGCCTCAAGATGGAAAAATAAAAAAATGTTAAAAGGTGGAGTGGTTGGAACATTAATGTCCAACTATGGTTTAGAGCAATACTTTAAAACTCTTAATATTAATTTTATTAGAGCAGATGTTGGAGACAGGTATGTAAAAGAAAAAATGCAAAAACATAAATTTAATTTAGGTGGTGAACAGTCAGGGCATATTATTCTTGGGAAATTTGCAACCACTGGAGATGGTTTGTTAGTTGCTTTAGAGGCTTTGTTTGCGCTTAGAAAAGGAAAAAAAGCTAGTCTATTTTTTTCGAAATTTAAAAAAATTCCACAAATATTAAAAAATGTAAATGTAAAAGATAAAAATATAATAAATAAATCGGATGTAAAAAAATCTATTAAAATGGCAGAAAAACTAATCAGAGGATATGGAAGAATTTTAGTTAGGAAGTCAGGAACAGAGTCAAAGATAAGAGTGATGGGTGAAAGTGAAAATTTAGACCTCTTAGAAAAATGTATAAACATAATTATAAGAAAAATTAAATAATTTGAAGATAAAATCAAAAGTACTAATTATTGCTGGATCCGACTCTTCTGGAGGTGCAGGAATACAAGCAGATATAAAAACTGTTACTGCATTAGGCTCATATGCGATGACCGCAATCACAGCTGTAACCATTCAAAATACCACTGGTGTCAAATCAATTGTTCCAATTAATCCGAAAGAAATTTACAACCAAGTTACATTTTCCTCAAGTGATATTAGGCCAGATGCTGTAAAGATTGGAATGTTGCATTCTACAAAAGTAATTAGATCAGTTATTAAATCGTTAGATCAAATTAAAGTTAGAAATATAGTTTTAGATCCAGTCATGGTTGCAAAGGGGGGGGCAAAATTAATTGACAATAAGGCAATAAATCTAATTAAATCTAACTTGATAAAGAAAGTATTAATGATAACTCCAAATATTCCTGAGGCAGAAATTTTAACTGATACCAAAATAAAAAAACAACAGGATATGATTGTTGTTGCGCAAAAGTTAATTCACCAAGGAGCGAAAAATGTCCTTATTAAAGGTGGTCATTTAAAGGGAGAATTTGTTCATGATATTTATGTAAATAATAAAGATATAAAAATATTTAATAGCAAAAGAGTTAAAACAAAAAATACCCATGGAACTGGCTGCACATTATCCAGTGCTGTAGCAACATTTTTATCATGTGGAAAACCGATAAAGAAATCTTGTGAGCTTGGAATTAAGTATGTAAATTTAGCTATAAAATCTAATCCTTATTATGGCAAGGGGCACGGTCCTATAAATCATCTTAACTCTATGAGCATAAATAAAAAATTAAAATAATGAGAAATATAGTAGTCGTTGGATCACAATGGGGAGATGAAGGAAAGGGCAAAATAGTTGATTGGCTATCTGAACAGGCTGACGTTGTGATAAGATTCCAGGGAGGACACAATGCTGGACATACACTTGTTATTGATGGTGTAACTTATAAATTAAGATTACTACCCTCAGGAATAGTAAGAAAAAACAAGATTTCAATCATTGGTAATGGAGTAGTAGTTGATCCCTGGGCACTAATCGACGAAGTAGAAGAAATAAAATTAAAAGGAGTAAATGTTAATGTTGATAATTTTATAATTTCAGAGTCTGCAAATTTGATTTTACCATTTCATAGAGAAATGGATGAAATAAGAGAAGATGCAGCCGGAAAAGGAAAAATTGGGACTACTAGACGAGGAATTGGACCAGCTTATGAGGATAAAGTTGGTAGAAGATCTATAAGAGTAATGGATTTAAGATCTGAACAAAATTTAGATCATAGGTTAGAATCAGTTTTGATACACCACAATGCTATTAGAAAAGGTTTAGGAAAAAAAATTTTTGAAAAAGAACAATTAAAAGAAGAGTTATTGAAAATTGCCCCAAAAATACTACAATATTCTCAACCTGTATGGCTTAAAATTGATCAATTTAAAAAACAAAAAAAAAAAATTTTATTTGAAGGAGCTCAAGGAATTTTATTAGATGTAGACCATGGCACATATCCTTATGTCACTTCTTCTAACACTGTAGCTTCAAGTGCTGCAACAGGGACTGGTTGCGGGCCAAATTCAATTAATTATGTACTAGGAATAACTAAAGCGTATACTACTCGTGTTGGAGAAGGACCTTTTCCAACTGAGTTAAAAGATGATGTTGGAGAATTATTGGGTACGAGGGGAAAAGAATTTGGAACTGTTACTAGTAGAAAAAGAAGATGCGGTTGGTTCGATGGTGTTCTGGTAAGACAAACTATTAAAATTTCTGGTATTGATGGAATCGCACTTACTAAATTGGACGTATTAGATGAATTGGATGAAATTAAAATGTGTATACATTACGAGTTAGATGGAAAAAAAATTGATTATTTACCAGCAGCTGTTGAGGACCAATTAAAAATAAAACCGATATTCAAAATTTTCCCAGGATGGAAATCTTCAACAAGTGGAATTAAAAATATTGATGCTTTACCAGAAAATGCAAAAAAATATATTTTTGCAATTGAGGATTTTATAGGTGCAAAAATTTCAAGTATATCTACTAGTCCAGAGAGAGAAGATACAATATTAGTTGAAAACCCTTTTGATATTTAATTAGCTGGCAATAAATTTTTAGATTTTGCTAAAAGAAGCATATGCTTTTGAAGTTTTTCGAAAGCTTTATTTTCAATTTGTCTTACTCTTTCTCGGCTAATTTTATATTTCTGACTTAAATCTTCTAATGTTGTTGGATTATCATTCAATCTTCTCGAATATAATATTTCTCTTTCTCTGTCGTTCAGGACCTTAATAGAATCTTTCAATAAATCTTTTCTCTGCTCCATTTCTTCATGGTGAGCAAACTTTAGGTCATGGTCTAATTCTTTATCAACCAACCAGTCTTGCCATTCATCTCCATCTTCGCCAACTTGAGCATTTAGAGAAAATTCTTTACCTGACAATCTTCTATTCATTGAAACAACTTCTTCTTTACTTACATCAAGTTTGTTAGCAATATGATCGACGTGTTCATCTCTCAAATCTCCTTCTTGTTGAGGAGCAATTTGATTTTTAATCTTTTTCAAATTAAAAAATAATTTTTTTTGGGCAGTTGTTGTTCCAATTTTTACTAGGCTCCAAGATCTTAAAATATACTCTTGGATTGAGGCTTTAATCCACCACATAGCATATGTTGCTAACCTAAAACCTTTTTCAGGTTCAAATTTTTTTACAGCTTGCATCAAGCCCAGATTACCCTCAGAAATCATTTCATTTACTGGTAAACCATAGCCTTTATATCCCATTGCAATTTTAGCAACTAATCTAAGATGGCTTGTTACTAATTTTTCAGCAGACTTAATATTGCCTGTGGTTTTCCAGTTTTTGGCTAACATATATTCTTCCTCAGCAGCAAGCATTGGGAATTTTTTAATTTGATCCAAATAGGCTGATAATCCTCCTTCATTAGATAGGGAAGGCAAATTATTACTAACTCTAGTATTCATAAAGGATTTTATTTAGTTAATTTAAAATAATTTTCAATGTTTTATTTATTAGTGTTTCTAAGCGTTTCTAAAATAATATTTAGCTCATGTGGCAAATTTGATGAAAAATGCATTTTTTTAAAATTTTTTGGATGTATAAAACCGATAGTTTTAGCATGTAAAAATTGTCTAGGTAAATTAGATATTAAATTTTGGATTTCTAAATCTATATTTTTTAATTTTTTATATTTTTTTTTGTATTTATCATCACCAACTATACTGTTTCCCTTGTAATTCATATGGACCCTAATTTGATGCGTACGACCTGTTTCTAGTTTGCACTCTACTAAACTTAATGTGGGTGTCTTTTCATTTTCAAAAATTTCAAGAGTTTTATAATTGGTGATTGCTTTCTTTCCCTTAGATCGACTAACTTCCATTAGCTGCCTATTTCTTGAACTACGTGTTAGGAATGTAACTACCTGTCCTTTTGATGGTCTTAGTTTCCCCCATATCAATAGCTGGTACTCTCTTAAAATAGTATGTTCGCTAAATTGTTTTGATAAATTTTCATGGGCTTGATTGTTTTTAGCAATTACTACTAATCCCGAGGTATTTTTGTCAATTCGATGAACAATTCCTGGTCTTAACTCGTCACCGATATTAGATAAGGAATCTTTGTCATAATGCATTAAAGCATTAACTATTGTTTGATCATAGTTGCCTGCTCCAGGGTGCATAATTATACCAGCTGGCTTGTTGATAACCATTAAGTCATCATCCTCATGTATAATATCTAATTTGTAATCGAATGGTTTTAACGACGCTGACTTTGGTTTTGGAATTTCTAGAACAATCTGATCTCCAGTATTAACTTTTTTAGACGGATTATTTACGATGATATTGTTTAATTTGAGTTTATTTTTTAATATTAGATTTTTGACTCTAGTTCTACTAATTAACCTTTCTCTTTGGTTGATCAGAATATCAACTCTTGAATTATTTTCCTGTTTTTGAACAATAAAATTAATGTTTTTTTCCATAAAATATAATATTAATACTATATGCGCTTGTAGCTCAACTGGATAGAGCGCCTGACTTCGGATCAGGAGGTTCTGGGTTCGACTCCTAGCAGGCGCACCAATTACTCTCCTATATTTATCAAAGTTCCTTTGTCACGAGCTTTATCAAACGAGTAATAAAAAATTGATATCGCAAGAATAATATAAAAAATATTAAGATAAAGGGCATTAAAGATATTTTCATAATTTACTTGACTGTTTACTAAAATATTTCTTGTCTCTTCAAATATGTATACAAGAGGTAGGGCATAAGCTATAGATTGAAAGACTCCTGGCAAAATTTCAACAGGGTAATAAATGCAACCAAAAGGGGCTAACAAAAACATTGTAGACCATGCTATGTTTTCAAATGAGGGTCCAAATCTAAGTAATCCAGCAGAGACAAATAAGCCAAGAGTAATCCCAAAAATATATAAACTTAAAAAAAGAAAAGCCAAAGGCACTCCTAATTCTAATAAAGAAATTCCAAAAAGAGGAGAGGTGAGCAATATAGCTGGGACCAGTCCTATCAAAGCTCTTATTAAAGCAGTAACGACTAAAGAAATAATAATTTCACTAATTTTCATAGGAGCAATGAAAAGATTAGTGAAATTTCTACTCCATATTTCCTCTAAAAATAACATATTGAAACCAATACTTGTTCTAAACAAAAAATCGTAGAGAATTGCACATGATAGAATTACACCTACAGCACCACTATAGTAAGTACTGTGCTCTGCAAAAAAATTTGAAATAAATCCCCATAAAGTTATTTGAATTGAGGGCCAATATATTAAGTCAAGGATTCTTGGAAATGATCTAGTGATTAAGTAAAAATGTCTTAAAAAAAGCCCATAAATTCTTGTAAAATTCATCTTTTATTTCTCGCTATTTCCAAAAACACCTCTTCTAAATTTTTTCTACCATGTTTCAATATTAAATCATTAGGCGTTCCTCTATCTACGATAATTCCATCTTTCATCATTAAAACAGAACCACACAATCTTTTAACTTCATCCATATTATGTGAAGCAAGTAAAACTGAAATTTTTTTTTCTTTTTTATAATTTTCTAAAAATGTTCTTACAAAATCTCCTGTTTCAGGATCCAATGAAGCTGTTGGCTCATCTAATAGCAGTACTGTAGGATCATTTATTAAAGCTTTTGCCAAACTGACTCTATTTTTTTGTCCTGATGAAAGTTCTCCTGTTATTTTATCTAAAAGATCAGATAGTCTAAGTTTCTCTGAAAGATAATTAATTCGATTTTCTAAATTATTTACGTTATATAATTTTCCATAAACAATTAAATTTTGTTTAACTTTCAATTTTTTAGGAAGCTCTATATAAGGAGATATAAAATTCATTCTATGTAGAAGAGATATTTTATTTGTCTCGATATTTTTCCCATTAATTAAAACCTCACCTTTAGAAGGTTTTAATAACCCTAATATCATTCCAATGGTGGTTGTTTTTCCACATCCATTAGGACCCAATAAGCCAACAATTTCATTTTCACCAATTTTAAAATTTACATTACTGACAGCATTCTTTGATTTATAATTTTTAGAGAGATTTACTACTTCAATTGAATTTGTCATTTAATATTTTGAAGCTCTCTCTAGCCGATCGTTAATTGTTTGTCCTATCCCAATATTAGGAATTTTTTCAACAGCAATTTTTTTGAATCCTTTATTTTTAATTTTTCTTATTAGAGGATATAAATTTCTTGCAGCTTTGATCAAATTATTATTTTTACTAAGAAAGAAATAATTTTTAGAATTAATTTTTCTTTTTTTTATCAATACAAATGCCTCTCCTTTATTTGGTTTTTTTACATTCATCCTTAAAGGTATTCCAGGAGAATAATGAAGAGAAAACAAACCTGGTGAAATCTTATTTTTAGATTTATTCTTAATTAATATTTGTTTTTTTATTATTTTTTTAATTTTTGAAACACTTAAACCCCCAAGTCTTAATATTGATGCATTATCAGTAAGGTTAATAATTGTAGACTCTACCCCTATTGAACATCTTCCCCCTTCAAGTATATATTTTAATTTTCTTCCAAATTCTTCTTTTACATCAGAGGGCTGAACAGAGCTTAGTTTGGATGAAATATTTGCACTTGGTGCAGCTAAGGGATAATTTAAAACTTTAAGTAATCTTCGCAGCAGTGGATGTTTGGGAAATCTAATAGCAACTGTATTTTTATTATTGGTTACAAATTTTGATATTTTTGAATTTTTTTTTAATTTTAAAACATATGTAATGGGACCAGGTGAAAATTTATTGTATAATTTTTTAAAATCCTCATTAATTATGCAATCGTGTTCAAGAGCCTTTAGATTATAGTAGTGAACAATTAAAGGATTGTTAGAAGGTCTTTTCTTTAATTTGAATATTTTTTTTACCGAGGAATCAGAATAAGCATTTCCTGCTAATCCATAAACTGTTTCTGTTGGTACTGCTACACATTCTTTGCTGTCTAAATATTTTTTTGCTTTTTTGATATTTGATTGATTAGATTTCATGTAATAATTATTAATATATGAAAGAAAAAAATTTACCACTTGATTATCATCACAGCTCTTTGGAGGAGCTCACTGAAAAAGCAAGTAGCATAATTGAGACTTTAGAAAATGAAAAAAATTTAAATAATTCTGTTGATAGTTATCTAGAGCTAATAAAATTAAATAATCTTATTGAAAAAAAATTTCAAAAAAGTCTTAAATCTATAAGTGAAACGACAAATAATAAAATTAGGGAAATTGTAAAAAAAAATGAAAAAAGAAGTAAATAAAATTGCAAAAGATACAAATCATTTTTTAAAAAAATTTATTAATAATCAAAATAGTTCTCACCTTATAAACGCAATGAAATATGGATTATTTCCTGGAGGAAAGAAAATTAGATCAAAAATACTAATAGACTTTGGATCGTTATTTTCAATTAGTTATAAAACTTTAATACAGATTGGTGCAGCAGTAGAATGTATACATGCCTACTCCCTTATTCATGACGATTTACCTTGTATGGATAATGATAAAATTAGGCGAGGAAAAGCATCTACACATGTAAAATATGGAGAGTCTACAGCTGTACTAGCTGGCAATTCATTGCTGACGATGGCATTTGAAATTTTATCAAACAAAAATTTAGACTTACCTGAAAAAACTAAAGTTAATTTAATAAAAAAATTGTCCGAGTGCTCAGGTCATCTTGGTATTGCTGGTGGACAATACCTAGATTTAAATTATGAGAAAAAAAAAGTTTCAAGAAATAAAATTATTGAAATGGAAATAAAAAAGACAGGAATGTTATTTAGTTTTTGTTGTGTGGCCCCAGCAATAATTAAAAATAAAAAAAATTTAGAGCTTAGGTTTTTTGAAAATATTGGATCAGATATAGGCTTATTATTTCAAATTTCTGATGACTTTATTGACCATAAAGGTAATTCAAAAATAGCTGGAAAAAAAACAGGAAAAGATCAAAAAAAAGGTAAAGCAACACTTATTAGTTTACTTGGTTATAATAATGCCTTTAAATATTGTAACAATTTAATTATAAATATTAATAAAAAATTACAAAAATACGGTTCTAATTCAAAAAAAATTATACAGACTTTGGAATACATTTTACATAGAGATAGATGATAAACAAAAGTACATTTTTAAAAGATATAAATTTCCCTTCTGATTTAAGAAAAATTTCTGAAAAGGATCTACCAAAAGTTGCAAAAGAAGTCAGAGATGAAATGATAGATGCTGTATCTCAAACAGGTGGTCATTTAGGTGCAGGTTTAGGTGTTGTAGAAATAACCGTGGCCCTTCATTATGTATTTGATACACCAAATGACAAACTAATTTGGGATGTAGGACATCAATCCTATCCACATAAAATTTTAACAGGAAGAAAAGATAAAATTAGAACTTTGAGACAAGGTAATGGACTATCGGGTTTTACAAAAAGAACTGAAAGTGAATATGATCCTTTCGGTGCAGCTCATAGTTCAACATCAATTTCTTCTGCGCTAGGTATTGCTGAGGCAAATAAACTAGAAAATAAATCCTCAAACGTAATAGCAGTAATAGGAGACGGTGCTATCAGTGCTGGTATGGCTTATGAAGCAATGAATAATGCTGGTGCCTCTAAAACCAAAATGATTGTTATTTTAAACGACAATGATATGTCAATCGCAAAACCTGTTGGAGCGATGAGAACATATCTTGCAAAACTATTGACTGGAAAAATATATTTTAGTTTTAGAGAAACTATAAAATTAATTACTTCTGCATTTTCAAAGAGGTTTAGTGCAAAAGCAGGAAAGGCAGAAGATTTTTTAAGATCTGCCTTCACTGGTGGCACTATGTTTAATTCATTAGGTTTTTATTATGTGGGACCGATTGATGGGCATGATTTATCAACTCTAATTCCAATTTTAAAAAATGCTAGAGACTCAAACCATGAGGGTCCAATTATGATTCATGTCAAAACACAAAAAGGTAAAGGATATAGTTATGCAGAAAAAGCTAAAGATCATTATCACGGAGTTTCAAAATTTAATGTAAATACTGGTGAACAAAATAAAAGTGGTTCTAATCTACCTTCATATACAAAAGTATTTGCTAATACACTTGTAAAGCATGCAAAAAAAGATAGTAAAATTGTTGGAATAACAGCTGCTATGCCTGGTGGAACAGGAATGGACATCTTTGGCAAAGAGTTTCCAAAAAGAATGTTTGATGTTGGTATTGCTGAGCAACATGCCATAACCTTTGCCGCTGGAATGGCAACAGAGGGATACAAGCCATATGCTGCAATTTACTCAACATTTTTACAAAGAGCTTACGATCAAGTTGTTCATGATGTGGCTATACAAAGCTTACCAGTAAGATTTGCAATTGATAGAGCTGGATTAGTAGGAGCTGACGGATCAACACACGCTGGCTCTTTTGATATTACTTATTTATCAACTTTACCAAACTTTATTGTAATGGCTGCAAGTGATGAGGCTGAATTGGTTAAAATGATAAATACTTCAGTAGATATTGATGACAGACCAAGTGCAATTAGATATCCAAGAGGCTTAGGTGTTGGAGTTGAGCTTCCATCAATAGAGGAAAAGATTGAAATTGGAAAAGGAAGAATAATTCAAAATGGTAGTCAAGTATGCATTTTAAGTTTGGGCACAAGACTTGGAGAATGCAAACTAGCGGCAGAAAATTTAAAACAAAAAGGAGTTTCAACTACTATTATTGATGCAAGGTTTGCCAAACCCTTAGACGAAGAATTGATTATTAAATGTGCTAGAGAGCATGAAATTTTAATCTCTATTGAAGAGGGTTCAATTGGAGGATTCGGTTCGCATATAAAAAACTTACTTGCTGAGAAAGGAATATTTGACAAAGGTCTAAAATTTAGATCAATGAATTTACCAGACAAGTTTATTGAACAAGATACTCCCAACAAAATGTATGAAATTGCTGGATTAAATGCTTCTCAAATTTCAAAGAAAATTTTAGATATTTTATTAAATAAAAATTCTATCAAAGTTGTAAAAAATTAAATTGTTCTACTGACACTGAGCTTTGTTCATTAGATAGTGATCTAATAAAACACAGTTCATCATTGCCTCACCAACAGGTACAGCTCTTATTCCAACACATGGATCATGCCTTCCTGTAACAGATATTGTTGTATTTTTTCCAAATTTATCGACAGTATTTCTTGTTGTTAAGATTGAAGATGTTGGTTTCACAGCAAATGAAGCAATAATTTCTTGTCCAGTTGAAATACCACCCAATATTCCACCTGCATTATTTGAGTTAAACTTTAATTTTTTACCTTTCTGTAAAATTTCATCTGAGTTTTGTTCACCACTTAGTTGTGCAGAGTTCATTCCTGCACCAATATTAACTCCTTTAACAGCATTGATACTCATTAAACTGGATACTATATCTGAGTCTAGTTTTGAGTAAATAGGTGCACCCAATCCTACCGGAATTCCTCTCGCCCTTATTTCAATAACTGCACCACATGATGATCCAGATTTTCTTACTCCTAACAAATATTTTTCCCAAAGTTTAATCATTGATTTGTCGGGACAAAAAAATGGATTTTTTGAAATTATTTTGTCATTCCATTTGTTAGTATCGCACCCCAATATACCTAGTTGCGTTACTGCACCAACAACTTTGAATTTTTTACCTAATTTTTTTTGTAAGACCAGCTTTGCTATTGCACCAGCTGCAACTCTTGACGCAGTTTCTCTTGCAGATGATCTTCCACCACCTCTGTAGTCTCTAATTCCATATTTTTTGAAGTAAGTAAAGTCAGCGTGTCCAGGTCTAAATTTATCCTTAATTTTTCCATAATCCTTAGATCTCATATCTTTATTATAAATAATTAAGGATATTGGTGTGCCAGTAGTTCTACCTTCAAAGACTCCTGATAATATTTGAACTTTATCGTCCTCTTTTCTTTGTGTTGTAAATTTTGATTGTCCTGGTTTTCTCTTATCCAGTTCTTTTTGTATATCTTTTTCACTTAAATGAATATTTGGTGGGCATCCATCAACGATAGAGCCAATAGCTGGACCATGAGATTCACCCCAAGTAGAGAAACGAAATATCTTTCCAAATGTATTAAATGACATTATTTATATTATATAGATTATTTTGTTTAAATTATGAATCAAAAAAACTCACTTGGGCTTAATAGATGTTTTATGGATTTAGATGATCCAATTCATTTATTCGATACTTGGATGGAAGAGGCAAAAAAAACTGAGCCAAACGACCCAAACGCAGTAGCGTTAGCAACATCAAGTAAAAATAACGTTCCTTCTGTAAGAATGGTCTTATTAAAAGACTTCAATCAAAATGGATTTGTATTTTATACAAATTTAGAGAGTCAAAAAGGTCATGAGTTAAAACAAAATCCAAATGTAGCAATGTGCTTTCATTGGAAAAGTTTACTAAGACAAATTAGAGTTAATGGTACAGTTTCATTGGTACCCAATGAGGTTGCAGATGATTACTATAATTCAAGAAGTTATGAAAGCAGAATTGGAGCATGGGCATCTAAACAGAGCAAAGAACTTAAAAATAGAGAACAGTTAGATAATTTTATAAAAGAATATAAAAAAAAATATGCAAATAAGAATAAAGTTCCACGACCGAATTATTGGTCAGGATGGAACTTATCTCCCTCAAGTATTGAATTCTGGCTTGATGGAGACAATAGGATTCATGAACGATTGAAATATACGAAAAATTCTAAAGGAAAATGGATCAGATCTCTTTTGAGCCCTTAAAAACTTCTAGATAAACTAAATGTTGTTAGATTTTTTAAAATTTCTTTTTCCTTAGTATCTTCAAAAACACTCAATGAATTTGAAGCAAGATTAATATAATGTTGAGCTTTCTGGTAGCACTCATTTATAATTTTGTGCTTATTAATTAAAGCAATTATTTTATCTAAATCATCTTTATCTCTAGTTTCTTTACTAAATATACTAATTAAGTTATTTTTTTTATCGATCTCTAGCTTTTGATAAAGTAAAATTATTGGAAGTGTAATTTTTCCTTCAAAAAAATCTTGTCCTATTTTCTTTCCAAATAATTTAATTTCAGCGTTATAATCAAGTGTATCATCAGCAATTTGGAAAGTAAGTCCAAGATTTCTACCATAAAATTCAAGTGCATCTTTTTCTTTTTTATTACTGTCAGATAAAATGGCACCAACTTTTGTAGCTGCCGCGAACAACTCAGCCGTTTTAGCAGAAATAATTTTTAGATAAGTCTCTTCCAACATATCTACTTCACCTTTATGTTGAAGCTGCAAAACTTCTCCTTGAGCTATTTTAGATGAAGTAGATGATAATAATTTTAGCACTTCTAAATTACCATCTTCAACCATCATCTCAAAACATCTACTTAGCAAATAGTCACCTACTAAAACTGACGAATGATTATTCCAAACCTTGTTTAAAGTTTTTTTTCCTCTCCTGATTATACCTTCATCTATAACGTCATCATGCATTAAAGTTGCACTATGAATTAATTCAACACATGCAGCTAAATTCACATCTCGCGAACCTTTCGTATAACCACATAATTTTGCAGCACCTAAAGTTAATAGAGCTCTCAACCTTTTGCCACCAGTTTTCATATGATAGTCAGTCATTTTTTGAACGAGCTCTACATCGCTAATTAATTTAGTTTTAATTTTTTCCTCGGTTAAAATAAGCTTATCTTCAAGAGAATCTTTTAATTGAAAATAAGAATTATTTATCTGATTTTTAAGCTGTACGACTGATCCCATATTAAATTTAAACTAGTATAATTAACTTTTATTTATTACTTATCAATTGACGCACCTTTTTCTTCAATTATAAGTAGTCTTTATATTCAATTAATAATTCTATAAGAAATATTTATGTTCTCTTTTTTTAAAAAGAAAAAAATAGTAGCTCATCTAAAGCTTAGTGGCGTGATAGGAAATGCAGGAAAATTTAAACAAGGTATAGATTTTGCTGGTCAGGAAGAAATAATTAAAAAAGCTTTTTCATTAAAAAAAGCCAAATGTGTTGCAATTACTATAAATTCACCAGGTGGATCACCTGTTCAATCTCATCTAATTTATAGTTTTATTAGACAGCAAGCAAAAAAAAATAACAAAAAAGTAATAGTATTTGCGGAGGATGTTGCTGCGTCTGGTGGCTATCTTATTGCATGTGCTGGGGATGAAATTTATGCAAACTCAAGCTCTATTATAGGATCAATTGGAGTTATCTATTCGTCATTTGGTTTTACAGAATTAATAAAAAAAATTGGTGTTGAAAGAAGAGTTCATACTGCTGGTAAAAATAAAAGTACTCTCGATCCTTTTCTTGAAGAAAAAAATGAAGATATTGAAAGGCTTAAAAATATTCAATTAGATTTACATAAAGATTTTATTGATGTTGTTGAAAAAAGTAGGGGTACTAAATTAAAAAAATCAGACATTGAACTTTTTTCAGGAGAATTTTGGTCAGGCAGTAAATCAAAAACTTTAGGATTAATAGATGGAATAGGAAATGCTCATGAAATTTTAAAAGAAAAATTTGGAGATGATGTAATTATTAAAAAATTTGAAAAGACTAAAGGATGGCTAAGTCAAAAACTTTCCTCATCTAATCAAATAGATCAATTTGCAAATATTTTAGATGAGAGGTCAATCTGGCAAAGATATGGTTTCTAAAAATAAAAATAAAAATAAAAATAAAAAAAAACAAAAATTAAAATTTCAAACTTTTCAAGAAACTATTTTTAATCTTCAAAAATTTTGGAGCAAACAAGGATGTATTATTCTTCAGCCATATGATATAGAAGTTGGAGCTGGCACGTTCCATCCTGCCACAACCCTTAGATCGTTGGGCACTCAACCTTGGAAAGCCGCTTATGTTCAACCATCAAGAAGACCAACAGATGGTAGATATGGTGAAAATCCAAACAGACTTCAGCATTACTATCAATTTCAAGTCTTGATTAAACCTTCTCCTGAAAATATTAAAAGACTGTATCTAAATAGTCTTACAAATATTGGAATTCATCACAATGATCATGATATCAGATTTGTAGAAGATGACTGGGAAAGTCCTACATTAGGTGCAGCTGGTTTAGGTTGGGAAGTTTGGTGTGATGGAATGGAAATTACTCAATTCACCTACTTTCAACAGATGGCAGGTTATGAATGTAAACCGGTCTCAGTAGAAATTACCTACGGTTTAGAAAGGATCTGTATGTTTACCCAGCAAGAAAAAAATGTTTATGATTTGTTGTGGAATGATGAGGATGTAAAATATAGAGAGGTTTTTCACCAGGCTGAAAAAGAGTTTTCAGCTTATAATTTCGAGCACGCCAATGTTGAACAATTATTTAAAATGTTTGATATGCATGAGTCAGAAGCAAAATCATTACTTGAAAAAAAGATTTCACTACCTGCATATGATCAATGTTTAAAAGCAAGCCATGTGTTTAATATTTTAGATGCCAGGGGAGCAATAAGTGTTGCACAAAGAGCAGGTTACATTGGAAGGATTCGTGACATTACCAAATCTGCCGCTGGGATCTGGATAGATAGTCAAAATTGATAATGTCTCAGTTTTTATTAGAATTATTTAGTGAGGAAATACCTGCAAGTCTTCAAAAAAATTTAAGGGAAAACTTATTAAAATCTTTTAATGATTTCTTTGAAGAGAAATTTATTTCATTTAAAAGAAGTTTTTCTTATTCAACCCCGAATAGATTAATCATATTGTTTGAAGGGGTTCAAAATCAAACAGTTCTGAAATCTAAGGAGATTAAAGGTCCTAGCACAAAAGCTCCAGAATTAGCGATCGAAGGCTTTATAAGATCAAATAAAATTTTAAAACAGAATCTTTATAAAAAAGAAACAGAAAGAGGTAGTTTTTTCTTCTTCAAAACAAAATCAAAAAAACTTTATACCCATGAAGTATTAGAGGAGTTTATTCCAAAAATATTAGATAAAATTCAATGGAAAAAATCAATGCGCTGGGGGGATTTTGGCCTAAATTGGGGAAGACCATTGAAGTCTATTTTGGCAATATTTAACAAAAAACCATTAATTTTTAAATTTCATCACATTCAGTCATCTAATTCAACTTTTATAGATAAAGATTTTGAAGAAAAAAGAAAAAAATTTTCTGATTTTCAGGAATATAAAAATTTTTTTAAAAAAGAAAAAATAATAATTGATCCAGTTGAAAGAAAAAAAATTATCGAAAAAAAATTTCATTTACTTTTAAAAAATAAAAATATTATTATAGAGCAACCCCCAAAGCTATTGGAAGAAGTTGTTGATTTAATTGATCAGCCAAATGTTCTTACTTGTCAGTTTGATAAAAAGTTTTTAAAAATTCCTAAAGAGATTTTAATAATCACTATGCAATACCATCAAAAATATTTTCCCACTTTTGATAATAAAGGAAATATTACGAATGAATTTTTAGTTGTTTCAAACAAAAAAGATCAAAAGGGGTTAATAAAGTTGGGTAATGAGAGGGTAGTAGAGGCAAGACTTACTGATGCAGAATTCTTTTGGCAAAAAGATAAATCTCAAAACTTAGTAAAACAAGTATCAAATTTAAAATCTATTAATTATTTTAAAAAATTGGGGAGTTATTTTGATAAAGTTCAAAGGATGAGAAAGCTTGGAGGAATGCTTTCAGATGAACTATTAATTAGCAAAGAAAAAGTAGAGTTGTCAGCCTCAATTTGTAAAGTTGATTTATTGTCTGAACTGGTAGGTGAGTTTCCTGAGCTTCAAGGGATTATGGGTGGCTATTTTTCTGAAGCACAAGGTTTTGATAAGGACGTAGCACTGTCAATAAGTGAACAATATTTACCTTCAGGGTCTGGGTCTAAGGTCCCTAGAAAACCTTTTAGTATAGCATTAGCACTATCAGACAAAATAGATACTCTAGTTGGTTTTTTTGGAATTAATCAAAAGCCTTCAAGCTCTAAGGACCCATTTGCTCTTAGAAGATTAGCTTTAGGAGTAATTAGAATAATTATTGAAAATAAAAAACACATCAAAATAAAAGATTTGATCAATTATTCAGCTACGCTTTATTTAGATCAAGGATTTAAATTTGAAAATAAATTTTTACAGAAAGAACTTTCTGAATTTCTAATGGACCGACTAAAATTTTATATGAAAGAAGAAAACATTCGAAATGATATTATTCAAGCATCTATCAATTCACATAACTTAGACCAAACTTTAATAATTTTTGAAAAGGCAAAATATTTAGACAAAATAATCTCTAAATCTACCGGGCACGAAATAATATCATGCTACAAAAGAGCCTCAAACATTTTAGAAAGTGAGCTAAAAGGACAAAATTTTAATCTCTCAAATACAACCGACCCTGGTATCTTTAAAACAGATTTTGAAAAAAATTTATTTAAAAAAATAAATGATTTGAGAAAATATTTTTCCTCAATTAATAAAGATGAAGTTTATTCTCAAACTCTTGATAATTTATTAGATGCCAAAAATGTAATTAATGATTTTTTTGATAATGTGATAGTCAATGACGTTGATCCAGGTATTCGAAAAAATAGACTAGAACTTATTCAAATCTTATGTAAAACCTTCAACAATTATGTTAATTTTTCTTTAGTAGACTCCCAAAAATGAAAAAACTAATTTTAAATTTTACGTCTAAAGATAGCAAAAAAATTAAAATTCCTAGAAATTTTCTTGGTGGAAAAGGTGCTAATCTTTCTGAAATGGGCCGGATGGGATTACCGGTTCCACCTGGTTTCACTATTTCTACAAAAGTATGTGAGTTATTTTATAAAGATAAAAAAAAACTGAGCAAAACTATAATCACATCAATTAAAAAAGAATTAAAGAGTGTGGAAAATGAAGTTTCAAAAAAATTTGGTGATTTAAAAAATCCATTATTACTTTCAGTTAGATCTGGAGCAAGGGTTTCAATGCCTGGTATGATGGATACAATTTTAAATTTAGGACTAAACGATAAAACCGTTAAAGCCCTTGCTTCAAAAACACTTAATGGCCGATTTGCCAAAGATAGCTATAGAAGATTTATTCAAATGTATGGCACTGTAGTAATGGGTGTTGAAAGTTACCACTTTGAAGAGTTAATCGAGAATTATAAACTTACAAAAGGTGTTTTGTTAGATACTGATTTAGATGAAAATGACTGGGATGGACTAATTGAGGATTTTAAAAAAACAGTCAAGGAAAAAGCAAATAAAGATTTTCCACAAGATGTTCAAGAACAATTATTAGGAGCAATAAGTGCAGTATTTTTGTCTTGGGACAGTAAGAGAGCAAAAGTATATAGAAAATTAAATCACATACCTGCAGAATGGGGTACAGCAGTAAATGTTCAATCAATGGTTTTTGGAAATATGGGAAATGACTGTGCAACTGGGGTTGTTTTCACAAGAAATCCATCAGATGGTGAAAACGAAATATATGGAGAATATTTAATTAATGCTCAAGGAGAGGATGTCGTAGCTGGTACTAGAACACCACAATATATAACAAAAAAAGCTAGACAAAATGCTAAAGTTAAAGCTTTATCGATGGAAGAGTCTATGCCTAAAGTTTACAAGCAACTTCATAAGATACTAAAAAAATTAGAGAAGCATTATAAAGATATGCAAGATGTAGAGTTTACAGTTGAAAATAAAAAGTTGTGGATGCTTCAAACACGTGCTGGAAAAAGAACTGCAAAATCTGCAGTCAAAATTGCAGTTGATATGGTTAAGGAAAAATTAATCTCAAAAAAAGAGGCTGTTTTAAGAATTGATCCTCACTCACTTGATACACTTTTACATCCGACTCTAGATGAAAAAAGTTCAATTAATGTAATTGCAAATGGCTTACCTGCTTCACCTGGTGCTGCCAGTGGCAAAGTTGTATTTACATCTGAGGAAGCTGAAAGACTAACATCAATGATGCAGGACACAATATTGGTTAGAGTAGAAACCTCTCCTGAAGATATACAGGGAATGCATGCAGCTAAAGGTATATTGACTGCAAGAGGCGGGATGACAAGTCATGCAGCTGTTGTAGCAAGAGGAATGGGAAGGCCTTGTGTTTCTGGATCAAGTGAAATTGATATCAATTATGAAAATAAATTATTTAAAACACCATCAATGGAAATTAAAGAAGGAGAAATAATAACAATAGATGGTTCAACTGGAAGAATAATTGAAGGTAGTGTTGAAACTGTAAAGCCAGAAATATCTGGTGATTTTTCAAAATTAATGTCTTGGGCTGATAGTTATAGAGAATTAAAAATAAGAACAAATTCAGAAACCCCCAAAGATACTAAAACTGCAAAAGATTTTGGTGCTGAAGGTATTGGACTTTGCAGAACTGAGCATATGTTTTTTGACGAAGAGAGAATTTTATCTGTTAGGGAAATGATTCTTTCTAAAACTAAAGAAGACAGAGCTAAAGCTCTAGATAAACTTTTGCCATATCAAAAAAAAGACTTTATGGAAATTTTTAAGATTATGAACGGCTTACCAGTTACTATAAGATTGTTAGATCCTCCTCTTCATGAATTTTTACCAAGAACAAAAAAAGAAATCAGTGAATTAGCAGAAATTGTTAATCTTTCGATAAATGAGGTTGAAACAAGAATAGAAGAGCTTCATGAACAAAATCCGATGTTAGGCCACAGAGGTTGCCGATTGGCTATATCTTATCCAGAAATATATGAGATGCAATGTAGAGCAATTTTTGAAGCACTATGTGAGCTTAAAGAAAATAAAATTAAATCAGCCTTTCCTGAAATTATGATACCATTGGTTTCTACGGAAGCTGAAATTAAAATAATGAAAGATTTAGTAATTAATATTGCTAGTAAGGTACAAAAAAAACATAAAACAAAAATCAATTTCACGGTGGGAACAATGATTGAACTCCCAAGAGCAGTTATCAAGGCAAAAGAAATAGCAAAATATGCAGAATTCTTTAGTTTTGGCACGAATGATTTAACACAAACTACTTTTGGAATAAGTAGAGATGATAGTGGAAAATTTTTAAATGATTACATAGAAAATAAAATATTTTCTGTTGATCCATTTGTATCAATTGATGAAGGGGTTTCAGATTTAGTCGAGATTGCTGTTGCAAGAGGAAAGAGTCAAAATAAGAAAATAAAACTAGGGATATGTGGTGAGCATGGAGGTGATCCCAAAAGTATTTCTTTTTGTGCTAAGGCAGGACTTAATTATGTATCTTGTTCGCCTTATAGAGTTCCAGTCGCAAGATTAGCAGCTGCCCAAGCTGCACTAAAAAAATAATGCTAAATGTTTTTAATGAAAAAAGTAAATTAAAAAATTATAATTTATATCTTTTTATTATTTATATTTTTTGGATTATATCACTTATTCTATTTTATTCATTCAGTGAATATATAAAAGCTGGGAGTTTAGAAAATGGAGTTAAATTAGGAAACGACAGTCATTTTTATTTAAGAGAAGCAGCAAATATTATTGCAGGTAAGGCTTCAATAATGGATTATAAATCAAAATTTGGCTATATATTTTTTCTATTACCTTTTGTGTATTTTGAGGTACCTCTAGTATTCATTGTTTATATTCAAATACTTTTAACGGGACTTGCCGCCTGGCATCTTTACAGGATTGCGTCTACATATTTTTGTAAGTTGTCAGGAATTATTTGTATAGCTTTATTTTTATTTTATTTTCCACTTCAGATTAGAAATTTTTACATCCTTACAGAAATGCTTTTTATTGATTTAACAATTATACTAACTTATTTTTTAGTTTTTTATAAAAGATCATATATTCCGGTAATTTTTTTATTAATATGTACTTTAATATCTATTAGACCGAATGGTATACTTTATTTATTCAGTATTTTATTATGTACTTTTATATTTTTAATAAGGTATAAAAAATATATTTTTTTATCTTGGTATTTAATAATTTTATTAATCTCAATTATTCCAATTATCAATCTTTTAAATAGTTACATGGCTGATCTTGATTTAATAGATGGAATAAATACTAAGGGGATTGTTTGGGGATGGTCATTTGAGAATAATCGCCACTGTGAATATGATGGACCATGTTTAAGCATTGAATTTATTAACAATAATTATCAAAATACTATTTTTGGTATTTTCCAATTTATTTGGGCAAATATCCTAAATTTCTTTTACGTTTTTATATTAAAAATATTTTGGTTAATAGTAAGAGTTCGACCATATTACTCTGATTTACATAATTTCTATTTATTAATTTTTAATTTAATTTTATATCCAGGTTTCATTTATGGATTTATAAAAAGACCAAAGAATAATTTTTCGTTAAATGTCATAATTTTTTTTATAGTGTTATCTCTAATTCTTGTTGGTTTAACTTTTGCTGATTGGAGTGGAAGATTTTCTTTATACTTTTTACCATTAATCATGATCTTTTCTTCATATGGGATATTAACTTTTACAAAGAAGGTTTTTAAATTTACCAAAGAGGATAATTAGTATTGTCTTCATCCTTTCTCTCTTTTTTTTTAAATATATTCTTTAAATAATTTAATATTTTCTTAATCATTTTTTATTTATTATAATATCAGTTATTTTACTAGCTACTATTAAATTACCAAACTTATTAAGGTGCCCACTATCTATATAGGTTTGCTCTTTAACATCATCAAATACATTAGTTAAATCAGTAAAATCATATTTTTCTGAATCATTAAATAACTTATTTTTCAACTCTCTGTAAAAATTTTCATAAAATCTTGGCTGAATACTTGATAGCCCAATTTTTTTCCAAAAAAGTTCTTTTTCACTCAATTTTTTTTCTCCATAAAAGACTAGAGGTTGAAAAATCCAATAAAAGTCTATTTTCTGACCTTTGCATATTTCATGAGCATACTTATGTATATCAATATATTCTGAAACTAAATTTGGTATCATATTTTTAATTTCAGTTTCTCCACAATCTTTTAGTTTACTTTGGATTGTATTATTTATATTGGTTGTTTTTAAGCTAAAAAATTTGCCTTGTAATACATTAAATATTTTAGAAATAATTTTTAGTTTTATAAGATTTGAAATTATAGAAAAAGTATTAGCTAAGAATAATTTAAGTGCTCTTGTAAGTATCCAAAATAAGTCATAGGACGAATTTAATATAATATTATGCTCAACGTTTCGTATATTCTCTCCATCAAAAAAAGTAAATTTATTATCTTTACCACTATTATTTTTTAGCACATGCATTTTTGCTAGATAAGATATACAATTCCACCCATCATAAAATATTACTGATGTTGGTTTAGCTAATCTAAAAGCTTTATAAATCATTAAGTTGAAAGCTTCTTTGGAAGAGGTACCTCCTAGACCGAAATTGACACAAACAATTTCTTTTTGGTATCTTTTTTTTGAAATCTTTTCTATTAATGACGGAATAGAAAAGTTTGGAATTCCTGATCCTAATGACATGATAGTAGATCCACCAAATATATAGAATATTGGAGTATTATTTGTTTTTGCTTTTTGAATCCTTAAAATTGCATCCTCTGAATTAATTGAATTTTTTAAAATACCGTTTGAGTCTGTTTCAAAAACATCCATTCCTTCTGATGGTCTTATATTCCAGGCTGTTGAGATGTTTTCGCCATACATATGCCCATAAAATGAACTTGGTTTTAGAAATTTTCTAGCCATTAGAATATTATTAATATCCTCAGAGCTATCTATTGGACCTATAAATTTTGAGCTATTATTTTTTTTCGCTAATTTTAATAACTGTTCATTAGAGATATGTGACATAGACTCTTTTATTAAATCATCCAAGTCTTTTAAATGTTCTATGCTCATATTTTATTTATAAACTAAAATAAATTTGAAAATAGATATATTAAATTTTATTTTGTAAATGAATGAAGAAATGGCCGGTAAATTTATGTTGTTTGTCGTTATTTTTATAAGGTTTAATAATTTTACTTTCAATTATACTCAAATTTGATCTTTTCGCGTAAACATCATAATTATGTGAAAAAGAAATATCTCCCCTATTATTAGATATTAAGTTTTTTTTGTTATCAATTAATCTTAAATCGAATGGTTCATTTATAAAAAGGTTAAGATTTTCAAAATTTTTAATTTTTTTAAAAAAATCTTCTAGAAAATAAGGATGAACATACTGTAGGCTACTCATTGAAAATAATAGAATATTTTTGCTACTTATTTCAAAGTATTTTATACATTCATCTATATTTTCTGCATAGCACTTAAAATATTGCAAATTTTTATAAAAATACTTTTCTTTCTGAAAATCAAGAATCTCATCACTTATATCAGTAGAAATATAATTTAATTTTGGAAATTGTTTTAAAAAAAATTCTAAATCCCGTCCTGAAGAAGAACCCAATTGAATTATATAAGTATCTTTGTTTTCTGTAATATTATTATCTCTAATAAATTTAATTATTTTTTCGAATATTGGAACAGCTTCATTGTGATAAAGAATTCCAATTTTTTGTTTTCTTAAATTTTCCATTGTAGTGAAATGGTTGTTGTAATAATGTAATGCCCATTTCCTTCCTTCTCCATCTTCTAATGTTGAAACTGATAATTCCCTCATTTTGTACTTATCATCAAGTTTGTTAATATATTCTTTTTGGAAAATTGTATCTAATAAAAGCCAAAAAATATTTTTTTTTTTAAAACGATTAGATATAAATCTTTTTTGCAAAATTTTTATCAATGGGGTTTTAATAAATATTAATATTAGTGGAAATTTTAATATACCGTAGATTAATTTTTTCATTAATTTTTTTAAAAAATTTATTAAAACGTTTAAACAATATACATAAATTTTAAAAAAGTACTGAAATCTAAGTAAATTTTTAATATAATTTAAATTCTTTGATTGTTATAAGTTATTAAATGTGAGTTTGGTGCCTACGATTAACAAATCATGTTAATAAACGTAGCTTATTTGTATATTTAATACAACTGTACTTTAGAAAAATGAGTAAGGACATCCGAAACCTTTGATAAGGGGCGTTCTGTTGCCAGGTGCCCCATACCCCGTCTACTTAATTAACAAAGTTAATTAGGCAGCAAGTGCGTAACTTTCGTTAGCAATTATAAATTAGCCCGTCACGGTGGAACAATCCCGAACGAAAGAATAACTTTTAGTCATCCGTCGAATCTAGTTCACCCCCTTAAGTTATAATGGTGGAGGTGGTGGGTACTGCCCCCACGTCCGCAATGGTTATTACGAAATTCGTTTATCGTCGTAGTTGGAAAACCAACAATTTAAATATAGATTAAATAATTAATTATTCAATTTATTATTTTTACTATCGTTTTCTAATAAGGTTATTTTTTTTTCAAACTCTTTAATTTTTCTTTGATGATTAGTTATTATAGTTGAAAGATGTATAATAATTGTCCCTAGCCCAAGTATTGCGATAACTAAAACTCCTATAGGACTAAATTTAATACCAAGTAAAGCAGATACAAAAGAAATTATATTTGGAAAAAATGCAATAGATATAAAAAAAATACCAATTAGTATCCATATGAAAGAATACATGGGATCTAATTTTTTTTTTCTTACAAATAATAAAATCACACAAATAATTACAACACCAATTAAGAAAGCTGTTAATCTTGAGTGTAAAGATATCATAATAATTATTTTTTAAAGTTAAAATTAATTAATGTTAATAAGATTAATATATTTTTAAACATATATATAAACGAATTTTTTAAATTAAAAGAAGAAGTACCAGTTTTTCTTTCTTTCATGTTTATAAATTTCTCTTTTATAGACATTTTTAGTCTACTAGCCTGGCATATAATGCCTACTTCAGAATATTCAAAAAGTTCATCATTGATAAGTTCTCTAATTAACTTTTTACTTAAAATTTGGCAACCTGATGTACAATCAGTAACTTCAGTTTTATAAAGAATTTTAATTAATTTTCTAAGCAGCCTTATACTATATAATCTTAGTTTATTTGGATTATATTCTGATTTGCTCAAAAATCTGGACCCAATAGTCAGATCACTATTTTCTTTAATTGCAAATTTTAAAAGCTCTTTCACATCTGAAGGTGAATGTTGACCATCGCCATCAATTCTCACTAAAAAGTCATAATTATTTTTATTTGCAAAAAGTATTCCTGTCTCTATTGCTAGACCTAATCCAAATATTCTATCAATTTGAATTATGCCTGCATTTGTTTTTTTTACTTCTTTTAAAGTTTCATCTGAAGAATATGCATCGATAACAAATATATCAGCTGTCTCAAAATTACTCTTTATATCTGAAAGAACCTTGTTTATTATTGAACCTTCATTATAAGTTGGTATTACAATGAGAATTTTTTCCTCATTCATTTAATTGATTTTTTTACTTAATCTTTTTTCAACTTTTTTTAAATTTTCCATGTTTTCTATACCAAGCCAATAGTCTTTGATATTGTAAGCCCCTACCTTAAGCCCTTTTAAAAGGTACTTATCAATGAGATCAGGCATAGTAAAAAATCTGTTTTTTGGAATTAGATTCAAGTTTTTTGTATTTTTAATTATATAAATACCAGAATTTATATTAAAAAAACTATTAGGTTTTTCAGTTATACTTTTCACTTCATTATTTTTTATATTTAAAACACCAAAACTGTTCTTATATTTTTTTTTAATATAACCAATCAGTAAGTCAAAATTATTTTTTTTTGCAAAATTCATCATTTTTTTAAAATTTAATTCAGTATAGACATCACCATTTATTAAAAAAAAATAATCATTTGTTTTCAAAGTTTTTTTCATATTACTCAGTGGACCTGCTGTACCAAGGGGTTTTTTTTCGTTAAAATACTTTACTTTTATTCCTAATTTTTTCCCATTACCTAAATATGCTTTTATTAATTCTGATTGATAACCAGTAGAAATAAAAAAATTTTTAAATTGATATTTTTTAAATGCTTTTATCAAATACATCAAAATTGGATTTTGATTAATAGGCATTAATGGTTTTGGAATAACAAAACTAAAAGGATTAAATCTTTTGCCTTTGCCTCCAGAGAGAATAATTACCTTAGAAGTACTGTTTTTCATGTATATCTTTCAAATTTATTGGTTGTATATTTCAAATTTAAAAAGTTTTTTATTTTTCTCAATCCAATCAATAGTTTTTTCTAATCCATTTTCTAAATTATATTCTGGCTTCCAGTTAGTATATTTTTTGATTTTTGAATTATCACATACTAGTCTATTTACTTCACTTTTCTCAGGCCTAATTCTTTTTTGATCAGTAATAATTTTTATTGTTTTACCAGTAATTTTAGAAATTTTTTTGATTAAATTTTTTATAGATATTTCTTCATTCATTCCAATATTTGTACTCTCTCCGTTTAGCTTTTCGTTTTTAGATATTTCAATAAAACCATTTGCTGTATCTTTTACAAATGTTAAATCTCTCGTAGTATTTATGTTGCCCAATTTTATTTCTTTTATGTCGTTCAAGATTTGTATACAAATACTTGGAATTATTGCTCTAGCAGATTGTCTTGGACCGTAAATATTAAAAGGTCTTACAATTTTGATTGGTAATCCAAAGGATCTATGGAAACTTTCTGCTAAATTGTCGGCTCCAATTTTTGTAGCTGAATATGGTGATTGACCAACCTTAGGATGTTTTTCATCTATCGGAATATATTGAGCAGAACCATAAGTTTCACTGGTAGAAGTAATTATAATATTCTTAGTGTTAAGTAATTTTGCACTTTGCAAAACATTGTATGTTCCTTCAATATTGGTTTTTATATATGCCAAAGGTGATAAATATGAATATGGAATTCCTATCAAAGCCGCTAAATGAAATACTTCATCAATGCCTTGCATGGCAGAAAAAACCGAATCAAAATCTCTAATATCTCCAAACACAAACTCAATATTTTTTTTATATTCAGAGTTTTCTAGCCAACCCCAATTGTTATTAGAGTCATAATGCATTAAAACTCTTACTTCGTGTCCATTTTCAATAAGTTTTTCTGTTAAGTGTGACCCTAAAAATCCAGCAGCACCTGTGACTAATACTTTCATAATTTAAATTTTTTTAGTGACAATCTATTACCAATTTATAAATCCAATTAAAAATAAATTATAAATATAGGTCACTTTTTTCGTTAATTGAACTATTATAACACAACTTATGATTCTTACAGATTCTCAAAAAAAAGAAATAAAAGATCAGCAATCTCAAAAAAATGAGACTAAAAGGGTAACAGCTCCACAGTTAGAAAAAATACTATATGAAGCTATCCCTGCTTTAGATCATGGATTTGTAAGAGTTGTTGATTATATGGGTGATGATACTTCAATAGTTCAATCAGCCAGAGTTTCATATGGAAAAGGTACCAAGCAAGTATCAACAGATGCAGGTTTAATTAAATATTTGATGAGACATTGGCACAGTACTCCATTTGAGATGTGTGAAATTAAATATCATGTTAAACTTCCAATATTTATTGCCAGACAATGGATAAGACATAGAACTGCAAATGTTAATGAGTACTCTGCAAGATATTCGATTTTGGATAAAGAATTTTATTTACCATCTCTAGAAAATTTGGCTGCGCAATCAACCAGCAATAGACAAGGTAGAGGAGATGTACTTGAAGGAAAACAAGCAGAAAAAGTCTTAGAACTTTTAAAAGAAGATGCTGAGAGAACTTATGAAAACTATGAAAATATGCTTAATGAAAGATATGATGGATCAACTATCGATGAAAATAAAAAAGGATTAGCAAGAGAACTTGCAAGAATGAATTTAACTTTAAATACTTATACCCAATGGTATTGGAAAACTGATTTATTAAACTTAATGAATTTCTTAAGATTAAGAGCTGATAGTCATGCGCAATATGAGATTAGAATTTATGCAAATATAATGTTAGATACGGTAAAAAAATGGGTTCCTATAACTTATGAAGCTTTTATGGATTATAGAGTTGGAGGCACAGAAGTTTCAGCTAAAGGAAAATTAATTATACAAAAACTTATTAAAGGTGAAAATGTTGATGTAAATAACTCAGGTCTTTCAAAAAGGGAGTGGAATGAACTAATGGTTGCTTTTGATCTTAAAGATAAGATGATTTAATTTTATTTGCAAAATCTAAATATATTTTTGAAATCTCATGATCTGGATTTGCTTCCACTAATGGCTTTCCTTCATCTGAAGTTTTCCCTACCTCTGGATTAATTGGTATTTCACCTAAAAATTCTTTTTCAAATTCTTCTGCAGTTTTTTTAACACCACCTTCGCCAAATATTTTATATTTTTTACCATCATCTCCAATAAAAAAACTCATATTATCCACTAAACCTAAGATTTTTACCCCAAGTTTATCAAACATTTTTATACCCCTTTTGACATCTAAAAGAGCAACCTCTTGTGGTGTAGAAACTATTATTGCACCATCCATTTTTATTTCTTGTGAGAAAGTTAATTGTGTATCCCCTGTGCCAGGTGGCATATCAACAATGATAAAGTCTAAATTTTTCCAATTAACTTTTTGAGTAAAAGTTTTAATTGCGCTTGTAACCATTGGGCCTCGCCAGATCATTGGCGTCTGTTGGTCAGCTAAGAAACCAATTGACATACATTGGATATCATACTTAACAATAGGTTCTAATTTTTGACCGTCACTTTTTGGTTTTTCATTAATATTAAACATTTTTGGAATTGAGGGACCATAAATGTCCGCATCTAATAATCCTACTTTACATCCAACTTGTTTTAAGGCTAAAGCTAAATTCGTAGCAAAAGTAGATTTTCCAACTCCACCCTTTGCGCTAGAAATTGCTATTGTAAATTTGGTTCCTAATATTGGATTTTTTGTGAATTTTTTAGGCTCAAGCTTCTGTTTCATTGCGGCACTAAGTTCGGGCTTTTTATCTGACATACAACTATCATTACTTGTTTTTTATAATAAAGACACTATATACTTTGGCATATGTCAGATGATTTTAGAGGTAGGGGCGGAAGTCCATGGGGATCACCTCCAGGCGGTGGAAATAATAATGGATCAGGTAGAGGTCCGAAACCTCCAAACATTGATGAAATCATAAGAGAGATTCAAGATAAAATTAAAAAATTTTTACCTGGTGGTAAATCATCAGGTAGTAAATCTATAGGTCTAATTGCATTAGTTTTAGCTTTTGTTTGGCTAGCAAGTGGACTTTATAGAGTTTTACCTGACGAACAAGGTGTTGTGCTAAGATTTGGTAAGTTTATAAAGACTACTCAACCTGGTTTGAATTATCACATACCTTTTCCAGTAGAAAATGTACTAACTCCTAAAGTTACAAAAGTTAACAGAATAGATATTGGTTTTAGATCAGAGAGAGACAGTGGTTTTTCAACAGGTGGTGGGGTTGCTGATGTTCCACAAGAAAGTTTAATGTTAACCGGAGATGAAAATATAGTGAACATAGATTTTTCTGTTTTTTGGGTAATTAAAGATGCAGGAAATTTTTTATTTAAAATTCAAGATCCAGAAGGCACAGTTAAAGCAGCTGCAGAGACAGCTATGAGAGAGGTTATTGCAAAAAGTGATATTCAACCAATTCTAACTGAGGGTAGATCCAAAATTGAAGTTGAAACACAAGAGATCATTCAAACTATTTTAGACGATTACGAAAGTGGTATTCAAATTACTCAGGTTCAAACACAGAAGGCTGACCCACCAGATCAAGTAATTGATGCATTTAGAGATGTTCAGGCTGCAAGGGCTGATATGGAAAGATCTAAAAATGAGGCTGAAGCATATGCAAATGATGTTATCCCAAGAGCTAGAGGGGAAGGTCAAAAAATTCTACAAGCTGCCGAAGCATATAAAAAAGAAGTTGTAGCAAAGGCAGAGGGTGAAGCTAGTAGATTTGTGTCTATTTATAACGAGTATAAAAATGCAAAAGCAGTAACCCAGGAGAGAATGTATTTAGAGACAATGGAAAAAGTGTTAGCTGATATCGATAAAGTAATTATTGAAAAAAATGCAGGCTCAGGAGTGGTACCTTACTTACCGCTTCCTGAATTAAAAAAGAAAGCGACTAACTAAATGAAAGCTGGAAAGATTTTAGGTGGATTAATAATTGCATTGGGTGTTTTAGCTTTTTTGTCTGTCATAATTGTTAAAGAAGTTAATCAAGCTATTATTCTTCAGTTTGGAGATCCAAAAAGGATAATTACAAAACCTGGTTTAAATTTTAAAATCCCGTTTATTCAAAACGTTGTTTACCTTGATAAGAGAATTTTAAATTTAGATACACCACCTGAGGAGGTTATTGCATCTGACCAAAAACGTTTAATTGTTGACGCATTTGCAAGATTTAAAATTGTTGATCCGCTCAAATTCTACATTTCAGTAGGTGACGAAAGAGTAGCAAGATCAAGACTATCTACAATTATAAACTCAAGAATTAGGAATGTTTTAGGTCAAGAAGAATTGCAAACATTACTTTCTCAGGATAGATCAAAACAAATGGCTTTAATTAAAGAAGGTGTAAATAATGAAGCACAGAATTTTGGAATAAATATTGTTGATGTAAGAATTAAAAGAGCAGATCTGCCACAAGCTAACAGTGACGCGATTTATCGAAGAATGCAAACAGAGCGGGAAAGAGAAGCGAAAGAATTTAGAGCAAAAGGTGCAGAGATGGCAGTTACGATTACTTCAACTGCTGATAAAGAGGTTACGGTCATCTTAGCAGAGTCTCAAAAACAGTCAGAGATTATGAAAGGTGAGGGTGATGGTTTAAGAAACAAAATCTTCGCTGATGCTTTTGGACAGGATCCTGAATTTTTTGCATTTTATAGAGCAATGCAGGCTTACGAAAAGGCATTAATTGGTGGTGAAACTTCTTTAATTTTATCTCCTGATAGTGAATTCTTCAAATTTTTTGGAAACATAAAACCTGAAATCCAACAATAATCTCTAAATGAATGAGCTAGCCATAGCTTTTGGTTTATTCTTATTCATTGAGGGAATTTTATATGCCATATTTCCAGCAAAAATGAAAAATATGTTAAAAAAATTAGGACTTGTTAAAGATAGTCAACTGAGATCTGGAGGACTTATCTTTGCAATTATAGGATTTATAATTATTTATTATATAAAAAGTTAAAATGAAAAAATTCAAAATTATCTTTCTAACTGTAGTTTTATCCTTAAGTTTTATAATACAATCTTACTCTAAACCTGTTCCAGAATCTTTTGCTGATCTTGCTGAAAAATTAATGCCATCGGTTGTAAATATTTCAACATCAACTACTGTAGTTACAAATTCTAATCCATTTCCTTTTCAATTACCTCCAGGATCACCTCTTGAAGACATGTTTAAAGGAAATCCTAGAGAAAGACAATCAGCTGCATTAGGATCAGGATTTATAATTGATGAAAAAGGGTTAGTTATAACTAACAATCATGTAATACAAGATGCTGACGACATAATTGTTAGAGTAAATGGTGATCAAGAATTTAAAGCAAAAGTTTTAGGCGCTGATCCACTGATGGATATAGCTGTTTTGCAATTAGAAACTGATGAAAAGTTTATACCTGTTTCCTTTGGTGACTCTGACAAAGCTAGAATAGGTGATTGGGTGATTGCTATTGGAAATCCATTTGGTTTAGGGGGCACAGTTACAGCTGGAATTATTTCAGCAAGAAACAGATCAATTGGACTATCTAGATATGAAGATTTTATTCAGACAGATGCTTCAATTAATTCAGGAAATTCCGGTGGACCTTTATTTGATATGGAGGGAAATGTTATAGGAATTAATACTGCTATTTTAGGTCGAAATGGTTCTATTGGTATTGGATTTTCAATTCCATCGAACAGTGCTCAAATTGTAATTAATCAACTTGTAGAATTTGGAGAAACAAAAAGAGGATGGTTGGGTGTAAGAATACAAGATGTCACAAAAGAAATTGCAGAAGTTGAAAAATTAGACAAACCAAGGGGTGCTTTAGTTGCAAGTGTTGCAGAAAACAGCCCATCTGAAAAAGCTGGAATAAAAGCTGGTGATATTATTTTAGAATTTAATGGTAAAAAAATTAATCAAATGAAAGAACTACCAGCAATAGTTGCTAGAACACAAGTTGGTAAGAATGTCGAAGTAAAAATTTGGAGAGATAAAAAAGAAATTATAAAAAACGTTCTCTTAGGAAGACTTGAAACATCTGAAGATTTTAAAGTTAGTGAAAAACAAAAAACAATAGACACCATTGATCAAATTGAAGATCTAAAAATAACTGTAAGATCTCTTAACAAAGAAGACATAAAAAATCGTAGACTACCAAATCAAACTACTGGACTTGTGATCACGAATATTCAAAATAATAGTCCATTAGTTGGTTCAGTTGAGGTGAATAGTATTATTGTTGAAGCTCAAAAAGAAAGAATAAAATCTATTGATGATTTAAAACAAATTACCAAACAAGTGTTAAACTCAAATCAAAAAACAATATTACTTGCAATCTATAATACTGAAAATCAAAGAAGATATATTGGAATTAAATTAGACTAATAATGGATTTTAAATCCAAGATTATATTAATTTCTGGACCAACTGCTTCAGGAAAATCAAGTTTTGCTATTATCCTCGCAAAAAAAGTAAACGGAGAAATTATAAATGCAGATAGCATGCAAGTTTATAAGCAATTAAAGATTCTTTCTGCAAGGCCAGATCAAAAAAAATACCAAAAAATAAGACATCATTTGTATGGTTTTCATGATGTAAAGAAAAATTTTTCAACTGGGAATTGGTTGAAATTTGTTTTTAACAAAATTGAAGAAATAAAAAAAAGAAAAAAAACACCAATACTTGTCGGAGGTACAGGTTTATATTTTAAGGCATTAACTGATGGACTTGTAAAAATTCCAAAAATACCTTTAAAAATTAGAAATCAAATAAGACTAATGCATTCAAAAATAGGTCAAGAAAAGTTTTATAAAAAACTTTTGAAAATTGACCCAATTTCTAAAAATAAAATTAATCCAACTGATCCACATAGATCCATAAGAGCCTATGAAGTAAAATTATGTACAAAAAAATCAATTCATGAATGGTATAAAAATACTAAATCTAATTTTGAAAAAAGTGATTTTTATAAAATTTATATTGACTTCCCCCGAACAGATTTAATTGAGAGAATTAATCTCAGATCTAGGGAAATGATTAAAAATGGAGCAATTAAAGAAGTAAAAAATTTTATCAAACTAAGAGTTAGAAAAGATAAAAGTGTTAACAAGGCAATTGGAATCAAAGAAATCAGCCAATACTTAAATAATGAAAAAGAATTGGAAGAAATTATTGAAAATATATCAATAAAAACTAGGCAATACGCTAAAAGACAAAGTACATGGGCAAGAGGCAATATGAATTCTTGGCTCAAATTAAAACCAAATGAGTTAAATGACTTTTTAAATAAAATTTAAATATCTCAATCAAAACTTGACCAATTAGCACAACTTCAGCTAGATTGCGAAATGCCAAAATTATACACAGGAGCAGAAATTGTTTTTAAATGCCTTGAAGACCAAAAGGTAGAACATATTTTTGGATATCCCGGTGGAGCAGTTTTACCAATATATGATGAACTTAAAAACCACACTTCTATTAAACATATATTAGTGAGACACGAACAAGGCGCTGGTCATGCAGCTGAGGGATATGCAAGATCATCAGGTAAGCCTGGAGTTGTTTTAGTTACGTCAGGACCTGGTGCTACTAATGTTGTTACCGCATTAACAGATGCATATATGGACTCGGTTCCTTTGGTTTGTATTTCTGGTCAAGTTCCAACCCATTTAATAGGAACTGATGCATTTCAAGAATGTGATACTACCGGCATTACTAGGCCCTGTACAAAACATAATTGGTTAGTAAAAGATATAAATGATTTATCAGAAATAATGCACGAGGCATTTAAAGTTGCAACCACAGGAAGACCAGGTCCTGTTTTAGTTGATATTCCAAAAGATATTCAATTTGCAAAAACTAAATATAAAAAACCAAAAAAAGAAAAAAAATTAAATGGAAAATCAAATAATAAATTTTCTCAAAAACAAATAGATCAACTAATTGATTTATTAAAGAATACTAAAAAACCAGTTATTTATAGTGGGGGTGGCGTAATTAATTCAGGCCCTAAAGCAAGTGATGCATTAAGAGAGTTTGTTGAATTAACAGGATTTCCAATCACTTCCACCCTTCAGGGTTTAGGTGCATATCCTGGTGATGACAATCAATTCCTTGGAATGTTAGGCATGCATGGAACTTATGAAGCCAACAATGCTATGCATGATTGTGATCTTTTAATAAATATTGGTGCAAGATTTGATGATCGTATCACTGGAAAAATAGATGAATTTTCGCCAAACTCAAAAAAAGTTCATATTGATATAGATCCTTCGTCTATAAATAAAATTATAAAAGTTGATCTTGCTATAGTAGGCGATGTTACGAAAGTAATTGGTAAAGTAAACAAAACAATATTGAAGAAAAAAAATGGCCATAGCAAATCTAATAAATCAAATATTGCTAAGTGGTGGGAACAAATACAAAAATGGAGAGGCAAAGATTCTCTTAATTTTGTTAACAGTAACGATAGCATCAAGCCTCAACATGCAGTTCAAAGACTGTATGAGTTAACAAAAGATAAAGATACTTATGTAACTACTGAAGTTGGCCAGCATCAAATGTGGGCTGCACAACATTACAAATTTAATAAACCAAATAGATGGATGACATCTGGAGGCTTAGGTACAATGGGTTATGGATTACCAGCAGCAGTAGGTGTGCAAATTGCGCACCCTGAAAAGTTAGTAGTTGATATTGCTGGTGAAGCATCAGTATTAATGACAATGCAAGAAATGTCCACTGCTGTTCAATACAACTTACCAATTAAAATTTTTATTTTGAATAATCAGTACATGGGAATGGTTAGACAATGGCAAGAGCTTTTACATGAAAAAAACTATTCAGAGAGCTACTCTGAAGCACTTCCTGATTTTTTAAAAATGGCTGAAGCTTATGGCTGCAAGGGAATTAAAGCAGAAAACCCTTCTGAGTTGGATGAAAAAATTCAAGAAATGATAGATTATAAAGGTCCAGTTATTTTTGATTGTCATGTTGATCCTAATGAAAATTGTTTCCCAATGA
Source organism: uncultured Pelagibacteraceae bacterium (assembly GCA_902578255.1). GTDB lineage: Bacteria > Pseudomonadota > Alphaproteobacteria > Pelagibacterales > Pelagibacteraceae > Pelagibacter. Next base: position 62,301 of record CACHCH010000002.1, read on the forward strand.
TACCTTCAGGAAAACCTCACAATCAGATGATATTAGGACCCAATGATCAAGAAGAGAATAAAATCAAGGGAAAAGGCAAAGCCTTAGTCTAATTAGAATGCCAAAATCTAAATCAGCTTATAGTGTTCCGACTAAAAAAGAGAAATCTGATACTTACATATTTGTTGTTTGGGTTGACAATGAAGCCGGCGTACTTGCAAGAGTAGTTGGATTATTTTCTGGTCGAGGATATAATATTGAGTCTTTAGCAGTTGCAGAAGTAGATGCAGTTAAAAATATTTCTAGAATTACAATCGTTACCACTGGGACACCCCAAGTAATTGATCAAATCAAGCTTCAATTAGCTAAATTAGTGCCTGTGCATAAAGTTGCAGAATTTAAAAGAGAAGATAAAAATGTAATATTTAAAGAAATGGCATTATTTAAAATTACTGGAAAAAAAAAGAAAATGGAAAAATGTTTAAATGCTTGTAAAAAATTTGATTTAGTTATTTTAGATGAAACTAAAACATCTAAAGTTATTCAAATAACAGCACTTAGAAGAGAAATTGACAAAATTAGTAAAAAATTAAAACCTTGGGGACTTATTAGCGCTTCTAGAACTGGGGCTGTTGCGATGACAAGAGGTGCCAAAATATTTAATTAATTATAAAGGAGAAACGATATGAAAATGTTTTATGAAAAAGATGCAGATGTAGATTTAATTAAAAATAAAAAAATTGCCATTTTTGGTTATGGTAGCCAAGGACACGCTCATGCTTTAAATCTTAAAGACAGCGGTGTTAAAGAAATTGTTGTAGCATTAAGAGATGGCTCTTCAAGTGTAGCAAAAGCAGAGTCTAAAGGATTAAAGGTCATGAATTTATCTGATGCTGCTGCATGGGCAGATGTAGTAATGATTTTAACTCCAGATGAATTACAGGCAGAAATTTATAAAAATCATATAGAGCAAAGAGTAAAAGAAGGAACAAGTATTGCATTTGCTCATGGTTTAAATGTTCATTATGATTTAATCAAAGCAAGAAAAGATTTGGATGTATTTATGGTTGCTCCTAAAGGGCCTGGTCATTTAGTTAGAAGTGAATATGAAAAAGGTGGTGGAGTACCATGTTTATTTGCTGTACATCAAAATGGATCAGGTAAAGCGAGAGATCTAGCATTATCATATGCATCAGCTGTTGGTGGTGGAAGATCAGGAATTATCGAAACCACTTTTAAAGATGAGGTTGAAACAGATTTATTTGGTGAACAAACAGTTCTTTGTGGGGGATTAGTAGAACTGATCAAGAATGGTTATGAAACATTAGTTGAAGCTGGTTACGAGCCAGAGATGGCATATTTTGAAACCGTACATGAAGTAAAATTAATTGTAGATTTAATTTATGAGGGTGGAATCGCAAATATGAATTACTCAATATCAAACACAGCAGAGTATGGTGAATACCAATCTGGACCAAGAATTATTAATAAGGAAGAAACTAAAAAAAGAATGAAGGAAGTATTGTCCGACATTCAATCAGGAAAATTCACCAAGGAGTGGATGGATGAATGTAAAAATGGGCAGAAAAACTTTTTAGCGACTAGAGCTAAGTTAGCAGAGCATTCAGTTGAAAAGGTTGGTGCTGAACTTAGAGCTATGATGCCATGGATAGGTAAGAAAAAACTCGTTGATAGTGATAAAAGTTAAATTGAGATAAAGACCTAAAAAGATCATATAAATATAGATAAAATTTAACATTTATTTTGCAATCTCACTTATAGATTGTAATATGAATCTTCTATAAAATTTAGTTATGAGCAGTAAAGATAGAGTTATAATTTTTGATACTACTATGCGAGATGGTGAGCAGTCACCAGGTGCATCAATGAGTTTGGAAGAAAAAATCCAAATAGCAAGAGTATTTGACGAATTAGGCATAGACATTATTGAAGCAGGTTTTCCGATTGCATCTCCTGGAGATTTTGAAGCAGTAACAGAAGTTAGTAAGATTTTAAAAAAATCTATTCCCGCAGGATTATCTAGACATTCAAAAAAAGATATTGATAGAGCTTATGAAGCTTTAAAACATGCTCCAAGATTTAGAATCCATACATTTATTTCAACAAGTCCTCTTCATATGAAGCATAAATTAAATATGTCGTCGGAGGATGTATATGAGTCTATTGGACAGCATGTAGCTTATGCAAGAAAATTTACTGATGATGTTGAATGGTCTTGTGAAGATGGAACTAGAACAGATATGGATTTCATGTGTAAGACAGTAGAACTTGCTATTAAAAATGGAGCAACAACAATAAATATTCCTGATACAGTTGGTTATACTATTCCATCTGAGTTTACAAAAATTATTCAAACATTGTTAAACAAAGTTCCTAATGTTGATAAAGCAATTTTGTCTACTCACTGTCATAATGATTTAGGTTTAGCAGTTGCAAACTCACTAGCAGGAGTTCAGGCAGGTGCTAGACAAATTGAATGTACGATAAATGGTTTAGGTGAAAGAGCTGGAAATGCAGCACTAGAAGAAGTTGTGATGGCAATCAAAACGAGGCCTGATTTAATGCCTTACGAAACAGGAATTAATACTACGCTTTTAAGTAAAGCTTCTAAAATTGTATCAAACGCAACTGGTTTTCCTGTGCAATACAACAAAGCAATTGTTGGAAAAAATGCTTTTGCTCATGAAGCGGGTATCCATCAAGACGGTATGCTTAAAAATAGACAAACTTATGAAATTATGACACCCGAAAGTGTTGGTGTGAAACAAACTTCATTAGTAATGGGTAAACATTCTGGTAGACATGCATTTAAGGACAAATTAAATAGTTTAGGGTATCCAGATTTGACTGATGATGTTGTTGGCAATGCGTTTGCTAAGTTTAAAGTCTTAGCAGATAAGAAAAAACATGTTTATGATGAAGATATTATTGCGCTTATAGATGATAGTTTAATTATTGATAATAAAGTTAACGCAATTAGTCTTAAATCTCTAAAAGTTTTTGCTGGAACGGGTGAACCTCAAAGAGCAGAAATGACTTTGGATGTATATGGTGATGTTAAAAAAGCATCAGAAACTGGAGATGGTCCAGTTGATGCAATTTTCAAATGTATTAAAACATTATTTCCACATGATGTTAATTTGCAATTGTATCAAGTGCATGCTGTAACTGAGGGAACAGATGCCCAAGCTACAGTAAGCGTTAAAATAGAGGAAAAAGGAAAAACTACAGTTGGACAGGCTGCTGATACTGACACACTGGTAGCATCAGCAAATGCATATATTAATTCATTAAATAAAATGATTATTAAACGAGATAAAACAGCTCCAATGGAGCAAGAAAGTCAAAAGGTAAGAGGTATATAAATGGGATTGTTTGATAGTGTTAAAAAAATTTGGAGCCAAGATATGGCTATTGATCTTGGAACTGCAAACACACTTGTAGTTTTAAAAGGTCAAGGAGTGGTATTAAATGAACCATCTGTAGTTGCAATTGTTGATCAGGGTGGAAAGAAAAATGTTTTAGCTGTAGGTGACGAAGCAAAAACAATGTTAGGAAGAACTCCTGGTAACATCAGTGCAATTAGACCTTTAAGAGATGGAGTTATTGCAGATTTTGTTGTTACAGAGGAAATGATTAAACATTTTATTAAAAAAGTTCACAAAGGAAGCACATTTGCAAATCCTAGAATTTTAATTTGTGTCCCAACAGGCTCAACACCAGTTGAAAGAAAAGCAATTCAAGATAGTGCTCTTGCAGCAGGAGCTCGAAGAGTTCAACTAATTGAAGAACCAATTGCAGCAGCAATTGGTGCAGGACTTCCAATCTCAGAAGCAACTGGTTCAATGATTGTTGATATTGGGGGTGGTACGAGCGAAATAGCAGTCATGTCTTTAGGTGGTCTAGTATACTCTAAATCATTAAGAGTTGCTGGTGATGCAATGGACGTAGCTATAGTTAACTACATGAGAAAAGAATACAATTTGTTAATAGGTGATACTACAGCTGAAAAAATAAAGAAGGAAATGGGTACAGCAGTTCCAACTGGTACAAATACTTATCCTGTCAAAGGAAGAGATTTAAGATCAGGTACACCAAAAGAGGTAAATATTACTGAGGAAGATACCGCAGAAGCATTAAATGATATTATGAAAGAGATGGTTGGCGCAATTAAAGATGCATTAGAAAATACACCTCCCGAGTTATCAGCTGATTTAGTTGATATGGGATTAACTTTAACAGGTGGTGGAGCGTTATTAAAAAATATTGATAAAAGATTTTCTAAAGAGACAGGTTTACCCGTACATATAGCAGATGACCCATTATCTTGTGTGGCAGTTGGCACAGGTAAAGCTTTGGATCAAGAAGAAACTTTTTCCACTATGTTATCTGAATACTAAAAAAGATGGCTACAGGCAGAGACGATTTTGTAATTGCCTTAAGATCAGCTTTTTTAAAAAAAAAAGATAAACAAAAATTTTCATTATTTAGTCTAATTTTATTATCAATAATTGTAATTATTTTAAGTAACATAAATTTCAAACCTGTTCAGCTTGTAAAGATTGGCATTAATGAAATTATTTATAGATCTTCATATATAGTTTCGAAGCCTGAGAATTATATTGAGAAATTAAATCTTAAGATCAAAAATCATTTAAATATTAATGAAAATCTTGAAGATGTAAAATCAGAATTAGAAAATCTAAAACAAGAAAAAATAACAAACACCTTTTTAAAATCAGAAAATGAAAAATTGAGAAATCTGATTAATGAAAATATAAATTCTGATGAAATATTGGCAAAAGTTTTAATTGATCGAGAAAGTCCTTTCCTAAAATCTATTATTTTGAATAAAGGAACAAAAGATAATGTAGAAATGGGGATGGCCGTAATTGATGGTGTTTATCTTGTAGGTCAAATAATTGAAGTTAATTACTCAAATTCTAGAGCATTATTGCTATCTGATCTTAATAGCAAAATACCTTCAGTTTTAGTTCCACAAAATATTCAAGCAGTAGTTTCAGGCACTGGTAAGGGTTACGGAATAATTGAACATACTAAAGATGATATTGGTGAAGATTTAAATAAAATAGAATCAATAATTTATACTTCAGGCCTTGGAGGTATTTTTAAACCTGGGATACCTATTGGAAGAATTTACAAAGATTCAGAAAATAAGATAGATTTTTATTCTGATTTTACACAATTAGACTTTATTAAAATAACTTCATTTAATATTGGAGATAAAAATTAATGTCATCTCTAAACAAAAGTACTTTTTTTAGAGTATTCTTATCTTATTTGCCGTTAGTAATTTTATTTATTTCGGTATTTAATGAGTTTGATTTTAATTATCTAAAAATTGAAAATTTTTCTTTTAATTTTGTTTACATTCTAATTTTTTATTGGACTTTAAGAAATCCTGATAGTCTAGGATATTTTTCTATATTTTTGGCAGGAATTATAAATGATGTTGTTATAGGTATTCCTATAGGAATTAGTAGCTTATGTTATTTAATTTTATGCGCAGTCACAGCATATATAAGAAATATTACCTTAAGCCCAGACTTTGTAAAAGACTGGTTTTCTTTTTTATTTACAATGATCTTAATAAATTCGATTCAAGTAACAATATTAGATTTAATATTTTTATTAGAAATTAATTACATGAATTATGTAGTCAACACTGGATTTACATTTTTGTTTTATCCAATATTTTTTGTAATTTTTAACATTTTAAGTAAAACTATTTTACAAAAGAAACATGATTAAACAGAACTTAGGTATTAGAAAATCAGATGTAATAAATAGAAGAATGTTCATTATTGGTACTGCAAAAATAGTTGTACTTATAGGAATTGTTGCTCGACTATTTTCACTACAAATCAATGAAAATAAAAAATATCTTACACTCTCTGATAAAAATAGAATTAGAGAATGGAAACTTCCACCAACAAGAGGAAATATTGTTGACTATTTTGGAAATATAATTGCAGGGAATTTAAAAGTTTATCAGTTACATATTATACCTGAGCAAGTTGAAAATTTTAATTATCTTTTGATGAGATTAAAAACACTTTTAAATTTAAGTGAGAAAAAAATTCAGAAAATAGTAAAATTAAAAAATAAATTAAAACCTTGGGACAGTATAATTGTATCTGAGAATTTAAGTTGGAGCCAATTTTTAAAAGTTAATAATTATTTATATGATTTAGTTGGGGCAAAGCCTGTAATGACAATTTCTAGAAATTATCCATTTAGTGAAATGTATACTCATGTTTTAGGTTATGTGAGTCAACCAAATGAAGAAGAAATACTAGAAAATGAAATAGTAAAAGAAAGATTTGTACCTGGTATGAAAATTGGAAAATTAGGACTAGAAAAAACACTTGAAAAACAACTAATTGGAACCAATGCAATTCAAAGATATGAAGTCAACGCTTATGGCAAAAGAATAAATCAACTCGAATATCAAAAAGGACAACAAGGGAGCAAAATAAGATTAACTGTAGATACAGAAGTTCAAAAACTTTCTTCTAAATTACTCTCAAATAAAGCAGGATCTATAAGTGTTATGGATATTTATACAGGTGATATTATAGCAATGTATTCATCACCTTCTTATAATCCAAATTTGTTTTTGTTTGGTATTAGCCAAGATGAATGGCAACTAATTAGAAATAATCCATTAAAACCTTTAATTAACAAAACTCTTTCAGGGCTTTATTCTCCAGGATCAACTATAAAGCCCATAGTCGCCCTTTCTGCTTTGGAAAATAATATTATCAATACAAATTTCAAAGTTAAATGCACGGGTAAAACAGAATTATATGGTCAGACTTTTCATTGTTGGAAGGAAAAAGGACATGGTTTTGTAAGTTTAAAAAATGCGATGAAACAGTCTTGTGATACTTATTTTTATGAAATTGCAAGATTGTTAGGAGTTGATCGATTAAATGTAACAGCTAAAAAATTTGGTTTAGGTGAAAAAGTACTAGGAGAATACTTTGATAATGAAAAAAAAGGCTTATTCCCAAACACTAGTTGGAAAAAAAATAATCTTGGAGGAGGATGGGTATTAGGTGAGACATTAATTACAGGAATTGGACAAGGATACATTCAAACTACACCTCTACAATTATGTTTAATGACTGCCCAAATTGCAAATGGTGGATATAAAATTAAACCAAAAATTATAGTAAATGATGATCCGTTAAGTTTAGAAGAAGCAAAAAAATCAATGGAACTTCAGTTATTGCAAAAACCCAACACGAGATTATTTAATAATCCAAAAAATATTAAAATAATTCAAGAAGCAATGTTTAGTTCTACAAATGAGCAATTTGGCACTTCTTATAGATCTAGACTTGATGATCCAAAATATCAATTTGCAGGTAAAACTGGAACTGCTCAAGTTAAAAGAATAAGTAAAAGAGAAAGAGAACTTGATCTAGAATTAGAACAAATACCTTATAAAGACAGAGATCATGCACTTTATGTTGCTTATGGTCCATATAAAGATCCAAGATATGCATTAAGTATAATTGTTGAACACGGTGGTTCAGGTAGTAAAGCTGCTGCTCCGATGGCAAAAGAATTGTTTAAATTAATAATTGATAGGGACGAACTTAGAGACAAACAATCTAACTTCGAAAATATAAATATCTAATGTATCAAAGAGATAGATTAAATTCAGAACTTTCATTTTTTCAAAAAATAAAAGAAATAGATTATACATTGTTGATTTGTATTATTTTATTATCAGTAATAAGCTTACTAGTGATGTACTCTACAGATGGTGGAGAAATACTTTATCATACCAAAAGTCATTTTAGTAAATTAGTAGTTTTTTTTCCTATGATGTTATTCATTGCATTTTTCAACATTAAATATTGGCATACTTTTGCATATATATTTTACTTCCTAATTATTCTTTTATTATTATATGTTTCTTTTTTTGGTTTAAAAGCATCCGGCTCACAAAGATGGATGGATTTGTATTTATTTGTTCTCCAGCCATCAGAGTTAATGAAAATTGCTATTATTCTATGTCTTGCAAAATACTATCATCGAGTAAAAATTGAAAATGTAAATACTCTAACAAGTATCATGCTGGTTTTATCAATTATAACAATACCAATTATATTTGTTATCTCTCAACCTGATCTTGGAACATCAGTTTTAATTGCTTTGAGCGGTTTAATAATTTTGTGGTTAGGTGGAGTGAGGGTTAAATATTTTGTCTATTCACTTATAACCTTCCTAATATCCCTTCCTTTTATAATATCTTTTTTAAAACCTTACCAAAAACTAAGAATATTAACATTTTTAGATCCAGACAGAGATCCTCTTGGGGCAGGCTATCAAATTATCCAATCTAAAATTGCAATAGGATCTGGTGGGCTAGATGGTAAGGGATATTTAAAAGGTACGCAAAGTTATCTAGATTTTTTACCAGAAAAACATACTGACTTTATTTTTACTTTATTTTCTGAGGAATTTGGTTTTATCGGATCTGTTGGTCTTTTAATTCTTTACACAATAATAATATTAAGAATTATTCGTATTGGAGCTATATCAAGAAGTAATTTTTCTAAATTATTCTGCTTTGGTTTTGCTTTTTCAATTTTTATTTATATCTTTGTAAACTTATCAATGGTTTTAGGCTTACTACCTATAGTCGGTTCTCCACTACCCATTATGTCGTACGGGGGCTCTTCAATGTTAGCTACTATGATAGGCTTTGGTATTGTTTTAAGTGCCAAAATTAATCATAAACAAATAATTGCCTAGTAAGATATATTTCAAACAAGCATAATTTGTCACTCTCAAAATATATTTTTTGATTGTATAACGAACCATGAGCAAGAATATTAAAGTTGGAATAGTAGGTGCTGGCATCCAGGGTGTTTCCAATGCTTTATTTTTGCAAAAAAAAGGTTTTAATGTAACTATCTTTGACAGAGATAATCCTGGAGCGCAAGCTGCATCTTATGGAAACGCAGGACATTTTTCTCCATACGCTTCAGTACCAATTAATAGACCTGATGTATTAACAGATGTGCCTGCAATGCTTATGAGTTCATCTGGTCCATTAGCGTTAAAATGGAACTATGTTCCAAAAATGATTCCATGGTTTTTAAAATTTATTATGAACTCAACAACTAATAAAATGATGCATACAGCAAAAAATATGCATCAAATTTTAGAATTGGCTTTACCAGCATATGATGAATTGTTTGATGAAATAGATTTAGAAGGTTTAGTTGAGAACAAAGGAATTTTATATATTTGGAATGATCAAAATTTAAAAAGCAGAGAACTTGAAATTAAAGTAAGAGAGGAATTGGGTGTCAAGCAGCAATTAGTTAATAGAGATGAAATTCATGATCTAGAACCAAATATAAAACCTATTTATCATGCTGGAGTTTATTATCCTTATGCAAGACATGCGCGTAATCCAAAAAAAATTCTTTTAAAGTTATTTGATTTATTTTTAACAAAAGGGGGTAAATTTAACAAAGTTAATATCAATGATATTAATTTTGATAACGAAAAACCTATTTTTAAAACTGAAACTCAAAGTTATATCTTTGATAAGGCAGTTATTGCATGTGGTGCATTTTCAAAAAAATTAACCGACAACTTTGGTGAAAAAATACCGTTGGATACTGAAAGAGGATATCATGTTCATTTTAAAAATTGTGATCATTTACTAAATAGACCGGTGATATTTTCAAATCGAGGTTTTGGAATAACACCGATGGAACAAGGTTTAAGAGTAGTAGGAACTGTAGAGTTTGGAGGTTTGGATAATCCTTTATCAAAATCAAGAGTAAAAAATTTAATCAACAATGCAAAATATATGCTGGGAGACCTACCTGAGCATGAGGATGAGTGGTTAGGTTTTAGACCAACACTCCCAGACTTCTTACCAGTTATGGGTCCATCTAAAAATTATAAAAATATATATTATTGTTTTGGACACCATCATTTAGGATGGACTTTAGGCCCAATATCTGGGAAGATCCTTTCAGGTATGATAGCAAACGAAAATACTAATTTAGATTTAAAACCATATAGTTCTCTTAGATTTAATTAAGTGAGCCAAAATTTAAAAGCTTACTTAATGTTGGTTTGTGCCACATTGTTTTGGGCAGGTAATTTTAATATAGGAAAGTTTGCTTTTATAGAAAATATATCTCCATTTACCCTTGCATTTTTAAGATGGCTTCTAGTTTGGATAATACTAATGCCTTTTACTTATAAAGAAATTTTAAGTTTAAAAAAAATAATAATGAAAAATTTTAAATTGTTACTTTTGTTAGGACTTAGTAGCGTTTTTTTGTTTACAGCACTTACTTACAAAGCACTAAATTATACACAAGTAATAAATGCATCACTATTTAATACAGCTATACCAGCTACAATTATTCTGGTTTGTTTTTTGCTTAAAATAGAAAAAACAAATATTTTTCAGTTATCTGGTCTGTTAATTTCAACCTTAGGAATTTTAGTAATCATTACTAAACTCGATTTAGATATCTTACTTTCGCTAGCTTTTAATACAGGAGATTTATTTATGGTTGCTGCAATTATTTCCTGGGGGGTTTACTCTGCATTTTTAAAAAAAAGGAACTTTGAAATATCTCTCTTAGCACTTGTTCAAATTATTTGTACTTTTGGATTACTAATGCTTGCACCTGCTTTTTTGATTGAATTAAATCAAGGCAATTCAATAAATGTAAATTTAAATCTAATTTATATTTTGCTTTATGTAGCAATTTTTCCAAGCATTGGATCTTATTATTGTTGGGCTGGAGCAGTATCAATTATAGGGCCAAATAGATCAGGAATATTTTTATCATTAATCCCTTTATTTAGCACTATTTTTGCAATGATATTTTTTGATGAGAAATTTTTATTTTATCATTTAATTGGAACCATTTTAATTATATTAGGTTTGTTTTTATCAAACAAAAAATTAATAAATGCTTAAAGTTGCTATTTTAGATGATTACCAAAATGTTGCACAACAGTTTGTTGATTTAGAAAAACTGTCTGGAAAATATGAGTTTAAAGTTTTTAGCGAGCCTTTTGTGGATGAGGCTGATGCTATAGAGCAACTGTTAGATTTTGAGGCATTGCTTATAATGAGGGAAAGAACACCCATTACTAAAAATTTAATTGAAAATTTAGATCGTTTAAAATTTGTTATCACTAGTGGATTAAGAAATAAATCAATTGATTTAGATACTGCAAAAAAAAGAAATATAATTGTCTGTGGTACAGACATTAATAAAAACCCAACTCCCGAGTTAACCTGGGCGCTAATATTAGGATTAGCTAGAAATTTTAAAGAGGAATTTGACAACATGTATCAAGGATACTGGCAAACAACAGTGGGTGTTGAATTAAAAGGTAAAATTTTAGGTTTAATTGGTTTAGGTAGAGTCGGATCGCAGGTTGCAAAAATTGGAAAAGCTTTTGGCATGCAAGTTATGGCATGGAGTGAAAACTTAAATCTAGATACTTGTAAAGAACTAGATGTTCTTCCATGTAGTAAAGAGGATTTAATAAAAAATTCAGATTTTCTATCTATCCATGTTCAGGGTGGTGAAAGATATAAAGATTGCATCACAATTAAAGAATTTGATAATATGAAAAAAACATCATTTATTATTAATACTTCAAGAGGAGAAATTATTAATGAAGATGATTTAATTATTGCATTATCAACTAATGTAATTGCAGGTGCAGGTATTGATGTGTATGAGAAAGAACCATTACCTGAAAATAATAAATTAAGATTTTTACCTAACGCATTGTTAACCCCACACATAGGCTATGTTACTGCAGAAAATTATAGTATTTTTTTCAGTCAAATGATTGAGGGCTTAGAAGCCTGTGTTAATGGTAAGCCAATAAGAGTGCTAGAATAAAAATGGAACTTCCAGTTGTTAATCATGAGGATTATTTTGCAAAAATTGGAGATGATCATAAATTTCCAATTAATAAGTTTGGGGAATTAGCTAAATACTTAATTAAAAATAGAATAGTAGGAGAGTTTCATAGGCCTTATGCTTGCTCCGTTGAGACTTTGAATTACGCACACTCTAAAGAATATATTTTAGATATTAAAAATAAAACATTAAGTAAAGATGCAGTAAAGAAAATAGGATTTCCATTAGTAGATAGCGTGGTGCAAAGATCACTCGTAGCAACTGGTGGTACAGTTCTTGCTTCAAAACTTGCTATTAATTATGGAATAGCTTGTAACACTGCAGGAGGCAGTCATCATGCAAATTATAATGGTGGGGCTGGTTATTGCGTGTTCAATGATGTTGCCGTTGCAGCTCATTATTTGATTAATAGAGGTCTTGCTAATAAAATTCTTATAGTCGATTTAGATGTGCACCAAGGTAATGGTAATTCAGACATTTTTAAAGAAAACAGAAATGTATACACGTTTAGCATGCATTCAAAGACAAATTATCCAGCAAAAAAATCAATAAGTGATTTAGATGTTGAGCTAGAAGATAATTTGGAGGATCAAAGTTATATAAAAACATTAAAACATTATTTAACAGAGTTAAATGAAGAGAATTTTGATTATGTTTTTTACATTGCAGGAGTAGATATTCATTTTAACGACAGATTAGGAAAATTAAAAATTACGGATGATGGAATAAGAATGAGAGATGAATTAGTTGTTGAGAATTTTTTTTCTAAAAGAATACCAATTTGTGGAGTTTTGGGGGGTGGATACAACAAAGACTTCAATAAACTGGTAGAATTGCATTCAATGTTACATCAATCTTGTGCTAAATATATTTAATCATGGTAAAAAAAATTAATCAAAATTTAAGTGCAGAACAAAAACTAATTTTATTTGAAGAAGGTACAGAGCTTGCAGGAACAAGTGAGCTAAACCACGAAAAAAGAGAGGGAAGTTTTCATTGTGCAAATTGTGGAGTTAAACTTTTTGACTCTAAAACAAAATATGAAAGTGGATCAGGCTGGCCTTCATTTTATGAGTCTTTACCTGATGTATTTGAAACAAAAACGGACCATCATATAGGTTATGCTAGAACAGAATATCATTGTAAAAACTGTGGTGGTCATCATGGACATATTTTTGAGGATGGCCCTAAGCCAACAGGTAAGAGATACTGCAATAATGGTGTTTGTTTAATTTTTAAACCAAAAATTGATTAATTAATCTAAAAAAATTATATTCAAAAAGTATACTTGAATTAAATTAAAAAAAAATTAATTTATCAGAATGAAACGAATATTTAGTTTCCTAATACTTTTCTATTTACTTACATCAAAAGTTTCTGCAGATGTATCTGATAAAATTTCTGCAAAAGTAAATGATTATTTCTCTAATTTAGTTCCAGGCAAAGGTAGTACAGAGGTAAGTATCGATTTAAGGGAAAATAATAGTCCAGATTTTAGTATTCTTGCAGTTAGGGAACTTGAAAAATCAACACATGGTAATTTTTTCACTCAATTCTCATTGTTTAGTACTGAGCAAAATAATGATGAGAGAATTGTTGGTAATTTAGGTTTCGGTAAAAGAAATTTGAGCAAGGATAAATTAACCTTAACTGGAACAAATTTATTCTTTGATTATGATAGTCACGGAAATATGCGGACTAGTCTTGGGTTAGAAGCAAGAAATGCTGTACTAGAATTTTATGGAAACTATTATAAAGGTTTAGATGAAGGGGACGATGAAAAAGTTTTAGATGGTTATGATTTAAGGTTTGAATCACAAGTCCCTTATTTGCACTGGGCAGATATATTTTACAACACTTACAAATGGAAAGGTGTTGAAAGACAGGATATTGAAGGTGCAAAAATGGGTTCAGAAATTCAGTTAAGTTCAAATGTTAATTTAGAGGTTGCTTATGACGACAAAAAGAAAAAAGGTATTGAGGATGAATGGTATGCAAGAATAATGTTTATTCATCCACCCAAAGAAGGTCCAAGTGCTAAAGATGGAATAGCAAAAACAGCATGGAAAGAGGAAAAAGACATGACTAGTGAACTACTAACAAAAGTTAAAAGAAATAACAAAATTATGATTGAATTTAAAGGATCAGCAACAATCTCAAGGACTGATTAATGAAAAATATAATTAATTTATTAGTTGTAATGTTAACGCTAATCACTTTAAGTATGGAGAAAGCTTTAGCTGCAACAGCAAAAGGAAATGCAGATGTGTATAAAGTAACAATGAGAAAAATAGAACTATGTACTGGCTATACTGTTGTTGATTTTGATAATGTCCATACTGCAGATGCATGTCATAACGCAGTTGTTATTGGTAGTGGAGATAAAGAAGTTGATATAGCGTCAGTGTCTGCGGGTGCAGCTGCAGCAAACTATGGAGATCCAGCTTTATTACCATTAGGTGAAACTTACACACATATGAGAGTTACTGTTGATAGAAAATTTGTAATTAAATCTGAAAGTGCTCTTGATACGGGTGGATCAAATGATACTGATAATTGTGTTACTACTGCTACAACTGATGCACAGTTTGGGTCTGGTTCTAGTGAGGCAGCAAGGAAATATTCACATAGAGTTGCAGTAGCTGAAGGTGGTACAAATGCTGAGATGAATATGTATATGATAAATGGAAGACAGTCAGATGAGAGTACTACAAATTATACACAGTGTTTTAATGCCAATTGTTCACAAAATAATTCAAGTTGGAGATGGAATTATGCTAAAGATGCATCTGAATTAACTTCTGCAATTGCAATGCGAACTATGAGATCATCATTGACTACTGATGATATCCAACTGGTTTATGCATTATCTGCTCCTTACACTGTAAGTTTAATCCCACCTACTATAGATATTTCTTTTGGAACAAGAAGCGCTTTAGGAGTACAAGAAGTTAGTAACAGTGCAGGTGATGGCACACCTACTGCCAACGACGGAATGTGTTCATTTTATCCTGAGGAACCAATAGTTACGATAACTATAAATTAAGCTTAAAATGCAAAATTGGACAGACGATAAAATTAAAATCGTTAAAGATAAACTTAGAAATTACTCCTCAAATTTTCATGATAATTTTAAAAATATTGAAAATTTTATTAAAAAAGAATTAAAAAAGATAGAAAAGTTAAAAGAGGGCTCAAAGCCAATTATTCCAGAAATTAAATTTAAGGATATTCTTAATAAAGATATAAGTTCTATTGACAATATTTTGAATAGAGGATGTGTAATAATAAGAGATGTTTTTGAAGATACATGGATTAATAAATTAAATGAAGAATTAAATCACTATATTGAAATTAATAATTTTTATGAAGATCAAAAAAAAAAGTCAGGATTAGATAAATATTTTAGTGATTTAAATTCTGATAAACCTCAAATTTATGGTCTTTATTGGTCTAAAACTCAAGCTGAGATAAGACACTCTAAAGAAATGGTCATTGTTAAAAAATGGTTAAATAACCTATGGAATTATGAAAATAGTGAATATCAAGTTTTTGATCCAAATAGAGAATTAGTTTATGCTGATCGAGTTAGAAGAAGAGAGCCTGGAGACGATACTTTAGGCTTATCTCCTCATTGTGATGCTGGATCTATAGAGAGATGGACAGATATAAATTATCAAAAAATATATAAAGATATTTTCGCAGATAATTTTGAAAAATTTAACCCTTTTGATGCAAAATATAGAGATAGAATTATTGAATTCGAATCTCCAGCAGTAGCTCATGTTTTTAGAACCTTTCAGGGTTGGACGGCCTTAACAAATCAAGGTCCAAATGATGGCACATTACAATTAATTCCTATTGCTAAAGGAATGGCATATGTTTTAACAAGAGCACTACTAGAAGATGTTCCTGAAAATGAATTATGTGGATCAAAACTTGGAAGAGCGTTATCAGTTAATAAAGATTATCATTCACTACTTTTGAAAGGTTTAATTTCAATTCCAAAAATGAATCCTGGAGATACCGTATGGTGGCATCCAGATGTTATTCATGCAGTAGAGGATAAACATTTAGGAGCAAACTACTCAAATGTAGTTTATGTTGGAGCAACTCCCTTTTGTAAAAAAAACCTTGATTATACTTTAAAACAAGCCAAAAAATTTTTAAAAGGTGAAAGTCCCCCAGACTTTGCAGCAGAAGACTTTGAAACTAATTATAAAGGTAGAATTAAAATTGAAAATTTAACATCATTAGCTAAAAAACAATTAGCTATTGAAAATTGGGATTAATTATTTAACTTTTCTAACAGTTTATTTTCTTTTTCTAAAGCTCTGGTTTCATCATAACCACCTATGTGTTCATCATCAAAAAAAATTTGAGGAATTGTTCTTCTTCCGTTAGCTTTTTTAATCATTTCATCCATAGCGCCTTCAACTTTTGATATATCTATTTCATTAAAAGGTACATTATTTCTTAAAAACAATCTTTTAGCAGCTTCGCAATAATTACAGTATGGACCAGTATACATCGTAATTTTTTTCATTATTTATAGATAATCACCTTTTTTAATTTTGCTAGTAATTTCTTTTCTAGAATATTCAAATTTTTTTCTATGTTTTATACTTTTTTGGTTAACCCTTTTTCTCCACAATCTAAAAGATGTAGGTTTTATAGACCTTCTCATAATCTTGATTACCTCAGACTCTGTTTTTCCAGTTTTTTTTTCTATTTCTTCAAATGTGATTCTATCTGCCCAGGCTGCCCAAATAATCCAATCTGGATCATTTATGTCTGGTTCTGGATTTTTGACTCTAGTGACTGGAATGCGACCTTTTTTTTTCATAAACCCTTTATAATTGAAATAAAAATTTAATGCATTTTTTTTAGCCTCTGATAGTATGATTTGGATAGTCCTTCTTAGCCATCTTTAGCTCCCGGTTTTTAAGGACTATCTTAAAATGTTTCCCCTAAATTATTTTTTATTTTTACAGATAATTCTTTTTTTATTTATTACTCCAGGGCCGCCAAGAATTGTAATTGTTTCATATTCTATGAATTATGGAGTTCAAAAATGTGTTTGGACTGCTTTAGGAGATATTAGTGCAAATATCTTGCAAGCATCTTTAGTTATTTTTGTTATTGGATCTTTTTTTTCTGAAAACCCAACTTTTTTAAACATATTCAAATGGATTGGTGTTGCTTATATTTTATATCTAGCATTCGATATTTATAATTCTAGACCTAAAGAAATTAATTCAAGCAAAGATTTCTCGAAAAGTTTCATTTCATTTTTTAAAGATGGATTTCTAGTTGCAGGTACTAGTCCAAAGGCTTGGATGTTTTTTCCACTAATTTTTCCACAGTTTATTGACTTTAATGAGAATTATTTAATTCAATTTTTAATTTTAATAACAACTTATGTTGTTTTAGATTTTTTATCTCTGATTGGTTATGCTTTACTTGCACAAAAGTTAATTAATTGGATCAATACTAAACCAAGAACAATTAATACAATTTCAGCGAGTGTATTGGTAATTATTGCAATAATTATCATTGTAACACAACAATACTAAAGAATTCAGAGGTCTTTATTGCCACTTGCAATTAGAGAGATTTGTTTATTAAATTAATCATTAATTAATTAATAACTAGAGGAAATAAAATGAAAATAAATAAAATAATCATAAGTTTTATTTCTGCAGCTGTAATTTTATTATCAACATCTGTCGTATCATTTGCGAAAGTTGTAGGAGATAAGATTGTTTTAGGTGCAGCAATTTCATTAACTGGTAAATACTCTTCTAATGGTGTTCATACTCAAAACGGTTACAACATGGCCGTTGATAGAATTAACAGCATGGGTGGTGTTAAAGTTGGTGGTAAAACTTATAAGTTTGACATTATCTATTATGATGATGAGTCAAACCCAAAAAGAGCAGCTCAACTTGCTGAAAGATTAATTTCACAGGATGGTGTTGAGTTTATGCTTGGTCCATATAGCTCAGGATTAACTAAAGCAATAGCTCCAGTTACTGAAAAATATGGTGTTCCAATGGTAGAAGCAAATGGTGCATCTAGATCTTTGTTTACAAAAGGTTATAAATATCTATTTGCAGTTTTAGCTCCTGCTAATTTATATCTTGATGTTGCTATAGATTTAGCGGTTGAAAAGAATAATGGTAAAGGTGTTACTGTTGCAATGGCATTTGAACAAGATGCTTTTTCTCAAGACGTAAGACTTGGAGTTTTAGATGCTATTAAAAGAACTGGCTCTAAAAAGGTAATTGATGATAAATTGCCAAAAGAGCTAAACGATATGGCAGCCACTTTAGTAAAAGTGAAGCAAATGAAACCAGATGTTTTAGTAGTTTCAGGTCATACAAAAGGTGCTCTAACTGCTATCAGACAAATATCAGAGATGAAAGTAGACGTACCAATGTTAGCAATGACTCACTGTGATGCAGCTAAATTATCAAAGCAACATGGTAAAAACTCACAATATGCTTTATGTGCTTCTCAGTGGCATAAAACACTAACTTATAAAGACGACTTCTTTAAAGATGGTATGACTTATGATGCAGACTTTACTAAAGAGTTCGGTTATGCGCCACCATATCAAGCAGCAGAGTCATCAGCTGCTCTATTGGTATTTAAAGATGCATTTGAAAGAGCAAATTCTTTTGATCAAAAGAAAGTAAGAGATGCTCTTGCAGCTACAAACATGCAAACTTTTTATGGAAACATAAAATTTGCTGAAGGTGGTCAGAATGTTGATAAGCCAATGGTACTTTTCCAAGTTATGTGTGATGATGGAGGAAAATGTGAAAACAAAGTTGTAGCTCCAACTAAATGGGCTTCAGCTAAATTGATACACCCAATTCCTTCGTGGTCTGAAAGATAAAACAAATCTATAAATACCCCCTAATATAATATATATAGGGGGTATTTTTTTATAGGATTCATTATGGATTTCATGGTCTTCCAATATCCAATGATTTCTGTTCAAGCATGTTTGGATGGAATTTTACTTGGAATTTTATTTGCATTAATTGCTTATGGTATGGCACTTCAATGGGGAGTAATGAATATAATTAATATTGCTCAAGGAGATCTGGTTATTTTAGGAGGATACATTGCTTACTTTATGTATCTATATGGAATTCATCCAGCTTGGGGAGTAATTGTGTCACCAATAATAATGTTTTTTGTAGGTATAGCAATTTACAAACTTGTGATTAATAAAGTTGTCGATAGGGATCTGTTCATATCTATCTTAGCCACATTTGGAATAAGTATTCTTTTCATGCAATTAATGAACTTTGCATTTGGTGCCGATGTTGTTCTTGCAAACTCAGATTATGGAACAACAATGCTATTTAATAATAACGTTGTATTACCAAATTCAAAAATATTTTCAGCTTTTATAAGCATTTTGTTTGCAATTTGTTTAGTAATTTACATGAAAAAATCTAAACTTGGTCGTGCAATTAGAGCTACAGCTCAAAATGCAAGAGCAGCAAAGATTTTAGGCGTCGACACAGAAAAAGTTTATGCAGCAACTTTTGGAATTAATGCAGCTCTTTGTGGAGTTGCTGGAGCACTAATTTCAATTACTTTTACAATTCATCCTTATATGGGATTACCTTATACAATTAGATCTTTCATGATTGTTATTGTTGCAGGTCTAGGAAATTTACCTGGAGTAGCAATGTCAGGAATGGGACTTGGAGTTTTTGAAGAATTTGCCGATTATATTTTAGGCACTGAGTTTAGAATAGGTTCGGTGTTTTTATTATTAGTATTAATCTTAGTTTATAGAAGATTTAAATTATCAAGAAAAAGGGAATACTTAAAATGAAGAAAATATTACTAATGATATTAATGTTAACATTTCCAAATTTATCTATAGGAAATGAAAGATTTATACCGTTGGAACTTTTTACTGGGGGAGAGATAAGAGATGATACTGAAATAAAATTTACTTCTGCGGACAAAATTTTTGGTGAAAAACGCAGAAAAAAAATTGTAGGCCCTATTGATTGGAGAGCTCCAGGTTCTAAGGAAATTATCAAAGTTTACAAGAGAACGCAAAAAAATAGAGAGGGTAGAGTAAAAAAAACACAACTTTTTACAGTTACTAATGATGGTCAGTGTATGGGAAGAGTATATGATCAAAGAAGATCAGGAACTAAATACATCAAAAATGGATGCAAGTTTCCTTTAGGTTTTTGGAAAAAAGGTGAAACTAGATCATTCTCAGTTACTGATCGTGGAGCAAGAACTGTAGAGCTTAAAATACTTAGTTTAGGAAAAAAACCAAAAGATTGTGTAAAATTTAATTGGAAATTGTTTGATGATGCGACTGGAAAAAAATTAGGAGATAATGATTACAAGTTTTGCAAAGGTAGAGCTATGACAAATTTGAAGATCAGAAAGATAAAATCTAATTGATGTCTAAAATGATAAATAAAAATTTAATTTTATATATTGGAATTTTAATATTTGGTATAGCTGCTCCATTTTTGTTTCCAGCTTTTAAAGTACAGTTATCAATTCTTTGTGTGTTAATTGTTCTTGCTACAACTTGGAATATTCAGGGTGGTGAAATGGGCTATAATTCATTTGGAAATATTTTATTTTATGGCCTTGGAATGTATTTATGTGCTTCCGTGCAAGTTGGAATGTTTTTTCCATTGGCAGAGTGGACAGAAAGTGGTGGTGAGAAAACATTTGTACACACTCCTGCACAATTTTTTCAGGGAATGGCTGTTGGATTAATAGTTGCTGCAGTTGTGCCAACTATTGTGGCTGGTTTAATTGGATATTCTATTTTAGGACTAAGAGGGCATTATTTTGCAATTTGTACATTAGGATTAGGAGTTGCGGCAGGCGAGATTTCAGGAGGAATTGAAATTATTGGTGCCGGACAAGGTTTCACTACACCACCATTTCCTGATGTAGGATCTTTAGATTCGAGAGGTGAATTTTTCTATTTCTTAAGTTTTTTTGTTTTAGTATTGACCTTCATAGCTGTCAGGGGAATTTACTCAACTAGATTTAAATTAATATTAAATGCAATTAGAGATAATGAAGATAAAGCTGAGGCTATGGGAATTGAAACAATGAAGTATAAGATAGTTGGCTGGATGATATCAGCTTTCTTTTGTGGTCTTGCAGGAGGAATCATGGGTGGCTTAGTTGGATATATCGACTCAACAGATGTTGCTTTTGATGGAAGAGAGATGGGAGTTTTCATGGTTTTGATGGCAATCTTAGGAGGGAAAGGAACTCTTTGGGGACCAATAATAGGCGCAACAGTGTTTCATATTTTTAAAGAAGGTTTTTGGACATTCTTTTTAGGTTGGCAGTATGTTGCATTAGGAGTTTTAATTGTAGTGATCGTTATTTATTTCCCAGAGGGAATAATGGGATGGTTAAGGGAAAAATATCCTGAAAGATTTGGTGAAGTTGTGGATGAAAAAGATCGTAAGGCACAGGTGGAGCTTAAATGAGTATTTTAGAAGTAAGCAACGTAAGTAAATCATTTGGCGGTGTAAAAGCTAATGTTGATATTTCAATGAATGTTGAAAAAGGTAGAATAGTTGGATTAATTGGTCCAAATGGATCTGGTAAAACAACATTGTTTAATTCAATAGTTGGAACATACCCAATTGATAATGGTTCAATTAAGTTTAATGATAAAGAGGTTTCCGAATTACCAGTGCCAGTTATTGCAAAACTTGGATTGTTAAGAACTTTTCAACAAACTCGAATTTATGGAAAGCTTAATTGTGTAGAAAATATGCTGATCAGTCACAAAGGTAGTGATGAGAGTTTAATGAAGATCTTTTCAACAATCCCCAAAGAACTCACAGAAAAAGCAGAAAATTTATTAAATTTTGTGGGTTTATATCAAAAAAGAAATTTGAGAGCAGGTGATTTATCTTTTGGACAGCAAAAATTGTTGGAATTAGCTATGGCACTAATGAATGAGCCAGAAATGCTTTTATTAGATGAACCAACTGCTGGGATTAATCCAACATTGATTAATGGAATTATAGACAGGTTAATTAAAGTAAACCAAGATTTTGGAATTACTCTTTTGGTTATTGAGCACAATATGAGAGTAATTATGCAGCTGGCTGAAAATATTTTCTGTTTAGCGCATGGCAAAATGTTAGCCAATGGGTCACCTGATGAAATTAAAAATGACAAACGTGTTATAGACGCGTATTTAGGAGCTCAATAATGTCAAATCAATATGAAGTATTAGGAAAAGCTCCTGGCCCAGAAGATTTAAAAAAATTATCACCAAATGAAATACATTTAACTATTAAAGGTTTGAATGCTGGATATGGAAAAATGGAAATTTTGCATAATTTTGATTTATTTGTGAACAAGGCACAGTCTTTATGTTTAATAGGTCCAAATGGTGCAGGAAAATCTACGATACTTCATTCTATTTATGGGTTTACTAATATTTTTTCAGGTCAAATAGAAATTGATGGCAAAGAAATTACAAATTTAACACCAGCAGAAAAGCTAAAATCAGTCGGTATAGCTTATATACTTCAAGATAATTCAGTATTTCCTGATATGACAGTTGAGGAAAATTTATTAATGGGTGGATATATCAAAGAAAATACTGATGAGTCTTATCAAGAAGCTGAAAGAATCCTTGAGAAATATGAAAGACTAAGAAATAGAAGAAATCAGCCTGCAAAAGTTTTATCAGGGGGAGAGAGAAGATTATTAGAAATTTCCAGAGCTCTTGTAATGAAACCATCTGTTCTCTTAGTTGATGAACCATCGATTGGGTTAGAGCCAAGATACATTGAAATGGTTTTTGAAATATTAAGAGATCTTCAGGAAAATGAAAAAAAGACAATCATTCTTGTGGAACAAAATGCTAAAAAAGGACTAGAGTTTGCAGATATCGGATATGTCTTAGTATCTGGTGAAACTGCTATCGCTGGCAAAGGAGATGATTTACTTAAAAATCCTGATGTTGGTCGACTATTCCTTGGCGGCTAATGATTAATACGCAGTTTTTTTTTAAAGGATACAAATCAATTCTTGCACCTGATAGTCCTGCAATTGCTTTGGGATGTTGTTTCATTGCAATAGGAGCTCTACTCAAAAATTTAGGATTTAATATTCAAGAAAGTATTTTTTCAACAATGTTAACTTACGCTTTGCCAGGCTCACTAGTTATGGCAGAATCTTTATTAGTCGGAGCATCATTACTAAATATTTTTTTGGCAGTTTGGTTTGTTAATGCAAGACTTTATCCAATGGCTGTTTCTTTGTTTCCACTAATGATGCATAAAAATCAACCTAAATGGAAATATTACTTTTCATGTCATTTCATTGCGGTATCTGCTTGGTTGATAATGAAAAGTAATTATAAGTTAGTTCCAAAAGAACAAAGAATTGATTTTTGGATTGGGATAGGTAGCGCAACTTGGAGCGTAGCAGTTTTAGGTACTTTTATAGGTTTTTATTTTTCAGAGTATTTAAATAAGGACATGATGATGGGATTAGCTATTCTTAATCCAGTTTATTTCTTATGTATGATGGTGGGGGCTTCAAAAACAATTCAAATTACACTGTCTGTTATACTTGGAACAATATTGGGACCTCTCTTTTATTTTTTATCACCAGAGTGGTCGATTTTACTTGGAGGTGTAGTTGGTGGAACAATTGCTTATCTTATAGGAGAGCTAAATGTCGGTTAGTATAGTTTATGCTATTTTGGTGACCTCTTTGGCAACTTTTATTTCAAGATTTCTTGGAGCTGTAAGTTCACAAGGAATTAAAGAAACATCAAAATTATTTAAATGGTTCAATTGTTTAGCCTATGCAACTTTAGCTGCACTAATAGCGAGAACAATTATTTTTCCTGCAGGTATTCTTATTGATGCAAGTTATTTAAGTAGAATAACTGTTGTCTTATTGTCATTAGTTGTGTTTTTTGTATCTAAACAAAATTATGTTTACCCAACAGTTTTTTCTGCCTTATGTATGGCAGCAATTAACAATTTTTTTTAATACAAATTGATTTATTATTTAAGTTAACTTAAAATTTAATATGGAAAAAATTGATGGTATAGAAATTAATAATCATAAAGACTCTAGTAGGATATTAAATATTCAATTAGATGATGAAATTGTTAAAAAGTTAATTTTTCCTTTTAATAAATTTGATCTTACAGCACTAGAACTTAAACCATTTACTAGATTTACAATTGCAAAAAGCCTTGATGATTTAACCAATAATAAACTAAGCAAGTTAATAAATTCGATAATTCGAGATAGATCAACAGGTTGCTTTATTATTGGTCCAAAAAATATTTCATCAAAAACTAATGATAAATTTTTAGTTAAATTGGCAACTGCTGTTGCTCACTTAATTGGAATTCCAAATCATGACTCAATGGCAGGAAAATACTATGCTAGATTTCATGTAAAGCACGAAGATGCTAGTGACTCTTATTTGAGAAAAGCTTACAGAAATATGGATTTACATACAGATGGAACATATGTAAAGGAAGTTACCGATTGGTTAGTTATGACTAAACTAGAGGAACAAAATGTACAAGGTGGTGAAACTGCAATGTTACATTTAGATGATTGGGAGCATTGTGATGATTTATCTAATGATCCTGTTGGACAACAAGATTTTATTTGGGGATCTCCTAAAAGTAAAAACATTGATTATAAAGTAAAGCATCCTGTTTTTTCTTTTGATAAAGAAGGAAGACCTAAAATCTCATATATAGATCAGTTTCCTGAACCTAAAAATATGGAACAGGGAAATTTTTTACAAAAATTATCTGATGCTTTAGAGGAAAGTAAGAATAAAATAATTACTAAATTACCAGTAGGTCATTCCGTTATAGCTAATAATTATTTCTGGCTTCATGGGAGAAAACCATTTAAAGAAAATAAAGAATTAAGTAGGGAATTGTTGAGAATTAGAGGCTCTTTTTTTGTTAATTAATTCAATATAATCAATATAAAGTAATCAAACCTTTATGAATTTAGGATTTATTGGCACTGGTAAAATAGCATCTTCAGTAATTACTGGAATTTGCGCTTCTAAAATTTCCTATAAGAAAATAATAATTTCTCCAAGAAATCCAAAAATAGCTAAGGGTTTAAAGGTAAAATTTAGGAAAATTACCATTGCTAAAACCAATCAGCAAATTGTCGATCAATCGGATTGGGTTTTCTTATCAGTAACTCCAAGCGTAGGTGAAAAGATTATTAAAAACTTAAAATTCAAATCCAAACAGACGATTATAAGTTTTATTTCTACTATTACATTGTCACAATTAAAAAAAGCCATAAAAGTGAAAGCGAAAATAGTTAGAGCAATACCCCTGCCACCAATCTCGTTAAAGAAAGGACCAGTACCTATTTGCCCGCCAAATATTAAAGTTAAGAAGTTTTTTAATCATTTAGGAACCACTGTTGAAATTAAAAAAGAAAAATCTTCAATTAACTTTTGGACAACTTCTGGCATGATGGCTCCATTTTATGAACTATTAAGAGTAATGACTGACTGGTTAGTTAAAAGAGGTGTGAAGAGACATAATGCTCAAAAATATATTACATCTTTGTTTTTAGCCTTATCTGAAGATGCAGTTAATAATTCAAAAGAAAATTTAAAGTTTTTGGTCAAAGAGTCTCAAACTCCAAAAGGTTTAAACGAGCAAGGTGTTAAAGAGTTATCAAAAGCTGGATTTTATAAATCACTTGAAAAAACTTTAAATAGCATTCATCGAAGACTAAATAAATAGACTGAATGTCAGAAAATATTTTAGAAATTAAAAATTTATCAAAATACTTTGGTGGATTAGCGGCTGTTTCAGATTGCTCTTTAAAAGTTTCAAGAGGTACTATAACAGGAATTATTGGACCTAATGGATCTGGTAAGACAACATTATTTAATTTGATTGCAGGAAATTTAAAATCTTCAGGTGGTGAAGTAATTTTTGATAGCGAAAATATAACAAATGTACCTTCATTTGAATTATTTTCAAAAGGATTACTCAGAACATTCCAGATTGCACATGAATTTTCTAACTTATCTGTTTTAGAAAATTTAATGATGGTTCCTGGAAATCAATCAGGTGAAAAGTTAACTACAGCATTATTTAAACCAGGTTTGGTAGCTAAAGAAGAAAATATAATTAAGGAAAAAGCAAAAGAAGTAGTTGAATTTTTAAACCTTGAACATTTATCAAATGAACTTGCTGGAAATCTTTCTGGCGGACAGAAAAAATTACTTGAACTTGGAAGAACTATGATGGTTGATGCAAAATTAGTTTTATTGGATGAAGTTGGAGCTGGTGTTAACAGAACTTTGCTCAAAGATTTAGGTACTGCGATTGAAAAGTTGAATAAAGAAAAAGGTTATACATTTTGCATGATTGAGCACGATATGGACTTTATTGGAAGATTATGTGATCCAGTAATAGTAATGGCTGAAGGATCTGTTTTATTTGAAGGTTCAGTTGAGGAAGCAAAAAAAGATGAAAAAGTTATTGAGAGTTATCTTGGTAGAGGATCAAAATTAAGGCAAAATAATTAATGGCTTACTTTGAAGGAATAAAAATGACTGGAGGTTATGGAAATGGTCCAGATATTATTAATTCTTGTTCAGTAGACGTAAATAAAGGAGAAATAGTATCTATTCTAGGTCCAAATGGAGCTGGAAAGTCCACAGCTATGAAAGCGATGCTTGGTTTACTAAATCTAAAATCTGGTGCAGTAAAAATAGATGGTAAAGATATATCAAAACTCTCTCCGCAAGATAGAGTTAAAGAAGGAATTTCTTTTGTACCACAAACTAAAAACGTTTTCTCAGGAATGACTGTTGAAGAAAATTTAGAAATGGGAGCTTTTCTTTTAAGTAATGAAATAAAAAATATAATTGACGAAATTTATGATTTGTTTCCTGTTTTAAGAGAAAAAAGAGATCAATTGGTTGGAGAATTATCTGGCGGACAAAGACAACAAGTTGCATTAGGAAGAGCTTTAATGATTAAACCAACAGTTTTGATGTTAGATGAACCAACTGCAGGTGTTTCACCTATAGTTATGGATGAGCTTTTTGATCATATTGTTAAAGTTAAAAAAACCAATGTTGCAATCTTAATGGTTGAGCAAAATGCCAAACAAGCTTTAAGTATATCTGATAGGGGATATGTTTTAGTAACTGGAGAAAATCGTTATTCAGGAACTGGAAAAGAATTATTAAACGACTCAAGAGTTAGAAGCTCTTTTCTAGGAGGTTGATATGGACTTTCTAAATGCGTTAATTCTTTTATTAAATTATATTTTTATTCCAGCCTTAACATATGGTTCACAATTAGCTTTAGGAGCAATATTTGTCACACTAATCTATGGAATCTTAAGATTTGCTAATTTTGCAACTGGAGACATGATGTCTTTCGGAACAATGATTACAATTCTATTTACTTGGTATTTTCAATCCCTTGGGATTTCTTTAGGAGTTTTGCCTACAGCCTTATTAGCGATCCCATTCGGTATTTTTTTTATGATTCTTTACATGCTAAGTATAGATAAGTTTGTTTTCAAATATTATAGAACAAACAAGAGTCCTCCTGTTCAATTAGCTATGGTTAGTATTGGAGTAATGTTTGTCACCCAAGCAGTAGTTAGAATTATTATTGGGCCTTCAGATCAAAGATTTTTTGATGGCGAAAAATTTATAATTAAAGCTAGAGAGTTTAAAGAGATGACTGGTTTCAACGAGGGTCTAGCATTAAAATCAACACAGGTAATCACTGTGTTGGTTACAATCGTATTAGTTTCTTTGCTTTTTTGGTTTTTAAATAAAACTAAAACAGGTAAAAGTATGAAAGCTTATTCAGATAATGAGGATTTAGCTTTACTCTCAGGAATTGACCCAAAAAAAATTGTAATGATAACCTGGATAATTGCTGGAATATTAGCAACTATTGGAGGGGCATTATATGGTTTAGATAAAAGCTTCAAGCCGTTTACTTATTTTAATAACATGCTTCCTATATTTGCAGCTGCTATAGTAGGTGGAATTGGAAATCCATTTGGCGCATTTTTAGGAGGATATGTAATTGCTTTTTCTGAGATATTTTTAACCTATGCCTATAAAAAGTTTTTTATGTACATACTGCCTGAAAGCATGGAACCTGAAAGTTTAGTTCAGCTTTTATCAACTGATTATAAATTTGCGGTTTCATTTTCGATACTTGTAATAGTATTACTTTATAGACCGTCAGGAATATTCAAAGGAAAAGTATTGTGAGAAAGAATTTAAATGTAATCGCTGCATACAGTATTATGATGGCATTAATAATATTGGTTGGAATTTTTCAATCTTGGAATATTGCATTATCTATCTTTAACCTCTGTTTAATATCTGCAGTTATGACTATGGGTGCAAATATTCAATGGGGCTATGCAGGATTAATAAATTTCGGAATTATGGGATACACAGCTTTAGGAGGACTAGCTGCAGTCTTAATTTCTGTTGATCCAGTTCAAGAAGCATGGAGTGCGGGAGGGTTCGATATACTGATGTCTCTCTGGCTTATTGTAGCAATGGTATTAATAATAAGATTTATTTTAAAAAGATTTAATAAATCCAAAATGAGAACATACAGTATTGCTGTAATAATTATCTCAGGGATTTTATTAATAAGATTTTCAGCAGAGCCAGGTATAGAAGCTATTGAAGCGGTTAATCCAGCCAAGACTGGTTTTTTAGGTGGTTTTGGATTACCAATTATTTTTTCATGGATTGTTGGTGCTTTTTTTGCAGGAGGTTTGGCTTTTATTGTTGGAAAAGTAGCCTTAGGCTTGAGAGCAGACTATTTAGCGATAGCTACTCTTTTAATATCAGAAATTGTCATAGCAATTATAAAACATGAGGACTGGTTAACTAGAGGTGTTAAAAATGTAATTGGACTTAAAAGGCCTGCTCCTTATGAAGTAGATCTTCAATCAACAGATTGGTTTATAAATTTGGTTGAAAAATTTAATTCTGGAAAATTAGAATTAATTTCTAATTTATCTGATCGACAAGCTGCATTAAACCAACTTGTAATTGAAGGCTCGTCTATATTTGTAAAACTTTGTTATTCAGGATTATTTTTGACAGTAGTAATTATTTTATTAATCCTTACACAAAAAGCTCTTTACTCTCCATGGGGCAGAATGATGAGAGCCATCAGAGATAACGAAGAAGCTGCCAATGCAATGGGAAAAAATGTTGTTAAACAGCATTTATTAATTTTTATTTTAGGTTCAGCAATTGTCGGAATTGCAGGAGCAATGTTAGTCACACAAGATGGATTGTTTACCCCAGGAAGTTACAGACCTATGAGATATACTTTTTTGATATGGGTTATGGTTATTGTTGGGGGAAGTGGAAATAATTTTGGAGCTATATTGGGAGGTTTTGCAGTATGGTTTTTATGGATTGAGTCTGCTCCAATAGCTTTGTTTTTAATTAACTTTTTTACAGTTGGCATTCCAGCTACAAATTCTCTTAAAGCACATTTAATTGAGAGTGTGCCATATTTTAGATTTTTGATGATGGGTTTAGGGTTATTATTAATTATGAGGTATAGACCTAAAGGTATACTTCCTGAAAAAATAGACATAAAGTAGTTTCGATGAAATATATAATTTTAGGCGCTGCTTTTGCTTGGGCTTTATATATAGCTGATAAATATTTGTTCTTTTAAAAAGGTATAATTATTTCTTAATTTGTAAAAAACCCCGGTAATAAGATTTTACCGGGGTTTTTTAATTTTGAGATTATTTAAAATTATCTCTGCTTAGCAGTTTCAAATTTTCCACCGCTGATTTCTTTTTCTAAAAAAGATCCTTCTGCTTCACCAACATCAGTAAAAGTTACTCCTGTCGCGCCTTCGTAATTAACTTTTTTACCCTCAGCAAGTAAATCTAAACCTTTTTTAAGTTCACCTGGATAAATTTTTGTTCCAGGAGCATTAGCAACATCCATTACATTTTTTGCAATAGAAGCTCGATCTGCAGAATTACCTGCTTGCATTGCTAAAACAATTAAAGCAGCAGCATCATATGACTCTCCGGTGTATGGTCCAGATGAATCTATACCAGCAGTTTTTGCTACTTCTGCAAAAACTCCTGCACCTTTTCCAGTTGAACCTGGTAAAGATCCAAAAGATTTATCTAAATCTGCACCAATTGCATCAACTATAGATTGACCAATCATACCATCTGACATAATAAATGTGTCAAAGGATCCTGCATCTAATGATGCTTGGATTACTCCTTTGCCTCCTTGATCAAGATAACCAATAACAGTTAAAGCATCGCCTCCAGCTGATGCAAGTGTTGCAGCTTCAGATGAGTAATCAGCTTTTCCATCCTCATGAGCTGTAACAGTTGTAACTGTTATTCCATGTGCTTTTACTGCAGCTTCATAAACATCTGCTAAACCTTTTCCGTAGTCATTATTTGTGTAAGTAATTGCTACACTGTTAATACCTCTATCTTTTGTAATATCAGCTAAGATTTGACCACCTCTTGCATCGGAAGGTGCTGTTCTAAAAAAGAAACCTTTATCATCTAGTGTTGTCAAACCAGGAGATGTTGCAGACGGAGAAATCATCACAACACCGTTTGGAACTGCAACATTAGTTGCAATAGCACCTGTTACACCAGAACAATCAGCTCCCATAATAGCAGCTACACCACCTGAAATTAATCCTTCTGCTGCAGCTGTCGCTGCCGCTGAGTCAACACATGTTGAGTCTGCTCTCATTGGTGAAATTGTAGCTCCACCCAATAATGAACCAGAGTCTGATGCTTCTTTAAAAGCTAGTTCTGCTGAATCTGCCATAGCAGGTGTTAAAGATTCAATTGGTCCTGTAAAACCTAATATTATTCCCATTTTAATTTCTCCACCAACTCCAGTTTTAGAATCTTTTGATTGTTGAGTAGAAAAATATATAATTACAGCAACTACAACGACAGCAACTGCAATTAGTAATCCTTTATTTTTTGCCATATTCCCTCTTTAATTGTTAACAATTTATAAAAGCTAATTTAATTATGAATAATTTGAATATTCAATGGCTAAATTATCATATTTTAAAGCTCTTTATCGCAGGAAAATGGATTATCTAATTGAGAATGGATCTAATGAAGGTTTGTCAGATGTATAGAACCAGGTCGTTTTTACTCTTGTGTAATCTTTAATAGAATCTATCCCAGCTTCTTTGCCGTACCCACTATCTTTTATACCTCCAAATGGAGCCGAAGGTGAAATTAGTCTGTAGGTATTTACAAAAGTAATTCCAGCTCTAATTGCTTTAGAAACTCTCATGCCTCTGGATAAATTACTTGTGTAAACGCCAGATGATAAACCATATTGATTATCGTTCATTTTACTAATTACTTCATCCTCAGTATCAAATTTCATTACTGACAATACAGGCCCAAATAATTCATTTTCTGCTGTTGGCAAATTATGATTATCGCATTCAATAATTGTTGGGGGGAAGTAATATCCTTTGTTAGAAAATGAGTCTCTTTTACCACCATATTTAATCTTTCCACCTTGATCTATTGTATCTTTTATATTTTTTTCAATTGTTTCTAATTGTTTAAAACTACTTAAAGGACCCATCTCTGTATCTAGATCCATTGGAGCTCCTATTTTTATTTTGGATGCTCTGCTAGAAAGTTTATCTAGAAATTCATTATAAATTCCTTTTTGGATATAAAGTCTTGAACCTGCAATACAACTTTGCCCACTTGCTCCAAATATTCCAGCAGTTATTCCATTGATTGCATTTTCTTGTTCAGCATCATCAAATACAGCAACTGGACTTTTTCCTCCAAGCTCTAAACTTACTTCTGAGAGATTTTCTGCTGAATTTTTAATTATACGTCTTGCAGTTTCGGGCCCTCCCGTGAAAGCAATTTTCTCTACAAGATTATGTGTTGTTAAAGTTTTACCACATGGATCACCAAAACCTGTAATGACATTAACTACTCCTTTAGGTATTCCAGTTTTCTGTACAATATTCGCAAATTCAAATAAGACTGCAGGTGCAAGCTCTGAAGATTTAATAACTACAGTATTTCCCATTGCTAGAGCCGGTGCTAATTTAGTTGCTGTTAAAAACATTTGAGAGTTCCAAGGAATAATTGCGGCAACAACTCCAATAGGTATTCTTGTTGTTATCGCTTGCACATTGGGTTTATCTATTGGAAGGACTGTACCTTCAACTTTGTCAGCTAATCCAGCATAATAATCATAGTATTCTGCAATATAAGTTGCTTGCTGTTTTGTTTCCCTAAAAAGTTTTCCAGTATCAATTGTTTCTATTTCACCCAGCATCTCTGCATTTTTTCTTAACTGATCAGCAATTGCCCTTAAAAATTTAGCTCTATCTCTTGGAAGTAATTTTGGCCATTCACCTTCAAAAGCTTTCTGTGCAGCTTTAACAGCTCTATCAACATCCTTTGCGCTTGCTTCAGGTGCAACTGCCCATGGTTCATTGTTTTCAGGGTTTAAAGTCTCAAAAGTTTTTTTACTTTCAGAGTCGACCCACTCACCATCAATAAACATCTTATATTTTTTAAGTTCAGGCATTATTTAAATGTTCCATTATTGCATTATTTACTTCATCTGCATATTCAATAGTAGTGAAGTGTTTCCCATTTTTAATTTCTAAATATTGCGAATTTTGAATATCTTTATTTAAATTTTTAGACATATTTGGAGTAGACCCTGTATCTTCTGAACCTGCAATTATTAAGGTATTAGTTTTTATTTTTTTTACTTTTTCTGGGCTATCTTGATAATTTGCAAATAATTCGTAAGCTTTAATAAAATTTTCTTGGTCAACTCCCTCTTTATTTAGAGTTACTAGGAATTTTTCATATAGTTCAGGATTTTTTTTAAGATAGTCGTCAGAGAACCATCTTTTCATTGCCATTTTAGAAATAGGCATATTATTTTTTGCTAAATTTACCCTATCAATTACTTTTTGCCTTTCATCTTTTGACCTTTTGTAAGTTGTAGAAATTAAAGTTAAAGAATTTAAATATTTTTCATAGTTTGTAGCAAACTCAATTGAAACTAAAGCTCCGATAGAAAAACCAATTAAATGAAATTTATCTATTTTCAAATTCTCAATCAAAACTAATAATTGGCCAGCAAGTTTTTTCATTGTTAGTATATTTTCGCTAAAAGGGGTCTTGCCGTGGCCCAAAAGATCATATGTTACTAAAGAGTTATTTTTAAAAAAATCAATTTGGGGTTTCCACATTGATTGATTTAATCCAAGTCCGTGTATAAAAATTATTGGAACCGAATTTTTATTATTAAAATAATAATGATTTTGACTTCTATCAAAATTATAAGACATTTTTTAATTTTTAATGCCCATCTCTTTCATATCTTGGTATCTATCACCTGTTCTTGCGTGAGCTCTTCCACTTGAAGCGCCTCCTATAGCTATTACAACTTCGTCGTCAAATGGTGCGTCGTGAATTGTGAACTCATGAGTTAAATAATATGGTCTTAAACCAGAATCTGTTTTGTGCATCATTGGAATTGATATTTTCGAGCCAGCTGGCCCTCTTGTATTTGTAAAACTTAAATAAGATGTGCCACCAACAGCATCTCTAAATTTATTCCCAAATCTTAATGTGTGTATAAATGCTGATGCATGTTCTATCTCTCCATTTAATCCAACAATTCCAGCTTTTCCATATGCCAGTATTTTATCAGGAGACTCCATCTCTTTAATTAATTCAGGTACAAGCATATCCCCAAGTTTAGGAGCTAAGTCTAAAATAGTTGGTCTAAGGTCTTCAACAAATCCTTGCCCGTGCCATGGATTTTTAAAAACTACAGCTACAGAAACTAATAAAACTGGCTCCTTAGCTTTTTTCCCACCCTCAATAAAAGTTTTGTCTACAAATTTTGTAAACTTTCTTATTTCTAAATTCATTAACTTGCTTTTTCTATATTAGAACTGTCTAAATTTATTTTTGGAATTACTTCATCATTAAATAATTTAATACTTCTCATACAAGCTTCATGGTCTATTCCAGGAAAGTTAGACCAAACTTGTAGATTTTGTAAATTCAACTCTGATTTTAGTTCATTAATTTTATTAACAACATAGTCTGGAGTACCAAATAATAAATTTCTTTTATGTAAAAATTCATAATTTAATAAATCTAATTTGTGTTTTGTTTCTGGCAATTCTTCCCCTGGGTCCATATGATTGCCCAACCCTCGCCAATGACAGACCCATCTCATATAATTTATAATATGTTCACCTGCTAATTTTTCTGCTTCTTCCATTGTTTCTGCAACAAACATATCTCTAACTAAAGATATACCTTCACCTAAGGGAACTTCTCTATTCTCTGTTTTTGACTTTGCATCTCTGAATATCTCAAATCTTTTTTTAAGAGCTTTAACAGTAGGTATCCACATAATAGTGTTCAAACCATTTTGTGCAGCCCATTCAATTGATCTTGCTCCATCTACTACTTGCCAAATTGGTGGGTGGGGGCTTTGTTTAGGTTTTGGAACTACACTTATTTTTTTCATCTCGTTTGTTTCAATATCCACAAATTCTTTGTTTGGAGGACTCATATCGTGTTGCCAAACAAAATTTGGTGATGGATAAGTATAGAATTCACCTTTATGACTAAAAAAATCCTCAGTCCATGCTTTTTTCATTATTGTAAGAGATTCTTCAAACAGTCTAAAATTTTTTGCTTGGTCCTTTAGATCGGCTTCTTTATTTAAATTCATTGCCTCTCTCCCATAAATTCCTCTTCCAATACCAACTAGAGCTCTTCCATTTGACAATTGATCTAATAAAGCAATGTCTTCAGCCAGTCTTAAAGGGTTATGAAAAGTAATAACATTGCATGCTTGTCCAATTTTTATTTGTTTAGTTCTAGCAGCCGCATCAACACCCATCATTAATGGATTAGTGCACGACTCCATACCTTCATGATTAAAATGATGCTCGGTATACCAAATAGAGTCCCAATTATTTTTATCACAATAAGTTGTTATCTCTTTTGTTTCATCTAGTAATTGTTTATAGGGTTTATGATCCCAGTTGGTGGTGTTGCAAAAATATCCAAATTTCATTCGAACCTCCTTAAATAATTAAATCTAAGACGATTGATCCCACTTTCGTAAATATGAATTTAACGACGAGTTATGTATCGTTCTATATTTGAACCTTATTATTAGTGAAGTAGAGTTTCAATATAATTTTATGATCTTCTTAAAGGTGTTTTTGTAGCAATATATTGATCTCTAGCTTTTTCCCTCACATAAATATAAATCCCAGCAGCTATAATACAAGCAACACCTAAAAATGTTCTTAAAGATGGAATTTCATTGAATAATAAAAACCCTGGTATCATAGACATAATAATTAAAGAATATTCAAATAACGATACTACAGATGGAGACGCAACAATATAAGCAGAAAAAATGCATACAAATGCAATAGAAGCAACAAAACCAAAAAACAAAATAAACTTCCAAGTATACTCAATATTTGAAAACCATTCTCTGAAGATAAACTGAGTTGTTGAGTCAAAATTCGAATTATTAAACTGGCCATTCCCCATAAAAATAAAAATTATTACACACAAGGCTATAGCAATAAGATAAAAATAAAATAATTGTGTATTAACGTCATCTCTGTCAGAGGTATATTTTGTAATAGTCATAGAAGCTGCATAAAAAAAAGCAGAAAAAACTGGTAATAAATTTTTATATTCAAAATTAGAAAAATCAGGATCCAAAACTATATAAACTCCAATAAAGCCAAATATAATTGCAGACCATCTTCTAATACCAATAAATTCTTTTAAAAATACTTTTGCAAAAATTGATACAAAAAATGGAGAGGAAAAAAAAAGTGCATTAGCGGTTGCTAACGGCATATATGTTAGAGAAATAAAAAAAGCAGAAAACGCTATAAAGTGTAATACAACTCTTAATATTGTTAAAGAAGGATAGTAAGTCTTTAGTGAAACTTTCTGGTTTCTAAATTTTATATATCCAAACAGTAAAATGGCTGCAACAAAATATCTTCCAAAAAAAATTTCATAAAGTGATGCTTGTTCATAAATAAATTTAATCAGCGCATCCTGCATTGAAAAAAATGTCATTGCAGTAACAATTAAAACAATACCTTTAGGATTATTATTGGTGTTCATTGGGCACCTATATCAAATTATTAGAATTTGTAATATTTAATTATTTCTTTAACTTTGAAGAAAAAAGAAGATCATTAGATGAAAATTTTGTTCTATTATCCTTAATAAACTTATCCATTAATTTTAACTTTTCTTCCTCAAATTCAGTAACTTTCCTCTGACTTAAATCTATATAGAGAGATATCCACTCTATAGTTGCTGATATTTTTTTTTTACTTTTTTCAATCATTTCCATTTTTAAATGAAGCCTTTTCTTGTCATGATCAAAATAAGTCATATGAACATCAACTTCTTCACCTTGCTTTATTTCATTTAAATATTTAGTGTTTGTTTCAACTACCATAGTGCTTCTATTTAAATCTTTTGCTGCACTTTCTCCCATTTTAAATTTTTCAAGTGCAACTTCCAACGCTTGATCAAAAATTAGAACATAGTAAGCCATATTCATATGGTCATTATAGTCAACCCACTCTTGTTTAACTGAAAAACTTTTTAATAACATTTAAAAATAGCTTAAATTAATTCTCTTCTTTTTTATTTTTTTTAAAAACAATTAAAATTACCCCAATTATAATTATTGCTCCACCGATAAATAATTCTTGAGTTGGTTTTTCTCCAAGTAGAAAAATAGCTGCCAACAATCCTGTTGGTGGAATACCCATAGTTACAATTGGAAGTACTTTGTATAAAGGATTATTTTTTAAAACATAATAGAAGCAACCATAAGTAATAGGCTGCATTATGAAACCAATATAAATTGCAATAATCCAATGTTCAAATTTAGCATTGCTTAAATAATTAATTGTATTTCCATCAAGTATTGCAGAGAAAACTATTAAAACAGGTGCTGAAAATAATGCTAACCACGCAACCAAAGCCAAAGGATTAATTTCTTTACTCAGTGGTTTAACCAATACTTGACCAAGCGCCCAAGTTGCTGAACCTAAGATAGTAAGACCAATACCAATAAACTTTCCATCTAAATTAGGAGATCCTGTTAAAATATAAACACCAACAAAAGCGATACTTATACCAATCAAAGCTCTTATTGTTGGTTTTTCTTGTAGCATAAAATAGGCAAATATAACTCCAAATGGAACCTCTGTTTGAACAAGAAGAACTGCAGCCGAGGCGTCAATCAAATTTAAGCCAGAGTAAGTTATACTATACTGCAATGTGTTTGCTATGAAAGATGCTATAAATATTTTTTTTAAGTAACCTTTAGGTATTGGAAACCACCAAATCAAAATAGATGCAGCAAACATAAATCTTAATCCCATCAATAAAACTGGTGGAAAAGATTCAAATGCAGGCTTTGCAATAACGAAACCGAAACCTAAAAATATAGGAACTAAAGATGCAACAAAAGTGTCTTTTATATTCATATCGTTATTTTTAATATTAATGATTATTAAAGAACTTCTGATATATTCACTTTTTAAAATATGAATTCAACAAAAATAGATCCTAAATATGTCAGTAAATCAAATCCGAGAGTTGGGCTAATAGCACTTGCAAGCGACTTTATGATTGAAAAGGATTTTATAAATATATTTAAAGATAGAGATATAGATTTTTTCGTAAATCGAATTGAAAGTTACAATCCTTTAACAAAGGAAAACTTAATTAAAATGTCAGAAAAAGTAACGGAGGTTACAAAAGATATTTTACCTAATCAAGATCTAGACTGTGTAGTTTATGGTTGTACTTCAGGAACTATTGCTGCTGGACATGCATCAATTGAAAAAAAGGTAAAGGCAGCAAAACCAAAAGCAGATGTGACCACACCAAGCACAGCTGCAATTACAGCACTAAAAAAAATGAACATTAATAAAATATGTTTATTTACACCTTATAGTAAGAAATTAAATGATGAGGTTTTGAAGTATTTTAAAAGCGAGGGTTTTGATATTACATCTAATGCATATTTTGATATCGAATCTGATCTTGATATTGGTAAAGTTGATCAAAATTATCTGTATGAAGTATTATCTAACATTGAATTAAATAATGCAGATGCTCTGTTTGTTTCATGTACAGCTCTTCCAGTTTTACCCATCATTGATAAATTAGAAAAAAAATTAAATACAATAGTATTGTCTAGCAATCAGGCATTAATTTGGGATACCCTTGTTAAAATAAATAAAAATAATTCAGTAGAGGGATTTGGTAAATTATTCCAAATAAATTAATGTATTTTACAAAAGAAGAATACAAACAGAGACTAAAGAAAGTTCAACACATGATGCAAGAAAAAGGCATTGAACTTTTAATCTCTCATGACACCAATAACCTTAATTATTTAACAGGTTATGATGCTTGGTCGTTTTATTATGCACAGTGCGCTATTGTGCATATTAATGCAGAAGAACCACTGTGCTTCGTAAGAGCTCAAGATGCAGGGGGAGCTTACTTAAAAACTTATTTAAAAAATGAGAACATAATAGCTTACGACGAGTCTTATATTCATACCTGGCCAAAACATCCTTATGATTACTTAGTAAACATTATTAAAGAGAGAAAGTGGGATAAGCTATCAATTGGTTTGGAGATGGATGCACATTATTTCACTGCGTTTTGTTACGAAAAAATTAAATCAGGACTTCCTAACGCCAAATTGAAAGATAGTGATCGTCTTGTTAATTGGGCAAGGCTGGTAAAATCAGATACTGAAATTACTTATATGAAATCTGCTGCAAAAATTTCTGAAAAGGGAATGAAAACTGCAATGGAGGTAATTAATCCTGGTGTGAGGCAGTGTGATGCTGTTGGAGAAATCCAAAAATCATTATTTTATGGTACAGAGGAATTTGGAGGAGAATATGCAAGTATTGCAACATTAGTACCAACAGGAAAAGGAACGTCAGCATCTCATTTGACTGCTAGCCAAGATAAATTTGTTGAAGGAGAGGCAACAATTATTGAGTTATCAGGAACTTATAAAAGATATCATGCTCCAATGGCTCGAACAGTTTTATTAGGAAAACCTGATCAAAAAAAAATAGATACTATGAACAAAACTATTGAGGCTTTGAATTCTGGTATTAGTGTGATCAAACCTGGAAATACTGCCAATGATGTTGCTCAGGCATTTTGGAAAATTTTAGATAAATATGGAATAGAAAAAAAATCTAGAACAGGATATTCGATTGGAATTGGCTATCCTCCAGATTGGGGCGAACATACTCTAAATATTTACAAAGGGGATATGACTGTTCTTGAGCCTAATGTCTGTTTTCATATGATTGCAGTGATGCAATTTGGTGATTGGGGGGTAGAAGCTTCTGAAGCAATTAGAGTAACTAAGAATGGTTCTGATTTATTCTGTAATTTCCCAAAAGAA
Organism: uncultured Pelagibacteraceae bacterium; assembly: GCA_902578255.1. Classification (GTDB taxonomy): domain Bacteria; phylum Pseudomonadota; class Alphaproteobacteria; order Pelagibacterales; family Pelagibacteraceae; genus Pelagibacter. The sequence goes on from CACHCH010000002.1 coordinate 101,892, forward strand.
CTTCATATAAAGAGTTAATTAGCTATTGAATTCTATTACCACAAATGTTTTATATTCACCTTTATGTCTAAAAATCCAGAATTTGTTAAATTTGATAAAGTTGACAAAAGTTATGATGGGAAAGTTTTAGTTGTTAAAGATCTTCAATTAGATATTGCTGAAGGTGAATTCATTACCATGCTTGGTCCATCCGGATCTGGTAAAACAACTTGTCTGATGATGCTTGCAGGTTTTGAAACTCCTACAAATGGTGAAATTTTATTGGATGGAAATATAATTTCTAACATACCTCCTCACAAAAGGGGAATTGGAATGGTATTTCAAAATTATGCACTTTTTCCACACATGACAGTTTATGAAAATTTAGCTTTTCCTTTAAGAGTAAGAAAAATGGAAAAAGATGAAATTGATAAAAAGGTTGATAAAGCTTTATCAATGGTTTCACTAAATGGATTTGAAACAAGAATGCCAGGACAACTTTCAGGAGGACAACAACAAAGGGTAGCCGTAGCAAGAGCTTTAGTTTTTGATCCGGCAGTAGTTTTAATGGATGAACCATTAGGTGCTTTGGATAAAAATTTAAGAGAGAGTATGCAATATGAAATTAAACATATTCATGAAAGTATTGGAGTAACTGTAGTTTACGTTACACATGACCAAAGTGAAGCTCTCACTATGTCGAACAGAATTGCTGTGTTTAATGATGGAAAAGTTCAACAACTATCTAATCCAGCAGAACTATATGAAAAACCAGTAAATTCATTTGTAGCAGAATTTATAGGTGAAAATAATACTTTTAATGGAGAGGTAGCGGAAATTTCGGGAGATGAATGTAAAGTTAAGCTATCCAATGCTGAAATATTAGCGAATGCAATTTCAGTAAAATCCAAAGGAGAAAAAACAACTGTTTCACTAAGACCAGAGAGAGCATTAATTGAGCCAAGTGAAAAAATGGATAATATGTTTAGTGGCAAGATAGAAGAGGTAATTTATCATGGAGATCATACAAGAGTTCGAATTAATTTATTAGGAAATCCAGAATTTATTTTAAAAGTACCAAACAGCACTTCCAATCTAGAACTTAAGGTCAAACAAGATATAAAAATTGGCTGGAACAGTTCTGACGCTAGAGCTTTAGACCCAAAATAAACAATCAATATATTAAGGTATAACAATAATAAGAACATTATAAGCTGTTGACTCTTAATAGTCATTTTGGTGTAATTTACTTATATAAATTAATTTATATTAAACGTTTAAACGGAGGAATAATGAGAAAATTAAGTAAATTGATACTTGCTCTTTCTTTTGTTGTATCTGTAACTTCTTCAGCCTTTGCTGTTACTGTAGCATCTTGGGGTGGAGCTTACACAGATTCTCAAAAACAAGGGTATGGTGATCCAACAGCAGCAGCTCTAGGTATAGATATCAACTGGGTTGACTATTCTGGGGGACTATCAGAAATTAAAGCACAAAAAGAAGCGGGCGCTATAACATGGGATATTATCGATGTGTTTGCATTTGATACTATTAACGGATGTGACGAAGGTATATTTGTTAAATTTGATTTTGACAAAGACTTCCCAGCAGCTCCAGATGGAACACCTGCAAGTGAAGACTTTTTTGCTCCAATGCCAAGTGAATGTGCAGTAGGTAATATTCTGTACTCTTGGAATTATGCTTTTGATACAAGAGCATTTGGTGGAAAAGAACCTAAAACAATTCAAGACTTCTTTAACACTAAAAAATTTCCAGGTAAAAGAGCAATCTACAAAAGTGCACTAACAAACCTTGAAATAGCTTTAGCAGCCGATGGAGTAAACATGGGTAAAGGTGGAGAGCTACTTTATAAAAGACTTGAAGAAGAAGGTGGTGTTGATAGAGCTATGAATAAAATTAAAGAATTATGTACAGATCCAAATGGTGGATGTGTGTTCTGGTCTGCAGGTGCTCAACCACCAGAACTATTAGTTGCTGGTGAAGTTGTTATGGCAACTGGTTGGAACGGAAGATTCTTTAACGCTGAAGTAGGCGAAGGTGCTCCAATTAAGCAAGTATGGCACGGTCAAGGTCTTGACTATGAGTACTTTGCATTAGTTAAAGGTGGACCAGATGAAGCAAACGCTAAAAAAGCTTTAGCTATGATGACTAACACTGAAATGTTAGCTGGTAGTGCTAAGTACATTGCATATGCGCCATACAGATTATCATCTCTAGATATTATCAAAGCTAATGAGCCTTGGTACAAAGATGGTAAGACTGAAATGATGCCACAAATGCCAACAGCTCCTGCAAATACTAAGAAATATTTCTTAGTTGATCCTTTCTACTGGGCAGATAATGGAACAGAGATTGGTGAAAAATGGGAAGCAATGAAAGCAGGCCTATAATTTCAGTTTTAAACACTGAATTAATATAATATATTTAGGGCGGTTATTAACTAACCGCCCTTTTTTTATGAGCTCAGAAACTAAACAGATTTTAACCACTGATGGAATTCCACTTGAAGTCAGTTTAAAAAAAGCAGAAAAGAAAAATAAAATTAAAGCATTTCTTCTTGTTGCTCCATTACTATTATTTCTATTCATAACTTACGTTTTTCCAATCGGAGAAATGTTTACTAGAAGTGTAGATGATAAAATGATTACGAATATGCTTCCTAAAACTTTTAAAGCGATGGAAAAATGGGATGGAAAAGAACTGCCTCCTGAAGATGTTTTTGCTGGTTTTTATTCAGACTACAAAGTTTTGATTGAAAACCAAACACAGGGAAAACTTGGTCAAAGATTAAATAAAGAAAAAAACGGTTTTAACTCCATCACCAAAAAATTAATGAGACAAATCAAACGAAATAAAATTGATGAAAGTCAAAGTATTAAAGAACAAATTATGAAAGTTCATAAAAGATGGAGAGATGTAGAGTATTGGCAAGCGATTAAAAGAACTGCACCTCCGTATACCATGGTAAAATATTTAAAAGGTGTAGATATGTACTTTGCTGCAGATGGAAGTATTGCCCAAGTAGATGAGGATAGAAGAATACATAGAATACTTTGGCTAAGAACGTTAGAAATTGCTTTGTTTGTAACTATTTTTTGTTTTTTAATGGGTTATCCAATAGCTCATTTACTTGCAACATTGCCGATGAAATACAGCAATCTTTTAATGATATGTGTTCTGCTACCCTTTTGGACATCTTTATTGGTGAGAACTGCAAGTTGGATGATTTTGTTGCAACAGCAGGGAGTAGTTAATGATTTCTTTGTCATGATTGGTCTTGTTGCAGACGATAGTAGACCAGAGATGATGTACAATAAAGTCGGAACCTATGTTGCAATGACTCAAATATTATTGCCATTTATGGTTCTCCCACTTTATAGCGTTATGAAAACAATATCACCAAGCTTAATGAGAGCAGGAAAATCTTTGGGTGGAACGCCATTCGTTGCTTTTTGGAAAGTTTATTTCCCACTTACTATTCCAGGTATTGGTGCAGGATGTTTGTTAGTATTTATACTTGCGATTGGATACTATATTACTCCAGCATTAGTTGGAGGTGCCTCTGGTACATTAATTAGTAACCAAATTGCGTATCATATGAAAACTACATTAGACTGGAGTTTTGCATCAGCAATGGGTTTAATGTTGCTATCAGGAGTTTTAGTAATTTATTGGATTTATAACAAGTTAGTAGGAGTAGATAATATTAAATTAGGTTAATTATGGCTTTACCAAGTTATACAGAAACACGATATAGAATTTGGCATTATTTTTATATTGCAATTTGTACTTTTGTATTTTTCTTTTTGATTGCACCTTTATTTGTAATTTTTCCATTATCATTTAATGCAGAAGAGTTTTTAGTTTTTTCTGAGGGAATGAAAAGACTTGATCCTGATGCTTTCTCTTTTAGATGGTATCATGAAATGGTTTATGGAACTAAAAATCCATGGGGACTAGCTGCAAAAAATAGTTTTATAATTGCAATATTTGCTACAATTGGATCAATAGTTTTAGGAACATTAGCTGCTTTAGGACTTAGTAGTAGACATATGCCATACAAAGGTTTGATTATGGCAGTTTTAATCTCACCAATGATTGTGCCATTAATTATATCCGGAGTAGCAATTTTCTTTTTTATGGCAAAGGTTGGTTTAGCGGCAACACATACAGGAATAGTTATGGCACATATTATATTAGGTACCCCCTTTGTGGTAATAACTGTAACTGCAACTTTATCAGGTTTTGATCATAGCGTTACACGAGCAGCATCAAGTTTAGGTAGTAACCCAGTTAATACATTTATGAAAATTACATTACCTCTAATACTTCCAGGTGTAATTTCAGGAGGATTGTTTGCGTTTGTTACATCATTTGATGAAGTGGTTGTTGTATTATTTTTGGCAGGATTGGAGAATACAACTATTCCAGTTCAAATGTGGACAGGTTTAAGAGAGCAGCTAAGTCCAACTATTCTCGCAGTTGCAACATGTTTAATTATTTTATCTACCTTGATTTTGGTCACAGCAGAATTATTAAGAAGAAGATCTGAGAGATTAAGAGGAATAAATAGATAATTTACCTAAATAAACTTTTCATATATAGAACTTAGTGTGGAAATCAAAAAAGTAGTTATTATTGGATCAGGCACTATGGGTAGTGGGATTGCTGCTCATTTATGTAATGCAAATGTTCCTGTAACTTTACTAGATTTAACCACTGAAATAAGCACAAATGCTAGAGATAAAATTTTTAAATCAAGACCACCATTACTGATAGACAAATCTCAAATTAATAACATTAAAGTAGGAAATATTACTGATAATTTTGATATCGTTAAAGAAGCCGATTGGATAGTTGAAGCAGTTGTTGAACGTATAGATATAAAGCATCAGATATATGATAAAATATTTAAGTCTAGAAAAGATGGTGCTATAGTCTCCTCAAACACATCCTCAATTCCAATTAAAGTACTTTCGCAGAATTTAACCAACGACCAAAAAAAAGACTTTTGTATTACACACTTCTTTAATCCTGTTCGATATATGGGCTTGTTAGAAATTGTTAAAAATGAGAATAATGATTTAGAAAAAATAAATGCACTTCAAAAATTTTGTGAGATTGAGCTTGGTAAAGGGGCCATAGTATGTAACGATACTCCAGGTTTTTTAGGAAATAGGGTTGGTGTATATGCTATGCAAATAGCAATGACTGAGGCTTTCAAAATGAAATTAACTGTTGAAGAAGCTGACGCAATTTTTGGAAGACCAATGGGAATTCCTAAAACAGGAGTTTTTGGACTTTATGATTTAATTGGAATTGATTTAATGGCCGATGTATTAAAAAGTTTTATAAAAGAGTTACCTGAAACTGACAAATTTCATGAAGTTGCACAAGAAATTCCTCTAATTAAAAAACTAATTGAAACTGGTTATACTGGTCGAAAAGGTAAAGGTGGCTTTTATAGAATAAATAAAGATGGGGGTACAAAAATTTTAGAGGCCCTAAATCTTGAAACAGGAGATTATTCACCTAGCAAAAAAATTGATATTAAATCTGAAAAAGTTGATCTTAAAAAATTAATTAATAGAGATGACAAACATGGTGAATATGCTTGGTCAGTAATTTCAAAAATAATCAAATATGCATCATCGTTGGTAAATGAAATTACAGATGAATTTAACGATATTGATGAAGCAATGAGACTTGGTTTTAATTGGTCTAAAGGACCATTCGAAATGCTGGAGGAAATTGGAGTAGAAAATTTTTTTCACAAAATAGACAATTATAAGGGAAATAAATTTTTAGAAAATCTTGCAAAATCAAAAAATGAAAATTTTTATGGAGAAAGACAAAAATATACAAAAATTGAAACTTTAGGTAAAGTTAAGAGAAAGGCTCAAAGCATCGATGGAAATAGCTCTGCCCAAATTTATAAATTTAAAGACTATAATATTGTTGAGTTTACAACAAAAGCAAACGCTCTAGATTATAATTCTATGGATGCTTTAAAAAAAGCAACAGATAAACCTTTAATTATTATTAATGAAAGTATGCAATTCTCTGCAGGAGTAAATTTAAGTTATACGATGGATTTTGCAAATAAGGGTGATATTAATTCTATTGAAAGATTTATTAAATATTTCCAAGAAACGTGTAAAGAGCTTAAGTATTCAAAATATCCAGTGATATCTGCGCCATCAGGTTTAACTTTAGGAGGAGGCTTTGAAGTTCTTGTGCAAAGTAATTTTGTTGCATCACACACAAATATTGTAATTGGTTTAGTTGAGACAATAGTAGGATTAATACCAGCTGGTGGTGGTTGTAAAGAAATGTTGGCAAGATGGCAGAATACAGAAGAAAGTAAACAAGATCCTCATTTTGCTCCATTAAAAGTTTTTGACATTATTGGTTATGGTAGGACAGCAACTTCACCTGTAGAGGCAGAACCTTTAAAATACCTTAAGCCAGAAGACAAAAAAATAATGAATAGAAATAGTTTACTCGAAGCATCAAAACAAATTTTAGATGAAAACCAAGATTTTAAATCGCCATCCGAATTAGTATTTAATTTGCCAGGTGAGAGTGTTAGAGGCGAAATGCACAAAGTTTTAGATAAACTTTACAATGATAAAGTTATACTAGACCACGGCATGGTAGTTGCTAAAGAATTAGCATATGTGCTAAGTGGTGGAGATACATCAATAGACAAACAACTTTCAGAAGACGATTTGTTTAAATTAGAGCTAGATGCTTTTATGAAGCTTATTGAAACCCCTAAAACTCAGGAAAGAATAAAGCATACGCTTGCAACTGGAAAACCTTTAGTTAATTAGTTTTCTAATAATTGAAATTCTTTAATATAATCAGGCCGTAATACATAATCTGATTTATTACCAACTTTAATTTTTTTTAAAGCATCCAAGCCAAAGATTACTTTACCAACCGGTGTATATTCTCCTTGGTATAAAGGAATATCTTTTAAGATAATAAAGAATTCACTATCCTCAGTATCAAATTCTCCTCTGGCCATAGCAACAGTTCCTGCCTTAAATTCGTAATCATTACTTAATTCTGATTTTAATTTACCAAGCTTAGACTTACCACTTCCAATTTTAAAATAGTTTATGTTATCATGATAACCAAACTCAAGATCACCTGCTTGAACCAAAGTATTTTCTATAACACGATAAAATGATGAATTATTATACAAACCTGTATTAACAAAATATTTAAATCTTTCAACCGATTTAGGTGAAACTTCAGGATAAAGTTCAATTGCAACTTGTCCACACTCAACATCCATAATAGCTAAATTTTTTGGATCAATAATTTTTAGTTCATCTAAATCAAGTCCTTTTACAAACAAACATTTATTTTTTATCAAATAAAAAGAACCAAAAGTAAAAATTGCTAATGAAATTAGAAAGGTAAATAATATTTTTTCAGATAATGATGATTTAATTTTTTTAATCATTAAAACATGAAGTTATTATCAATCAATTTTAAATTTTTTTGTAAATATTTGACTTTATTTTTTAAAATTAAATCATTCTCAATTTTTTTTTCTACTAATTCTTTGTTGGTCATAATAAAGGAAAAAATTTCAGCCATATCCTCTGAAGGAATAGATTTTGAATATTCTGTTAAAAATCCATCTGTATTTTCATATATACTAAGATCAGTACGATCTGAACAAGTTGAACATTCTGCATATTTAAAAGATGTTCTATTGAATTTAGACCACAAAGTTTCATCAAATATCATGTTATGCTTTGCTTGTATCATATGAAAGAATTCATGGTGGATCATTCTTTCAAAGTGTTTTTGATTGAAATTAATATCTAAGATTAATGACCTTTTAAGAATGTTAGGTATTCCTCCAGTGTTAATCGAGGAAACAGTCAGATTTTCACATAAAATAATGAATTTTAGATTATTCTTAATTAAAAAATCTGCTTTATATTTGTTTAAATTTTTTTCAATAATTGGATATTTTTTATCTAATTCTTTTTTTTCTGATTTATTACAAGAAATATTTTTTTTTAATCCTATTTTAAAGTTATTCTTAGCATATAAATATTTTAATCCATTTAAACTGTTTGTATTATAGATTTCTAAATTAGGGATTTTTAACAGATTAAAAATTTCATTCGCATTTACTACTGAAATATTAAATATTATTATTATAGAAATTATATATTTCATTAGATTATTATAGACGAATTAAGCTGGATAATATTAACTTAGTTTTAGAATAAAATGAAAAAAGAAAAAAATAAAAATCCAATTCAACCGGTAAGCGGTACAAAAGTTCCAAGATATGCGGGTCCATCTACATTTGCTAGATTACCTGAGTTAAGAGATGTTGAAAGCTGCGATGTTGCAATAGTGGGTGTACCTTTTGATGCAGGAACAAGTTATAGACCTGGAGCGAGATTTGGGCCACAAAGTATTCGTCAAGCCTCAAGACATTTAAGAACAAATTATCATCCAAGCTATGATGTCGAGCCTTTTAAAGTTCAACAGATAGCTGATGCCGGTGATATAGCGTGCAACCCATTTAGTATCGATGAAGCAATAAATCAAATTGAAGTAGGAGCTACAGATTTATTAAAAAAAGTAGGTGGTATAATTAGCCTAGGTGGAGATCACACAATTGCTGTACCCTTGTTAAGAGCAATAAATAAAAAAAATAATGGTCCAGTCTCTCTAGTACATTTTGATGCTCATCTAGATACATGGGACACATACTTTGGTGCACCTTATACACATGGAACTCCATTTAGAAGAGCTAGAGAAGAAGGATTATTTTTAGATGATGCCTCAATGCATGTTGGTATTCGAGGGCCACTCTATAGCAGAGATGATATAAAAAATGATGAAAGTTTTGGTTTTAAAATAATTCATTGTGATGAATTTCAAATTGAAGGAACAGATAAAATAGCTGAAAGAATTAGAAAAAGAGTTGGAGATAATCCGTTATACCTTTCAATTGATATTGATGTGTTGGATCCTGCTTTTGCTCCTGGAACAGGTACACCTGAAATTGCAGGAATGACAACTAGAGAAATGGTAAATGTTTTAAGAGGCTTATCAGGTTTGAATCTTGTGTCAGCTGATGTTGTAGAGGTTTCACCAGCTTACGACCATGCAGAAGTTACCTCTCTGGCTGCAGCAACAATAGTGTATGAATTAACTAATTTGTTTGCAAAAACATAAAGAGAGGATAGTTTTCTCAAATGTTAGAAAAAAGAAATTTTTATATAAACGGTTCGTGGGTTGCTCCAAAAAAACCGAGCGATATTGAAGTAATCAATCCAGCGACAGAAAAAGCTTGCGCAGTAATTTCACTTGGAAGTAAAGATGATGTTAATGATGCAGTGCTTTCTGCAAAAGAAGCATTTAAAACTTGGGGATATTCAACAAGAGAGGATAGAATTGCTCTACTGGAAACATTTTACACTTTATATAAAAAAAGATGGAACGATATAACCGACGCCATTATTCAAGAAATGGGAGCACCGAAGGATTTTGCATCAAAACTTCAAACAGGAACTGGCGCAAGTCATACAAAATCTTTTATAAGATATTTAAAAGAGTTTGAATTTGAAAAGCCATTAGGTGAGCATGCGAAAAATCAAAGATTAATATATGAGCCAAAAGGAGTTTGTGCGTTAATTACTCCTTGGAACTGGCCAATGAACCAGGTCACTTTAAAAGTAATTCCAGCTTTAGCATCTGGCTGTACTATGATTTTAAAACCATCAGAATTAGCACCACTTTCAGCAATGATACTAGCAGAACTAATTCATGAAGCAAAATTTCCAAAAGGAGTGTTTAACTTAGTAAATGGAGATGGTGCGATAACTGGTGATGCTTTAACAAGTCATCCAGATATAAATATGATATCATTCACAGGATCAACTAGAGCAGGTGCATTAATATCTCAAAATGCAGCAAAAGATTTTAAAAGAGTGAGTTTAGAATTAGGTGGCAAGGGAGCAAATATTATCTTTAAAGATGCAGATCCAGAGGCCATTGAAAGAGGTGCTTTAAGATGTTTTAGAAATTCAGGTCAATCTTGCAATGCTCCAACAAGAATGTTGGTTGAAAAATCTATGTATGGTGAAGCAATAGAAAGACTAAAAAAATACACTAATGAATTTAAAGTAGATGATCCAAAAAAAGAGGGTGAACACATAGGACCTGTTATTTCTGAAACACAATTTAATAAAATTCAAACGTTAATCCAAAAAGGAATAGACGAAGGTGCAAAATTAGTTGCTGGTGGTATAGGAAAACCAGATGGTATAGTTGATGGTTATTATGTAAAACCGACTGTATTTGCAGATGTCAATAATCAAATGGAAATTGCCCGAACAGAAATATTTGGTCCAGTTTTATCAGTAATACCATTTGAAACTGAGGAAGAAGCAATAGAAATTGCTAATGATACTGATTATGGTTTAACAAATTATATTCAAAGTAAAGACTCTGAAAAAATCAGAAGACTTGCTAGAAAACTAAGATCTGGAATGGTAGATGTAAATGGTGCTGGTATTGCAGTAGACGCTCCCTTTGGTGGATTTAAGCATTCTGGTATTGGAAGAGAAGCAGGTAAAGAAGGTTTATTAGAATTCTTGGAAGTAAAATCAGTAGGTGGTTGGAGTTAATTTAAAGAAGATTTTTCTTTAATCCCTTCAAGCAACTTCAAACACTTTTTTAATTCATCCAATATTATAAATTCATCAATTTTGTGTGCTTGTTCAATAGAACCCGGTCCACAAACAACTGTACTAATCCCTATTTCTTGAAACAAACCTGCCTCAGTTCCAAAAGAAACAACCTGTCTTGAGTTATCGCCTGTTAAACTTGAAATTAATTCACAAGCATCAGATTTATCTTTACGATCAAATCCAATTATTTCTCCGATAACTTTTTTTTCAATAGAAGAGTTAGAAAAAACTTTTTTCATTTCTGGTAATAAAACTTCAGTTGCATATTTATCTAATTCCTGGTTTAAAAATACTGCATCTTCTTTAACCACTGGTCTTGTTTCCCAATTTACATGACATTTATCTGCAATCACGTTGTGAGCAATACCACCAAAAATTCCCCCTATTGAAAGAGTTGAATGAGGAGGATCAAATATAGAGTCTTTTGGGGCTCTATCTTTAAGTTTACTCCTTAATTCAATTAATTTATTTACATATCTTGAAGCATATTCAACAGCACTTACACCTTTATGTGGAGTTGAACTATGACCTGCTAAACCTTTAAAATAAGTGGTGTATTCGTAACATCCTTTGTGAGCATCAATAATTTTCATATTTGTAGGCTCTCCAACAATGCAAATTCCATCTTTAATTTCTCTTTTTTTTAATTCCTTTATGAGAATGGGGGCTCCTTGGCATGCAGTTTCTTCATCAAAAGTGAAAGAAAAATGAATATCTCTATCAAGGTTAGCTTTTGAATAAATTGGTGCAAAAGCTAATGTGCACGCAATAAACCCTTTCATGTCACATGACCCTCTCCCATAAAGTTTGTCTCCTTTTATTATTGCCTTAAACGGATCTGTTGACCAACCTTTAGACACAGGTACAACATCCGTATGTCCAGATAGAATTATAGGTTTTTTATTACTAGTTTTTTTAGATTTAATTGTTGCAAATAAATTAACTCTTTTTTTATCTTCATCAAAAGTTCTAAAAGAAGTGGCACCCAGTTTTTTTAATATATTATCACAGTAATCAATTAGAGAATTATTGTCTTCTCCTGAAATTGTTTTAAAGGCTATTAAGTCTGTTAAAATCTTTACTGTGTTATTAAATAAAACATTTAAATTATTTTCTGTACTCATATTTAGATTTCATTATATATTAATTATATGAAAGAACAAATAACCTACGATACTTTTGATAAAGTTGATATTAGAGTTGGAACAGTAATTTCGGTTCAAAAAAATGAAAAAGCAAGAAAACCATCATTAGTTGTTAAGGTTGATTTTGGTGATGAGATTGGAATTAAACAATCTTCAGCTCAGATAACTCATTATTATAATGAGGAAAATTTAAAAGGAAAACAAGTTATTGGAGTTTGTAATTTTCCAGAAAAAAATATTGCTGGAGTAGTCTCTCAAGTACTAATTCTTGGATCAATCGATAAAGAAGGAAAAGTAATATTAGTCCACCCATCTCAAAAATCTGAGAATGGACTTCCTATAGCATAGAAAATGCATCCAGAAATTTTATCTATCACTCTTTTTGGAATTGTAGCTGCATTTACTCCTGGACCAAATAATTTTATAGCATTTTACTCTGGATTTAATTTTGGAATAAAGAGAACTATTCCTCTTATAATCGGTGTTACTTTGGGTTTCCCTTTTCTTTTGTTGTGTGTTGCATTAGGGTTAATCAACATATTTAAACTGTATCCATTAATTCAAGAAATATTGAAATATTCAGGAACACTATTTTTAATTTATTTGGCTTATAAAATTTCATTTTCAAAATCTACCAATTTAGAAAATAAAGACAAAAATCCTGTGAAATTTATAAACACTTTTGTTTTTCAATTTTTAAATCCAAAGGGGTTAATTGCATCAATTATCGTTGTTTCTACTTATTTAGATCCTGGTGAAAATTTTGTAAATTTTACGACTCAAATTATTATTTTAGCTTTGATCGTTTCAGTAACCAGTATTACTCTTTGGACATTTATGGGTAAATTTATAAGGAAATTTGCGACAAATCAGAAATATATTAATTATTTTAATTATGTTATGTCACTGCTTCTTTTAATAAGCATAATAACTTTTTATTTATAAAATGACCCCAGGAAACAAAAATTCATATAATTCACTTAAAAAAATTTCAATAAATAACAAAGATTACCAATTCTATTCTTTAATGGAGGCTGAAAAAAATGGCCTTGACGGTATATCAAAACTCCCGAAATCCTTAAAAGTTCTCTTAGAGAACCTATTAAGATATGAGGATGATTTATCAGTAAACAAAAATCAAATAGATTCTATTAAAAATTGGTTAAAGACAAAAAAATCAAATACAGAAATTGCTTATCGACCTGCAAGAGTTTTACTTCAGGATTACACTGGAATTCCAGCAGTTGCAGACTTAGCTGCAATGAGAGAAGCAGTTAAAGATAAAAATAAAGATCCCAACACAATTAATCCATTATCTTCAGTTGATCTCGTAATTGATCACTCAGTTCAAGTTGATCAGTCTGCCAAAGCAGACTCTTTTGAGAAAAACGTAGATATCGAATTTGAAAGAAATGCAGAAAGGTATTCTTTTTTAAAGTGGGGACAACAAGCTTTTAATAACTTTAGAATAGTACCTCCTGGAACTGGAATTTGTCACCAGGTAAACTTAGAATATTTATCTAAAGTAGTTTGGTCAGAGGCATTTAAAGGTGAAAATTATCTTTTTCCTGACACTTTAGTTGGTACAGATAGTCATACAACAATGGTTAACGGATTATCAGTTTTAGGTTGGGGTGTTGGCGGTATTGAAGCAGAAGCTGGAATGCTAGGCCAACCTATATCAATGTTAATTCCAGAAGTAATAGGTTTTGAAATTAAAAATAAAATGCCTGAAGGAACTACTGCAACAGACTTAGTTTTAACAGTTGTTAAGATGTTAAGAGACAAAGGGGTTGTTGGAAAATTTGTTGAATTTTACGGCGAAGGTTTAAAAAACTTAACTCTTGCTGACAGAGCAACTATAGCAAATATGGCTCCTGAATATGGAGCAACTTGCGGTTTTTTCCCTATAGATGATGAGACTTTAAAATACTTAAAATTTTCAGGAAGAGATCAGCACACAGTCGATATTGTCGAGAAGTATGCAAAAGAACAGGGACTATGGGCAAGTAATGATATTGTTTTTACAGATACACTTACCTTGGATATGTCTTCAATTGTACCAACTATCTCAGGACCTAAAAGACCTCAGGATAAAGTTTTATTAACAGATGCGCCAACATCATTTAAAAAAGTGTTAGAGGAAGCAACCAATAAAAAAGAAAAAACAGTTGCAAAGGTTTTAAACTCTGATTTTGAAATAAAAGATGGATCTATACTTATTGCAGCAATAACATCTTGTACAAATACATCAAACCCAAATGTTTTAATTGGAGCAGGTTTGTTAGCTAAAAAAGCAGTTGAGTTTGGATTGGAGGTTAAGCCATGGGTTAAAACTTCATTAGCGCCAGGGTCGCAGGTCGTTACAGATTACTTGGCTAAAGCTGGACTAAATACTTATCTTGATAAATTAGGCTTTAATTTAGTAGGTTATGGATGCACTACTTGCATTGGTAACTCAGGTCCATTAGCAGATAATATTGTTCAGGCTATTCAAAAAGAAAACATTTATGCAGTCTCAGTTTTGTCAGGTAATAGAAACTTTGAAGGAAGAATTTCTCCACATATCAAAGGTAATTATTTGGCATCACCGCCTTTAGTTGTTGCCTATGCCTTAGCCGGTCATATGGAATTTGATTTATACAAAGATTCGTTAGGAAAAGATAAAGATGGCAACGACATTTATTTAAAAGATATATGGCCTTCAAATGATGAAATTGAAAATACTTTAAAAAAATCTTTAAACGCAGAGATGTTTATTAATAGATATTCAAATGTTTCTGAAGGACCAAGTCAATGGCAAAAAATTAAAACTGATCACAGCAGTATTTACAATTGGGACAAAGGCTCAACGTATGTAAAAAAACCACCATTTTTTGACTCTTTGCCAGATGAGCCAGAGGGATTTAAAGAAATAAAAGATGCAAGACCTTTGTTGATATTAGGTGATATGGTTACAACAGATCACATTTCTCCAGCAGGGAGCATTCAAAAAGATAGCCCAACTGGGGAGTACTTCATGAAACATCAGATTTTACCAAAAGATTATAATTCATATGGATCAAGAAGAGGAAACCACGAAGTAATGATGAGGGGAACTTTTGCTAATATCAGAATAAGAAATGAAATGGCTCCAGGAACTGAAGGTGGATTTACAAAATTATATCCTGAAGGAAAAGTTTTATCTGTTTATGATGCGGTAGAGGAATATAAAAAAAGAGGTACTGACTTAATTGTAATAGGTGGTAAAGAATATGGAACTGGTTCTTCAAGAGATTGGGCCGCTAAAGGAACAAAATTATTAGGAGTTAAAGCAGTATTAGCTGAAAGTTTTGAAAGAATTCATAGATCTAATTTAATTGGAATGGGTGTTTTACCCTTACAATTTATAAATGAAGTTAATAGAAAAAATCTAAATTTGATAGGTTCAGAATTACTAAGTATTATTGATATTGAAAAAGGAATTAATCCATCTGATGAAGTATTGATAGAAATTAAATATGCATCTGGCGAAATGAAGAAAATTAAAACTTTGTGTAGAAT
>CACHCH010000003.1 GCA_902578255.1 uncultured Pelagibacteraceae bacterium
TTTTTTTAATAGTATCTTCAGTCCAATACTTAGAATCCTTATTTAAAGAACAGTTGCTAATAAGTAATAGTAAAAATAAACAAAATATTAATCTCATATTAATCCAGTTGTTTCTGGAAAGTTAAATCTATTATTTAGACTTTGCACTGCTTGCCCTGCTCCACCTTTTATTAAATTATCTATAGCTGAAAGTATAATAATTTTATTATTAAATTTTGACTTGCAGACTGAAATTAGACAATTATTAGTATTAATAACATCATTTGTACTTATGAGGGTATTTGATTTAGAAATCTTCACAAATTTTTCTTGCTTATAAAATTTTGAAAGTAAATCTAAAACCTTTGTTATATTTACATTTCTATTTAAATCTAAATATATAGTGCTTAGAATTCCTCTAAACATTGGTGATAAATGTGGTGTAAAACTTACTTCAATTTTCTTCTTAGAAAATTTTTTTAACATCTGGTCAATTTCTGAATTATGACGATGATTTCCAACACCATAAGCACTTAATGAGCCATATAAATTTTTATTTTTATATTTTTGGTGAACACCTCTTCCAGCACCAGAATAACCTGATTTGGAGTCTATTATAATATTTGAAACTTTAACTAAATTTTTATTAATCAAAGGTATTAATGGTAAAAGTATAGATGTTGGATAACACCCAGGACTTGAGATAATATTATACTTTTGAAGTTCTTTTCTATTAATTTCAGGTAGTGAATAGATACTTTTTTTTATAAGTTTAATTGCTCGATGCTTTTGCTTGTACCATTTTTTATATTCTGAAGCTTTTTCAAGTCTAAAATCTGCAGCTAAATCAATTAATATATTTTTTTTATTTAAATATTTAGATATATCTTGAGCTTCTCCATTAGGCAATGCTGTAAAAATTATATCAACACTATCTAATAAATTTTTATTAAATTTTCTTATTTTAGGTAATTTATATTTTGATAATGACTTTTCATAAAAAGAAATGCTTTTACCTACTGAAGAATTACCACATAGATATTTTATGTTAATATATTTGTGCTTAACTAATATTTTAATTAATTGGGTACCAATATATCCATTTGATCCAGCGATTAACGCATTTAGCTTAGGCATTTTATATTATAACAGTTAAATATTAAAAAAAAATTATCTTTTAGAGAATTGAAAGCTTCTTCTAGCTTTTCTTCTACCAGGTTTTTTCCTCTCAACAGCTCGAGAGTCTCTTGTGGTAAGTTTTTCAGTTTTCAATGTACTTTTTAAATTTTCATCAAATAAAACTAAGGCTTTGGATATACCATGAACCATAGCTCCAGCTTGACCTGTAGGTCCACCACCTTTAACACTACATCTAACATCATAATCTGTAGATTGATTTATAATCTCAAAAGGTCTTGTAATTTGCATTTTATGAGTTTCGTCTGCAAAATAATCACTAAATAATTTTCCATTCACATATATTTTACCAGATCCTTTTTTTAACCAAACTTTCGCAATAGAAGTTTTTCTTCTACCAGTTGCATATTTACTATCTTTAAAATCTAATTTAAGTTTGGATGATTTTGGTGATGTTTGGGTGTTTTCCATATTAATTTCTTGATAAATTTTTATTGTTCAATTTATTTAATTCGATAACTTTAGGATTCTGTGCAGAATGCGGGTGATCATTGCCTGCATAAATTTTTAATTTAGTTAATTGTTTTCGACCCAAAACACCACCAGGTAACATTCTTTTAACCGCAAGTTTCAAAGTTTCACCTGGTTTTTTTTCATGTAATTTTTCAGGTGTAGTAATCTTAATTCCACCAGGATGACCTGTGTGTCTGTAATACTTCTTTTCTTGAAATTTTTTTCCTGTGAATTTTACTTGATCAATATTTTTAACAACAACAAAATCACCATCATCCATGTGTGGTGTATATGTAGTTTTATTTTTTCCTCTTATAATATTTGAAACAACAGTTGCCAATCTACCAACAACTGCATTAGTTGCATCAATTTCATACCAAGATGATATAATTTGGTCTTTTTTAAGGAATTTCGTCATTGTGCGAGGATTAATACTATTATTAAAATCAAAGTCAATTTTATATTTACCTTGAAAATTGCTCTTAATTTGATAAAAAGATTATGCCGATTTGATCCTATTGCGGGCTTTAAACTGCTAAAAAGGAAATTTTCATAAATTATCGGTAGGCATTTGAACTATATTGTGCGCCTCACATTAAGTTAAAGCACTAAAAAAGGAGTATATAATGAATACTAAAAGAAATAAACCTGAGACCATTGCAGTACATGGTGGTGATTACAGAAGTGATCCTGCAACAAATGCTGTTGCTGTGCCTATATATAGAACTACATCGTATGAGTTTAACAATACAGAGCATGCAGCTAATTTATTTTCACTAAAAGAGTTTGGAAACATTTACACCAGAATAATGAATCCTACAAATGACGTATTAGAAAAAAGAGTTGCTGCGCTAGAAGGCGGTTTATCTTGTGTTACTGTTTCCTCTGGTCAAACAGCTTCATCTTTTGCTGTATTAAATGTGGCTCAAGCTGGTGATAATATTGTAAGTTCTACTGACCTATATGGTGGAACTGTGTCACTATTTAACAACACACTTAGCAAGCTGGGAATAGAGATAAGATATGCTGATCCGAGTGATCCTAAAAATTTTGAAAAACTAATTGATAAAAACACACGTGCTTTTTATGGTGAAACTCTACCTAATCCATATTTAAGAGTTTTTCCCATTAAAGAAGTTTCAGATATTGGAAGAAAGTATAATATCCCTCTTATAATTGATAATACTGCCGCCCCAGTTATCTGCAGGCCCATAGAACATGGAGCTGCTGTAGTTATTCATTCTTTAACAAAATATATTGGCGGACATGGAACAGCAATAGCCGGTAGCATTGTTGATAGTGGGAATTTTGATTGGACAGCTGATCCTAAAAGACAACCATTGTTTAATAAACCAGATCCAAGTTATAATAATGTTATATGGGGAAAAGAAGTCCCTGAGATGACAGGCGCAAATGTTCCTTTTGCTGTAAGAGCTAGAGTTTGTTTATTAAGAGATCTAGGATCTGCATGTTCTCCTGATAATGCTTTTGCAATTATACAGGGTCTAGAAACCGTTGCTTTAAGGATGAAGCAGCACTGTGAAAATGCTGAAAAAACAGTTAATTTTTTAAAAAAACATAAAGAAGTAAATAAAGTAATTTATTCGACTGAACACGACAAACATATTTCAGATAGAGCTAAACAATACTTAAAAGGTGGAAATGGACCGATGGTTGGCATTGAGCTAAAAGGCGGGATTGAAGCTGGTAAGAAATTTATTGAGTCATTAAAAATGTTTTATCACGTTGCTAATATTGGTGATGCGAGAAGTTTAGCCATTCATCCAGCGAGCACAACACACAGCCAATTAAATGATAAAGAACTTGCTGCGTCAGGTGTAACTCAAAGTTATGTTAGACTGTGTATAGGTATCGAGCATATAGATGACATTATCGAAGATTTAGATCAAGCTTTAAATAAATCTTCAAAAGGTAAGCTTAAAGCAGTTAGTTAGTTTTAGTATTTATAAATAAAAAATAAACAGAAAAAGTAACTAAAAAAATAGAACTGACTTGGTGTACAGCAGCAATATAAATTTGTGCACCAAGTAAAATTGTATAGACTCCCAAAACAATCTGTAAAATAATAAAAAAACCTAAAATATTAACTGATTTATATAATTTAGTTATTTTATTTATGTAGACTTTAAAAAATATCAACACATAAAATAATCCAATTACATAAGCAAGATTTCTATGAATAAACTGAACTAATGAAGGATCACTAAAGGCAGATAGTTTAAATAAATTTTCAAAATTATTATCATTTGGAAAATAAGTATTACCCATAAGCGGCCAAGAATTATAAATTTGTCCAGCATCCATTCCTGAAACAAATGCACCAATTACAATTTGTACTAAAATTAAAAATAAAAATATAAAAGGAAAAATTGAATTTATTCCATCTTCAACTTTTTTATAGTTTTGGTATTTTAGGTAATTCCAAAAAATTAATGATAAAATCAAAAAAGCAGTTAATAAATGAATAGATAATCTAAAGTGACTAACATCTACCCTATCAACTAGACCACTGCTGACCATATACCAACCTATAAAACCTTGAAAGCAAATAAGAAAAAAAATAAAATATAAATCTATTATTTTTGAGATTTTTAATTTGAAAGAGAAATATATGAGAGGAATTAAATAGCTCAATCCTATTACTCTTCCTAAAAATCTGTGAGCCCACTCCCACCAGAAGATTACTTTAAATTCTTGTAAGGTCATATTAAAATTTTGTAATTTAAACTCAGGTATTTCTTTGTATAAATTAAAATACAATACCCAATCCTTTTGGTTAATAGGTGGAAGAAAACCAGAAAATAATTGCCATTGAGTTATTGAAAGTCCAGAGTCAGTTAATCTAGTCAAACCACCAACTACAATCATAATTGAAATGATAATAAACATTGTAATTAACCAGAAAGATAATTGATTATTAATTTTTGCATTAACAGTATACATAAGCGCTTAAATATAATATTTTTTTAATAATCCAAATATATAAATGTCGCCTTTAAAGAGAAAAAAATTATATAAAATTAGAATTGAACTAGATAAACTTGATAATTCTCTTATCAAAATTATAAAAAAAAGAACAAATCTTGTAAAAAAGGTTCTAAAGCTAAAAGATAAAAAAAACCAAATTGTTGATCAAAAAAGAATAAATATTATTTTAAGAAATATAAAAAAAAAATCAGTTAAAAATAAAATTGATCCAAAAATTACAAACAGAATATGGAAGAATATGATTTGGGCCTATATTGAATACGAAAAAAGAAACTTTAAAAAAAAATAGTTATTTACTGTGCGGTGGTAATTTTTTTTCCACAAACATTTCATGTTTTCTTGTATCAGGATTGTATTTTTTAGCTGAAAGTTTCACCTTAGCTTTTTCACCTCCAGCAGGTTTTTTTACATAATAAAAAAAAGAACTATCAGGCTTAGCTTCAGGAACAAGTCTTACTTTTACATGTGTTTTTTTTGCCATATTATTTCAGTTCCTTTATAATTTTAGAAATTTTTAGTAATTTATTTTTTAAATTTTCAGCTTTTATAGATTTATCTGCCATTTCGTCAAGCTTTAAAGAAACTTCATTATTAAGTATCTTTTTAACACCATTAATCGTCATACCCTGATCCTTTAAAAGAAACTTTACTTTCTTTAAAAGGTTAATTGTTTTTTCATCATAATATCTTCTATTCGAGTTCAATATTTTTGGTTTAATTTGTTTAAATTGTGTTTCCCAAAATCTAATTACATGGGTTGGAAGAGTACCATTTTTGTTTACTTGAAGTTTTAAAATTTTTGCAACCTCTCCAATAGTTTTGTAAGCACTTTCGGACTTATTCATTTTCTCTTATATTTATAAATTTCTTAAATTCTTTTGAAGGCTTAAACAAAACAACTTCTCTACTAGATATAACTTTTGTTTCTTTAGTTTTAGGGTTTCTTCCTATTCTTGATTTCTTTTGTCTTATAGAAAACGTACCAAATTTAGATAATTTTAATTTTTTTTCAGACTTAATATTTGTCACGATAGTTGATAAAAAGTCATCAATTAGGTTTTCTGAGATTTGCTTTGAAAAACCAAGCTGCATGTAAACTAAATTAACTAAGTCTTTTTTAGTTAAGTTTATTCTCATTTTTTAAATATTATGCTTTATCTTTTCTATCAAATTACCTTTTACAATTCTATGGCAAACATCAAGTGAGTTTGAAAAACCCACATAATCAGTCCCACCATGACTTTTAACTACTGGAGAGTCTAAACCAATAAAAATTGCACCATTGTATAATCTTGGATCAAGTCTTTTCTTAAATTTCTTCAAGTTCGATATATTTAACAATGAGGAAATTTTACCTAAAATATTTCCAGTCATTGCTTTTTTTAATTCACTGGTAATAAAATTTGCTGTGCCTTCAGCAGTCTTTAAAGCTACATTTCCTGTAAAACCATCAGAAACAATTACATTTACATTTCCATCCATCAGATGATTTCCCTCAATATAACCTGAAAAATTATAATTATTAGAATTTTTTTCATTTAAAATTTGAAAAGTTTCTTTTATTGTTTCATTTCCTTTTAATTCCTCAGATCCAATGTTTAATAATGCTACATTAGGTTTATCTTCAGGATAGAGTGACGTGTATAAAGATGCACCCATTATTGAAAAATCCATCAAATTTTTTGAACTACACTCAATATTTGCACCTAAATCTAACACCACACTCATCCCTTTTTTATTTGGCCAAAGTGCTGACAGAGCGGGTTTGTCAATATTTTCAATCATTTTTAAATTTAGTTTAGCTAAAACTAATAAAGCTCCAGTATTTCCAGCTGATATAACTATATCGGCTTTTTTCTCTTTTACACTCTGAATAGCAAGCCACATGCTAGTTTCTTTACCCCTCTTTGCTCCTTCTAAAGGACTATCAGTACTCTTTATAACTTTATCTGTATGAATAATTTCATAAAATTTGTTATCAATTTTATTTTTAATTAATTCTAAGATTTGATTTTGATCTCCAAAAATCTTGTAAAAAATATTTTTATTAGATTTATTATTTAGAATAATTCCATCAATAATTTTTTTAGGAGAACCATCGCCTCCCATTGCATCAACTGCAATTTTAATCAAATCTGACATTTTAGTGATATATTATACTATTCTTTTGGGTCTAAAACTTGTCTTCCTTTATACATACCAGTTTTTAAGTCTAGGTGATGGGATAGCCTATATTCACCAGATTTTTTATCTTCAACTATATTTTTAGTTGAATATTTCATAGTTTGAGCTCTTCTCATCCCTGTTCGAGAAGGGGTTTGTTTACGTTTAGGTACAGCCATAATTATGGGTTACTTACACTTTTTAAGTAAGAATTCAAAGTTTTTTTTGATAAATCATCATTAAAATTCTCAAAATAATCAAGTAAATATTCAATATTTCCAAAATCATTCAAAAAAATTGAAATTTTTTTCAATTTATTAGATTTGGATAAATCTTCCCAGAAATGAATTTCTGAAACCATTGAATGGAATAAATTTATATAGTCCTTCATTTTTTTATTAATTGATTGGTCACCATAACCAATTTCTCTAATGCTCAATTCAAGTTGACGAAAATTAAAGTCATAAATTTCCTGTAACACAGTCTTATTTTCATCATTTTTGTAATTTTTAAGAAAAAAAGAAAAATGAAGTAAAAATAAGGTTAATCTATCAGAAAAATTATCTTCTCGGTTTAAATATTTATATAAATCTTTATTTCTAGTGTAATTTATTAAATTATTATAAAGATATAGATACTTTTGTTTCATGAATAAAGCATTATATATAATTTTTTTTTCATTAATAGTTACAAATTGTTCTTTCAAGCCTGTTGTTAAACACCATGGTGTTCCATTTTTAGAAAAAAAACAAGTTTCTTTAATTGTTAGCAAAAGCAATAAAAATGACATCAAAAAGACCTTGGGATCACCATCAACCACAAGTAAATTTGACAACGATATTTGGATTTATATTGAGAGACAGCAAACACAATCGAAACTTAAAAATTTTGGAAGGATGAAAATATTTAAGAATGATGTTTTAGTACTGGAAATTGATAAATATGGAATACTAAAAAAAAAAGATTTTTATAACAAAAATGATATGGAAAATATAAAAATAGTTGAAGCAACAACAGAAGCTGGTTTCAAAAAAAGTTCATTTGTTTATAATTTTATGTCAAGTATGAGACAAAAAATTAATGACCCTCTAGGTCAGAGGGCCAAAAAAAGAAAAGCTATTAGCCAGCGATAACCGCTAACAAAAGTAAAGCTACAATATTTGTAATTTTAATCATGGGGTTAACCGCAGGTCCTGCTGTATCTTTATAAGGATCTCCAACTGTATCCCCAGTCACTGCAGCTTTGTGAGCTTCAGACCCTTTACCACCATGATTACCATCTTCTATATATTTTTTCGCATTGTCCCAGGCTCCACCTCCTGCCGTCATTGAAACAGCAACAAACAGACCAGTTATGATAACTCCTAACAACATTGCTCCAACCGCAGCTAGAGCAGCTACTTGACCACCAATAGCTAAAATTATGAAATACAATACAACAGGCGAAAGTACTGGTAATAAAGATGGAATAATCATTTCTTTAATTGCTGCTACTGTCAATAAATCTACTAATTTTGCATAATCAGGTTTCTGTTTTCTTTTCATTATACCTGGATATTTTTTAAATTGTCTTCTTACCTCAACAACTACAGCTCCACCTGCTCTACCAACAGCTTGCATTCCCATTGAACCAAACAAATAAGGTAACATTCCACCAATTAACAAACCGACAACAACGTAAGGATTTGATAAATCAAAAGTTACAACAATACCCTCAAGAGCTGAGCCAGCTTCTTTCGAGAAATGTTTAATATCTTCTGTGTAAGCAGCAAATAAAACTAAAGCACCTAAACCAGCTGATCCAATTGCATAACCTTTTGTTACAGCTTTAGTTGTGTTTCCAACAGCATCTAAAGCATCAGTAGTTTTTCTTACTTTTTTATCTAAATTAGACATTTCTGCGATACCCCCAGCATTATCAGTAACAGGACCATAAGCATCTAATGCAACAACCATACCAGCTAATGCAAGCATTGTAGTTACAGCGATGGCTATACCAAAAAGACCAGCAATGGAATTAGTGATAAGAATACCTGCAACAATTATTAGAGCTGGAATTGCTGTAGCCTCCATTGATACAGCTAATCCTTGGATAACGTTAGTTCCATGTCCAGTTGTTGAGGATAAAGCAACAGATTTAACGGGTCTGTAATTAGTTCCTGTGTAATATTCTGTTATCCAAATTAATAATCCTGTAATTACTAGACCAATTACTCCACAATAGTACAGGTTCATACCATTAAAAGTTTTGCCATTAACTGTATATTCATTTGAAAAGCCTATTACATGGTCTGTCACAGGCCATAAAATTACTAATGATGCTACAGCAGATACTACAAAACCTTTATACAAGGCATTCATAACATTTTTAGTGTTACCTAATTTTACAAAAAAAGTACCAAGTATTGAAGTTAGCAAACATGCAGCACCAATACTTAATGGATAAATCATCATATTTAAATCACCTACAAAAAAAATTGATGATAGAACCATAGTAGCAACAATAGTTACGGCATATGTTTCAAATAAGTCTGCTGCCATACCTGCACAATCACCTACGTTATCTCCAACATTGTCAGCTATAACAGCTGGATTTCTTGGATCATCTTCTGGGATACCTGCTTCTACTTTTCCTACTAAATCAGCACCTACGTCAGCACCTTTCGTAAAAATTCCCCCACCTAACCTTGCAAAAATAGAAATTAAAGAAGCACCAAAACCTAATGCAACAAGAGCATTAACAATTTCTCTTTCATCAACATTTAATTTTAATAAGAGATAGTAATAAACAGCTATTGACAACAATGCTAAACCAGCAACTAACATACCAGTTACAGCACCTGATTTAAAAGCAACAGAAAGACCTTGAGCTAAACCTTTTCTTGAAGCCTCTGCTGTTCTTACATTAGCCTCAACAGATACCAACATTCCAACATAACCTGCAATACCTGATAAAGCAGCACCAATTAAATAACCTACTCCAACTAAGGGACTAAAAGCTATACTAACAATTACTAAAACAACAACACCAACAATTGCTATTGTTTTATATTGTCTTGCTAAATATGCTTTAGCACCAATTTGAATAGCAGATGCAATCTCTTGCATTTTCTTATTACCTGCGTTTGAATTAAGAATATTTTTTCCAGTGAAAAATCCATAGACTATGGATAAGAGGCCTGCTGCTATTGTATATAATAAAATCGTTTCTACTGTTGAGCTCATGAAAACCTTAATGTTGTTGCTTGTTAAATTTTAAGCTCGCACAATACAAAAAAAGCTAAAAAAGACAATAATTAACTTTTAGAATTGGTGAACATAACCTTTGTTTTTAAGTACTATTTCCTTACCTTTTTCATCAATAATTACTGATCTTTTTTTATTAGAAGAAATTTTACCTATTTTAGAAATTTTAATACCAAGATTTTTAGATGTTTGAGCTACGATTCTAGATTTATCTTTGCTTGCAGTAAATAAAATTTGATAATCATCACCATTTGATACCAGTTTAATCTTTTTCATGTCCTTCATTTTTATTATTTTTAACAAATTCTTTGAGATCGGGATTTTATTTTCATTCAAGGAAAATGATAAATTTTGATTGTTTATCATTTTATTCAAATCATCAATCAGGCCATCAGACAAATC
Source organism: uncultured Pelagibacteraceae bacterium (assembly GCA_902578255.1). GTDB lineage: Bacteria > Pseudomonadota > Alphaproteobacteria > Pelagibacterales > Pelagibacteraceae > Pelagibacter. The sequence continues at coordinate 10,450 of CACHCH010000003.1, forward strand.
AATTGAGGAATTTGCAAAATTTAATAACTTTTTAGTCAATTTTATTCGTATATCTGGCAGATAATATTTTTGAGTAAAATAGTCTTTTAGTTCTTTAGATACTTTAATTTTGTTCTTCAAAATTTGTAGACCCATAAAGCTGTCACCCAGAACACCAGTTACGTAAATATCGTCATTTATTAAAGCTTTATTTCTATAAATAATTTTTTTTGAATAACCCAGCGATGTAACAGTAAAGCTAAGTTTATTAGAAAATGTGGTATCACCACCACATAGAGAAATATTATATTTATTTTGTTCTTGTATTAAGGACTTTGAAATTAAAGATAAGTTTTTTTTGGAGAAAGTCCTATTGTTACCTGAGCCAGCTATAAAATAAAATTTTGGTATGACTCCTTTACAAATTAGATCTGATATAGAAGATCGCAAAATTTTTTTTATAACTAGATCAGGGTGTTTAAAGTCAATAAAATGATAACCTAAATTATATGTATCAACTGAGATAGCTATACCCTTATTCTTATCAAAAAAAACATCATCATTTAAATTAAGAGCAGATTTATTTTTTTTTGAGATTTTTGAAAAATAATTTTTAATTAATTCAAATTCATGCATTTTTAGATCTCAATTTTTTTCCAACATTATCTAGTAAGGCATTTAGATATTTTGTCTGAGAATTTTCTAAAAAAAAATTAGATGAATTTAAATATTCCTTTATAATTATATTTAGTGATAATTGAGGTTTGTACATGAATTCATAAGTTGCTGCTTTAAGAATAGTTTGAAAAACTTTATCAAGATTTTCAAATACAAAATCATCACCTAGTTTTGTATTTAATTCATCTAATATAAGGTCATTTCTTTCTATGGTCCCTGTTACTATATCTTTAATAAATTTTTTAAATCGGTGTTTTGGGAAATCTAAATTATCATCGTCATTATAAAACTTACCATATAATTTTTGAATAATTATAACTCTTGGATTATTTTTTGGATTAAAATGAGTTCTCATTTTTGAGACAAAATAGAAATTACAGCTTTAGCAGCTTCAGCACCTTTTCGTTTTCTTGCTTTAGCTTGTTTCATATTAAGGCATGTAATAATGCCGTTACCTATAGGCTTTTTATTATTTACAGATATGTCCATAATTGCATTGGTTGATGCTTGAGAAATAAAATCAAAATGAGGAGTTTGTCCTTTGATAACACATCCGAGTGCTAAAAAAGCATCATACTTTTTAATATTTTTTGAAATTGTAACTGGTATTTCAAATACACCTGGAACAGTTATAATTTTAATTATATTTGATTTTGGAATTAAACTTAACGCACTGCTCAGTAATCCTTTTGATATATCTTTATAATAATCTGCAATAACTATTAAATATTTTTTTTTCATTAAATCAGTTCCTGTTTAGTAATCTTTATATCATATCCCTCTAAACCAATAACCTTTTTTGGTGACTTAGTAATCAATATCATATTTTTAATTTTTAAATCTTTAATTATTTGAGCACCTATTCCATAATTTCTTATAAGTTTGTCATTACCTGTTTTATAAAATTCTTTATTTTTATAATCTTTTAGTGTTTGTGTAACAGATCGAAGATTAGAGTCTTTGATAAAAACTAAAACACAACAAGAATATTTTTTAAAATAATTTAAAGTTTTATTAAACGAATTTGGCAATTGTTGACTGATTAAATAATTTTGAACTACATTTGACGAGATTACTCTAACTCTAGGAGTGACACCTTTTTTAATATTTCCTTTTATTAATGCAAAATGCTCTGCACCGTCTAATAAATTTTCATATATTCTAATTTTATATTTTTGATTTTTTACTTCAATATTACTTTGTTTTTTTAAGCGTATTAATTTTTCTTTTTTTAGTCTGTAAGCAATTAAATCTTCAATTTTTCCAATTTTAAGTTTATGTTTTTTTGCAAAATTAAAAAGATTGTCACCTTTTGCCATTGTACCATCTTCATTCATAATTTCGCATATAACTGCTGAATTATTTTTTTTAGCTAATCTAGATATATCTACTGATGCCTCTGTGTGTCCTGCCCTAACTAATACTCCACCATCTTTAGCTATAATTGGAAAAATATGACCGGGGGAAACAATATCATTTTTATTTGCATTTTTTTTTGATGCAATTTTAATTGTTCTAGATCTATCTTTTGCGGAAATACCTGTTGTTATTCCTTTTTTTGCTTCTATAGAAATAGTAAATGCAGTTTTGTTTCTAGATTTATTGATAGGCGACATTAAACTCAAATTTAATTTTTTTGCCTGAACACTATCTAAAGCAAGACAAATTAATCCACGTCCATACCTAGCCATAAAATTTATATTTTTTGCATTAGTGTCAGAAGTAGAAATGACTAAATCGCCTTCATTCTCTCTTTTTTCATCGTCTACAAGAATGAACATACCACCTTTTTTGGCTACATTGATTATTTGTTCAATTTTAGCAAAATTATTTTTTTTCATTAAAATAATTTCTAACGTATTTAGATAAGATATCTATCTCAATATTGACTAAGCTAGATTTTTTCAAAGTAGATAAATTTGTTTCTTTATAAGTGTGAGGGATAACCCAAATTTGAAAACCTTTTTTTGTAACTTTTGAAATAGTGAGAGATATGCCGTTTACACTAATAGATGCTTTTTCTATTAAGTGTTTTCTTTCCTTCTTAGTGATTTCAAACTCAAAAACATATGATTTATCAACCTTAGAAATCGTCAATACTTTACCAACAGTGTCTACATGACCTTGACATATATGTCCTGAAATTTTAGTACCGTATTTTAAGGGTAATTCTAAGTTTATAATATCTCTAAGTTTTAAAAATTTAAACTTTGATCGTTTGATTGTTTCATTCGAAAGATAAAATTCCATAATTTTTTTTTTAAAAGAAATTAATGTTAAGCACACACCATCACAAGCTACTGATAAACCCATATCTCTACTTGAAATTTTAAGTTTACTTTTTACAAAAATATTAAGCCCCTTATCTCTTTTGACTATTTTAGAAATAGACCCTTGATTATAAATAATTCCGTTAAACATATTATTTGTTATAATGAGTTATTGTGTCTTTTCCATAGGAAGAATTAAGATTTTGTTTAAATGGATATTTTTTATTTAAAACATTTAATCCATTAAATTTAACAAAATCTGAATTTGTTGGCAGTTTTTTTTGACTTTTAAATAAATAAAATTTATTAAATATTTTATTCTTTAATAAGTTTGTTGTAAGAAGATCGCCTCCTTCAACTAAAGTATTTCTAAAACCTAAAGAATAGAGTTTTTTCATAATTGGTCTTAAGTCTATTTGCTTACTATTATTTAATTTTGCTTTTATAAGTTCTATTTTCTTTTTTTTAAACATAGAAATTCTTGACTTATTTGCTTTATTATAAAAAACGATAGTATTTTTTTTATTAGCTGACTTAAAAATATAAGTATTTTTGTTTAAACTTAGGTTGTTGTCTAAAATAATTCTTACTGGAGAAAATTTTTCAAAACCCTTAATTCTGCAATTTAATTTAGGGTTATCAATATTTACAGTTCTGCTTGATGTCATTATTGAGTCATTTTTGTATCTTAATAAATGAGTAAATTTGTCTGAATACTGGTTGGTAATTTTTGTTTTAAATTTACTATAAATTAGTTTGTTTTTTGAGACAGCTAGCTTACCAGTAACAAAAGGCATTTTATTTTTTCTATTAAAAAAATATGGAATATAAAATTTTTTAACTTTATCTTTTAGAAGGCCTATCGAAACTTTAATTTTATGAGATTTTAAAATTTTAAAACTTTTTTTTCTTACTCTTTTATCAGTATCTTCAAGTGCGTAAACCACTTCAGATATTTTTGATTTAATTATTTCATTTGTACATGGTGGGGTTACACCATGGTGGCTACACGGTTCCAATGTAACATACATTTTTGCACCATTAAGTTTCTCATTACAATTTTTGATTGCATTAAATTCTGCATGTGGTCTACCATTATAAGAAGTGTTACCAATCGAGATAATATTATCGTTTTTAACTATTACACATCCAACAGATGGATTTACTCCTGTTAAACCTTCTCGGGATCTTGCCAAGTCTAAGGCAATCTCCATAAATAATTTATCTTTTTTTGAAAATTTATTTTTTTTTGAAGACATCTATCTTGTCCACGAATTGAACAAAGTCTTGCTCTTCTCTAAAGTTACGATATACAGATGCAAAACGTACATAAGCAACAGGATCTAATTCTTTTAAACCCTCCATTACCATTGTACCAATTGAACTTGTTGATATTTCACTTTGACCAAGTTCTTCCAAAGCTCTTGAGATTTTGCTGATGAATTTTTCTGCAGTACCAGTATCTATAGGTCTTTTTTTAAGAGCAATATATATTGATTTAGAAAGTTTATCTCTATCAAATGCAGATTTTCTGCCATTCTTTTTAACTACCATTAACTCTCTAAATTGAATTCTTTCAAATGTGGTAAATCTTTCGCCACAGACACACATTCTTCTTCTTCTTATTGCAGTACCATCTTCTGTAGGACGTGAATCAACAACTGAGGTCTCACCTTTTTTTTCACAGGGGCAAATCATTAATTAAAGATTCTTATATATCGGAAATGAAGAAGTTAAAGCAATAACTTCATTTCTAACTTCATCTTCTACTTTACTGTTGTCATCTGGGTTTTCTGATAAGCCTTTAAGAGTTTTTGTAATCAATTCACCTACTTTCTTGCATTCATTTAAACCAAAACCACGTGTTGTAATGGCTTGAGTTCCTAGTCTTATACCAGATGTTACCATTGGCTTTTCTGTATCAAAAGGAATACCATTTTTATTACACGTAATATTAGCTCTTGATAAGCTTTCAGCAGCTAAGTTACCTTTTACATTGTAAGGACGTAAGTCAACCAACATAAGATGCGTATCCGTACCATCAGAATAAATTTTAAAACCATTATTTTTCAAAGTTTCTGCTAAAATTTTAGCATTTGCTAAAACAGATTTAATATAGTCTTGAAAATCAGGCTGAAGAGCTTCTAAAAAACCAGCTGCTTTAGCTGCAATAACATGCATTAATGGTCCACCCTGGTAGCCAGGAAAAACCGCTGTGTTAAATTTTTTTGATAATTCTTCGTGATTAGTTAAAATTATTCCACCCCTTGCACTTCTAAAAACTTTATGTGTAGTAGATGTTACTACATGAGCATAGTCACAGGGATTTGGATATCCCTTTCCAGCAACCAAACCCGAAAAATGTGCCATATCCACCATTAGATATGCTCCAACTTTATCTGCAATTTCTCTAAATCTTTTAAAATCAATAACTCTGGAATATGCACTTCCACCTGCAATTATCAATTTTGGTTTATGTTCTAAGGCAAGTTTTTCAACATTGTCATAATCTATAAGTTCAGATTTTTTATCAACATCATACCCTATCGGATTAAACCATTTTCCTGACATTGAAATTTTTAAACCATGAGTGATATGACCTCCTGAATTTAAGCTCATACCCATAAAAGTATCACCAGGTTTTAACAGCGCCAAAAATACTGCACCATTAGCTTGTGCTCCTGAATGGGGCTGTGCGTTAGCAAATTTGCAATTGAATAGTTTCTTTAATCTTTCTATTGCTAAATTTTCAGCAACATCAACATGTTCACATCCATTATAATATCTTTTACCAGGGTAACCTTCTGCGTATTTATTAGTTAGCACTGAACCTTGAGCCTCCAAAACAGCTTGAGAAACAATATTCTCTGAAGCAATTAATTCTATATGTTGTTGCTGTCTCAAGAGTTCATCTTGAATTGCCTTGTAAAGGTCTGGGTCTTTTGAAGATAAACTGTCTTCAAAAAAACTTTTATAGCTGTCATTTATATAATTTTTTTCACTAGACATTATATTTTTTTAATCCTTTTTAAGTGTCTACCACCTTCAAATTTAGTATTCAAAAAAACACTAACACAATTTAAAGCATTTTTTTTTGTTAACAATCTTGAGCCTAATGTAATGATATTTGCATCATTATGCAATCTTGATAATTTTGTTGATTTTAAATTAAAACATTGCGCAGCTCGAATATTTTTATGTTTATTTGCAGCTATATTCATCCCCATTCCAGATCCACAAACTAAAATTCCAACATTATTTTTGCTAATTTTTACTTTTCGAGCAACCTTATGAGCGTAATCAGGGTAATCGACTCTGTTATCAGAGGACGGTCCTAGATCAAAATAATTCATTTTTTTTTTAATTAGATGTTTTTTAATTATTTCCTTTAATTTAAAGCCAGCGTGATCAGAAGAAATATATATTTTTTTCAAACTAATTAAATTTATAATCAAGAACACAAGCTACAAGGTGAATTCTATTTTCTTCGCCACCATTAAATGCATTGTGATATTTCGTATTATTTGTAATCCATACAGAACCATCTGCAGGCATATGTTTTGCAACATTATCAATTACCATCAAACAACCTGGGTTAGTGATAATTGGTATATGAAGTCTTGGTTCAGGATCTCTATGCCAACTCAAAGTAGATCTTGGCTCTTTTAAAAGAATTCTTATTCTACCCAATTTATATTTTGAAGAAAGCACGTCATACACTTCCTTAAAGTATGTGTTTTCGTAATCTTTAATAAATTCTGAATATTGCGTCTCATCAACCTTAATGTCTCTTGAAACTTCTTTTCCTGTTTTGTCAGGTTTAGTCCAATAAATTCCTCTGGCTTTGCTTCCTTTTATAGAGTCTGGATCTCCAGGTATTTGAGTTAATGAAATGGCTCCAAAGTGAGTTACACCGCCACCATCATCAAATTTTTTAATATTTACAATTTGATTGTATGCTTCTTGCAACTTGTCTATATCAAATTTTATGTTTTGTTTTTGAAAATCACTGAAATTTAAAATTCTTTCCTCTTTTTTTATATTCAGGTCTACAATTTTTGTGTTATCTATAGTCATCGAAATTGTTTTGTACTTATAATTTTATATATTTGTATAATACTTTTGTCGCATTAATAAAGTATATTTGAACATGATTACAGGAAAATATCCAAATTTAAGATTGAGAAGAAACAGAAAGGAATCGTGGACTAGAAGGTTAGTTCAAGAAAATACACTCAGTCCAAGTGATTTTATATTACCAATTTTCTTAATAGATGGATCAAATAAAAAAGAGTCAATATCTACAATGCCAGGTGTTTTTAGATATACAATAAATAGAGTTTCTCAAATAGTAGATAAAGCAATTAAAAAAGGTATTCCAATGGTTGCTCTTTTTCCTAAAACGAAAAATACTTTAAAAAATGATTTGGGTACTGAGTCATTAAATGAAAATAATTTAGTTTGCAGCGCCATAATAGAAATTAAAAAAAGATACAAAAACCAAATTGGAATTATGTGTGATGTTGCGCTAGATCCTTATACATCACATGGTCATGATGGATTAATAAAGTCTAATCAAATAATTAATGATGAAACAATTGAAGTACTAATAAATCAATCTCTATTACAGGCTGAAATGGGATGTGATGTTCTTGCTCCTTCAGACATGATGGATGGGAGAATAGGAAAAATAAGAAAAGCACTTGATAGTTCTAATTTTAAAAATACTCAAATTTTATCCTATGCAGCAAAGTATGCCTCTAGTTTTTATGGACCTTTTAGAGACGCTGTTGGTTCTAAAAGCTCCCTTAAGGGTGATAAAAAAACCTATCAAATGGACTTTAGAAATAGTGATGAGGCTATGCGTGAAGTTGCTTTAGATATAAAGGAAGGTGCAGACATGATTATGGTTAAACCAGGAATGCCATATTTAGACATAATTAAATCAATAAAAGAAAGTTTTAGAATTCCAGTTTTGGCATATCAAGTTTCTGGTGAATATAGTCTTTTAGAAACTGCTATTAATAAAAAACTAATACAAAAAAATGCAGTTTATGAAAGTTTAGTTTCTTTTAAACGAGCAGGAGCAAATGCTATTGTTTCATATTATGCTGATAGAATAGACAAAATTTTAGAATAATTATTTCAAAGAATTTAAAAAAATTACTCTACTATTAGGATAATTTAAATTATTTGGTTTCAAGATTGTTTTATCCAAATAATCTCCAACCAATTTCAATCCACTTAATAAAATGTTAATATCTGTTACCTCTAAATCTTTCTCGATAAGAAAGTTGGGGACATATTTCTTTTCAGTTAAGGAAGTCGCAAAATAAACAGTTTTATTACCTTCTAAATTTTTTTCTACCAAATTTTCTAGCTCAAGATCGTAACCTAGTAATTTTAGTAACTCTAATTCCCAGAAAATATATTTTTTAAGCCAGTTTTGATCATTTAATAAATTAAAAAGATCTTCGATAAGAGAGTAAACTTTTTTATTTGCCTGTGCTTCGGCTGTTAATATTTTTATTAAGTTCATTGCTGAAGTAATACAAGAAAGCTTTTGCTTATGATCAAAATAAAATGGACTATATGCTTTCAAAATTTCAATTTTAAAATAACCCATTCTATTATCCCTTTTTGAGTTATAATTAACATGGAGTTTATTGCCCACTTGAAGATAATTTTTAATTTTTTTAGATGTTCCTCCAAATATAATTCCTGAAACTTTACCTCTATCCAAAGTATATAATTCAGCAATTATAGAGTTTTCACTATACCTACTTTTGCTTACTAAAAAACCATGATCAATCCAGTTCATATTATTTTTAATTTATATTTTTTAGACATTCGATAGCAGCATTTTGCTCAGCATCTTTTTTTGATTTACCTAATGATATAAAATATTTCGTATTAGGAAGCTTAACTCCTACCTTAAAAATAGGTTTATGACGTGGACCTGTATTAGAAATTAATTTATACGTTGGCAATTTTTTAAATTTTTTTAGAGCTAGTTCTTGAAGTTTTGTTTTTGCGTCAATTTGAGTAACAACACTTTTTTCAATATGACTGCCCCAAAGTTTTAAGATAACTTTTTCAGCTATATTTAATCCTTTGTCTAAAAAAATAGCTCCCATTAATGCCTCGCAACAATCTGAAATAATTTTGTCTTCAATTTTGATGATTTTATTTTTTGGGTTGAAGGTTTTTATAAATTTATCTAATTCAATAGCTTTTGCAACTTCTAAACATGTTTTTTTATTTACTAATGATGCAAATTTTTTATCAAGTATGCCCTCTTTTTCATTAGGGTAGATTTTTAAAAGTTTTTGAGCAATAACTAAGCCAAGTACTCTATCTCCTAAAAATTCAATCTTTTCATTATTTTCATTTGGGTTAAAACTTTTGTGGGTTAATGATTGAATTAACAAATTGTTATTTTTAAATTTTATGTTAATTTTTTTTTCTAATTTTTGATAGTTTATTTTCATCAATTAATTTTATCAAATGTTCTATTAAATCTAATTGATTTATGCCATTTCCAAAATTCAAAAATACTACCCACTTTTCTATCTGATGAAAAAAAAATAAATTGAGCTTTACCAACTAAATTATCTTTATGAACATAACCAACACTTGTTAAATATCTACTGTCTTTAGAACAATCTCTATTATCACCTAAAAAAAAATAATGGTTATCAGGTACAGTAAAGATATCTGAATTCTGGTATGTGTATTCTTTTAAGTAGACAGTGTGAAATTTTTTTCCATTTGGTAATTTTTCTTCAAATTTAAAAACATCAATAATTTCACTTCCACAATAAATATTACTTTGACTTGGAGTTTTTGACTTTAGTATTTCACTGTTATTTAAATAAATGTTAGAATCTATAAATTGAATCTTATCACCTGGTAGACCAATAAGTCTTTTTATATAATCTGTTCTATTATCTGCTGGTGTTTTGAAAACAACTACATCTCCACGTTTTGGGCTATTGAACATTACTCTTTTACTAAGTATCGGGGGACTAAAAGGAAAAGAATGCTTACTATAGCCGTAAGAATATTTTGTAACAAACAACCTATCGCCTACCAGTAATGTTGGCTCCATTGATGATGAAGGAATATAAAATGGTTGAATTATAAGAGATCTTATTACTATAGCAATTATTAAAGCATAAAATAAAGTTTTTATATTTTCAGAAAAAAAATTTTTATCTAGCTTCATATGGATTGAATAATTGCAAAGGCTGTTGAATAATCTTTTTCATCTGAAATTGACAGAAAAGAATTAAACTTTTTAATTTTATATTTTTTTTGCACAATTTTTATAATTTTTTTATTATCAACATATTTAGGCATACCTTTTTTATCATTTGTAATTTCAATGTCTTTGAAGTTTAAATTTGATGAAAAGCCAGTCCCTAATGCTTTTGAAAAAGCTTCTTTAGCAGCAAATCTCTTCGAAAAAAAAGCGACTTTATTTTTAGTTTTTTTTGATAATTTGAGTTCATTAATGCTATAAATTCGTCTTTTAAATTTATTGTTCTTAATTGACTCTTTGATTCTTTTGTTATCAATGATGTCGACCCCAATCCCAAGAATTTTCATATTATTTTAATAATTTTTTAAAATTTTTAATGACTTTCGAAAAACCATGAAATACAGACTCCCCTATTATGAAATGACCAATATTATACTCATGTATTTCTTTTATTTTTGAGAGCAATTTAGTGGTTTTGTAATCCAAGCCATGCCCTGCATGAACCTCAATGCCCAATAAATTTGCGAGTTTTGAACTTTTTTTAATTCTTTGAAGTTCTTTGTTATATTTTTGTTTTGACTTAACGTTATTTGATAATTTTCCTGTATGGATTTCAATACAATCAACTTCCAACAATCTAGAAAGTTTGACATCATTTACAGAAGGATTAATAAATAAACTAGTTCTTATTTTAGCTTTTTTAAATTTAAAAATTATTTTTTTTAATTTATTAAAATTTTTTTTTAAATTTAAACCTCCCTCAGTTGTAATTTCTTTTCTATTTTCTGGTACTATACAGATATAATTTGGTCTAATTCTTAGGGCATTAGATACAATACTTTCATTCATTGAAATCTCAAGATTAACCAATACGTTTTTTAAATTACATATCTTTTTTGCATCTTTGTCATTAATATGTCTTCTATCTTCTCTTAAATGTATTGTTACAGAGTCTGCTCCACACTTGAATACATATAATGCAGCGCTGATTGGGTCTGGATGTTTTTCACCTCTTGCATTTCTTAATGTTGCAACGTGATCAATATTTACACCTAGTCTTTTCACTTAATAAATCTACTCCCTGGCGTTGTAATAGGTACAGACTTGAGTTTTTCAGGTAATTTTTTTGGGCTGTACACAGGCACATCTATTTTTAAATGAGATACAATTTTTGTCTTTATTTTTAAAGATTTTTTAGTGGATCTATCTATGATAGATGCAAATCCTAATAATTTGGCATTTGCTTTATTTATTAGTTTAACGCATTCTAAACTTGATTTTCCTGTAGTAATAACATCTTCAATAATTAGAACTCTAGCATCTTTCTTAATATAAAAACCTCTCCTGAGAGTAAATTTTCCTTTAACTCTCTCACAAAAAATTGTTTCTTTTTTTAGAAGTCTACCGATTTCATAACCTATAATTATTCCACCCATCGCTGGAGCTAGAATTAAATCAATTTTTTGATATTTTTTTTTGATTTGGTTTGCTAATGATTTACAAATTTTTTCAGCTAAGTTTGGAAAACTTAGTAGTTTTGCACATTGGATATATTTTGATGAATGCAAGCCTGATGATAAAATGAAGTGACCTTCCAATAGTGCATTAGTTTTTTTTAAAATATTTAAGGATTTTTTGTGTGAAAGCATTTCTTTTTTCTTCGTGTCTAATTATCTTAAATTTTATACCCTTTTGTTTTAGCACTGCAATAAAATTTGTAAAATTTTTAAGGTTTCTTATGATTAATTTAAATTTAAAATTAATATAGTTTGGGTTTTTACCTACCATCTCTAAACTAGAGATATTTAATTTATGACTTCCAATTAATGAACTGATATCGCCAAGTTGACCAGGTTTATCAGGTAATGACATCCATAGTGTTGTGTTATATTTTTTAATTTTTTCCTCTTTTTGCTCACCTTTATCATGCCAATAACGTCTTATAGCAGCTCTAGCTTTTCCAGTTTTAGTGGTAGGTATCCAATGAAGTGATGGTGAATTATTTTTTGAGGTGATGATATTTACACGATCACCATTATGAAGAATTGTTTGTAAGTCGCTTTTGTTTCCATTTATTTCGCATCCTGTTGCTGAGTTACCGATTTTTGTATGTACAGCGTACGCAAAATCAATAGCAGTAGCCTCTTTAGGTAATTTTATTACAGAACCTTTGGGTGTGAAACAAAAAACGTTTTCCTGAAACATCTGAAGTTTAGTGTATTCATATGAGTGCTCAGGATTTTCATTTTTTTCTATAATTTCAACTAAATCTTTTAACCAATCATATTCCTTCCAGCTTAATGAATTAAATTTTTCAGAAGATTTATATTTCCAATGTGATGCTATACCTCTTTCAGCAAATTCATGCATTTCATTTGTTCTTATTTGTATTTCAATTGGTTTTTTATTTGAACCAATTACAGAAGTATGAATAGACTCATAACCGTTAATTTTTGGAGAAGATATATAATCTTTAAACTTTCCAGGAATACAATTCCATTTTTTATGAAATATTCCTAGCGTTTTATAACAGTCATCAATATTTTTTAAAATTACTCTAAATCCAATAATGTCAGTTACTTGTTCTAGAGAAACTCTTTTTTTTTGAACTTTTCTCCAAATCGAAAAAGGAGTTTTTTCTCTTCCATAAATTTCTGCATTAATATGATTTTCATTTAAAATTGAACTTAACTCAAAAGAAAGCTCCTCAAATAAATTTTTCTTATCGAGTTTGATCTCATCTAATCTTTTTTTAATTAATTTTCTTGCATCATTATTTAAAATTTCAAAAGATAAATCTTCAAGCTCGTCACGAATTCTATGCATTCCCATTCTATCTGCAAGTGGGGCATATATTTCCATTGTTTCTTGAGCAATCCTTTTTCTTTTATCTTCCTTAGTTATTGCTTTGATGGTTCTCATATTATGAAGTCGATCAGCAATTTTAACTAATAAAACTCTAATATCTTTAGAAGTTGCTAAAATCAATTTTCTAAAGTTTTCTGCTTTTGAGTTAAAACTTGCAGTGTTTTCAAAAACAGAAATTTTAGTAACTCCATCTACTAAATCTGCTACCTCAGGTCCAAATTCATTTTTGATTGTCTCATATGTAGCAACAGTATCTTCAATTGTATCATGTAATAATCCGGTAGTAATAGTTGCGCTATCTAATTTTAATTCAGTAAGAATATTTGCAACCTCAATCGGATGAACAGAGTAAGGGTCACCAGATGCTCTTTTTTGATTTTGATGTGCCTTAATAGCAAAGTTATATGCTTTATCTAATCTCTCATGATTAAGAAATTTGTTATATACCTTAACTTTATTTATAAGTTCATTAGAATTCAACATACTTTACTATATCATTAAATTAAATTTGTTTAATAGATGTAATATCGTCCACAGGAAGTAACGAAATTAGGGTCTTAATATCTAATTTTTTAGACGGGTGTTTCCAGTTTTTTTCAATCTCAAATAAGGGAAGTAAAACAAAATTTCTTTTATGCATTCTTTTATGAGGTAAATTTAGCTTACTTTTGATATTTAATTTCATTCCATGAAAATCAATAATGTCAATATCACATACACGGGGAGAGTTTTTTTTTGATTTTTTTCTACCTAAGCTAATCTCAATTTTTTTACAAACATTGAGTAAACTTAAAGGATCATCATAACAAATAATTTTCAATATTATATTTAAATATTTTGGATAATTAGAATTAGGCCATGATGGTGTTTCATAGTATTTCGAAATTGAAATAAATTTTATCTTATTTTCTTTTAAATGAAATTTAGCTTTTTCAATATTTTCACTTCTAACACCAAGATTTGATCCTATGCCTAAATAAACAATTTTAGCTTGATTTTCTGATATATCTTGATTTTTCACGGTTCCAATCTCTGTTTTTTTTTGTTGCTCTTTTATCGTATTGTTTTTTTCCTTTAGCAACTGCTAGTTCAATTTTAGCTTTACCTTTTTTAAAATACATTTTTGTAGGTACAATGGTAAAGCCGTCTCTTTGCATTTTTCCAATAAGTTTGTTTATCTCTCTTTTGCTTAACAAAAGTTTTCTTTCATCTGTTGGATTGTGATTTGAATAGCTTGCTTGTTTATATTGAGAAATATGTGAATTAATAAGTACTATTTCACCTTTTTTTTCAACTGCATATGCATCCACTATATTAACTTTACCATCTCTGATGGACTTAATTTCAGAACCTTTTAGAACAATTCCTGCCTCTAAAAGATCTTCAAAAAAATAATTAAAACTTGCTTTTCTGTTTAAACAAATAATCTTTAAACCAGAATTGGTTTTTTTGTTCATTAAATAAGTTTTGCAGACTCTATGGCTTTTTTTATAATTATTTTAGTCTCTTCTGTAACTTTAACCAATGGTAATCTAACTTCATCGTCACACAAATTCATTAGTTTGGCAGCATATTTTACTGGACTAGGGTTGCTCTCTACAAACATTGCAGTATGTACTGGTTGCAAAATCTCATCTAATTCTTTTGCTTTAGCAAGATTCTCGTCATTTTTAGATGTTGAATTTTTTTGGAATTCTGAGCAAAGCTTTGGTGCTATGTTTGCAGTTACGCTAATGGTCCCAACGCCTCCTCTTTTATTAAATTCAAATGCGTTATCATCGTTTCCTGTTAATTGAATAAATTCATTACCCATTTTCTTTAACTGTTGATCAACTCTGTCTAAATCACCAGTGGCATCTTTTACACCAACAATATTCTTTAATTCATATAGTCTTGCCATTGTATCAACTGACATATCAATTACTGACCTGCCTGGTATATTGTAAATTATAATAGGAATTCCACATTTATCATTAATAGCTTTATAATGTTGATACAGTCCCTCTTGAGTGGGCTTGTTGTAATATGGTGTTACAATTAATGCACCATTTGCACCTGCCTTTTCAGCATGAGAAGTTAGAGAAATAGCCTCCTCAGTAGAGTTAGAGCCCGTACCTGCGATAACTGGTATTTTTCCATTACTCTCTTTAATGCATAAATCAATCACACGCTGATGTTCAGTATGGCTGAGGGTAGGAGATTCTCCAGTAGTACCCGCAGGGACTAGTCCAGACGTACCATTATCAATATGAAAATGAATTAGCTTTATATATGCATCTTCATCTAGACCATTATTTTTGAATGGAGTGATTAAGGCAACATTTGATCCTTTAAACATAAATACTTATAACATAGTTTAGAGATTCATATACTAAAAGATTATGTGCAAAAAAAAATTATTTATTCTTGGAATGGTCTTATTTGTTTCTCTTAAAATAGCTAACCTTTACGCAGAGACAATACAAATTGTTCCTCCTCAAAAACCTACTTTATCATCAGAAGAGATAATTAATAAAATATCAAAAAATATTATTACTCCTCTTAAAAAACCTACAAAATTTAAAAAGGTTAAAAAAAAGGTTGTTGTTAATGAAATAAAAGAGAAAAAGTTAAGTTTTAAAATTCCTAAAAAAAAACCAAGTGTTGCAGGAGTCACAGCTACTAAAAACATTAAAATATTAAAGTATTATAGCAAAAAAGATTTTGGTTTGGCAAAAAAAGCGATTTCTGAAATGCAAAAAAGTAAATGGACTTCAGCTTTAAATATTTCCAAAAAAGCTAAAGATAAATCTATTTATAATTTTATTCAGTGGAGACATCTACTAACCACTGGAAATCAAGCCTCTTTTTACGATTATAAAGTTTTTATAGACAGTAATCCTGAATATCCAAGAATTGATAGATTAAGATATTTGGCAGAACATAAATTGTCTACGGCTAATGTTTCGCCTAAGAAGATCATTACATGGTTTGGATCTAATGAACCACTTAGTGGATATGGTAAAATGATATTAGGTGAAAGTCACCTATTAATTGGTGATAAATCTAAGGGTACAAATTTAATTAAAGAAGGTTGGATTACAGCAAAATTATCTAGGAATGATTTAAAGTTTTTTAGAAAAAAATTTAAAAAAAATCTAAATGCAGATGATTATATTAAAAGAGCAGATTATCTTGCATGGAATGGAAAGCATTGGGATCTTAAAAGACTAACAAGATATTTACCAAAAGATTATGAGCTTTTATATACGGCCAGACAAATACTAATAAGTAAGGGATATGGAGTTGACCAAGCAATTAAAAATGTGCCAAAAAAATTTAAAAATGATGCAGGTCTTAATTATGATCGTTTGAAATGGAGAAGAAAAAAAGGTCGTGTAGACTCTTCAACAGAGATTCTACTAAAAATTAGAAATGATAAAGATTATTTAGTGATGCCAGAAAAATGGTGGAAAGAAAGAGAAATAATTTCACGGGCTCAAATTTATAAAAAAAAATACGAAATTGCTTATAAAATATCAAGTAATCACGGTATGACTGAAGGGGCAGACTTTGCAGCAGCAGAGTGGATGAGTGGCTGGATAGCTTTAAGTTTTTTAAATGATCCTTTAACAGCAAAAGATCATTTTAAAAATTTTTATGACAATGTTAATTATCCAATTAGTACCTCTAGAGGAGCTTATTGGCTTGCTAGTGCATATGAAAAACTTGGAGATAAAGAGCAATCGAATAAATGGTATTTAGAAGCGTCAAAATATTTAACTACTTATTATGGTCAATTAGCATTTTTAAAGATCAATCCAAATGGAAAATTTGAACTTAATAAAGACATGCAAGTTGATAAAAAATATCGACTTATTTTTTTTAATAAAGAACTGGTTAAGATTACTTATCTATTAGATGAGCTTAAAAAAGATAAATATACTAAATTTATTTTAAGACATCTAGCTAATGATAATATTTCCAAAGGTAGTGAAATACTAGCAGCTGAACTTGCAACAAATATAAATAGATATGACTTTGCTATACAAGTTTCTAAAATTGCTTCCTATCAAAAAAGGTTTCATAATAAATTTAATTATCCAATAATTAGTACTCCAAAAAATATTAATGGAAGAAAAATCCCAGATAGCGCTTTAATTTTATCTATTATAAGACAAGAAAGTGAGTTTGATTTAGAAGCCAACAGTCACGCAGGTGCAAAAGGATTAATGCAACTAATGCCCTACACCGCAAAATTAGTTTCTAAACAAGCAAAACTTCCTTATTCAAAATCAAGATTAACTACTGATGCTGAATATAATATCAATTTAGGTTCTCATTATATTGCGGGCCTTATTTTACAATATGATGGCTCATACCCTTTTGCAGTTGCCGCTTATAATGCGGGACCCAACCGAGTTAAGTATTGGAAAAAAATTAATAAAAATCCACAAAAGAAACAAATTAATTATGTTGATTGGGTTGAGTTAATAAAATTTAGGGAAACACGAAACTATGTTCAGCGGGTAATGGAAAACTACAATGTTTACAGATATATATTAGAACAAAGGCCTATTCCAATGAGAAATTTCTTTAAAGATCGTCCTCTATTTTAATGGCGGAAGAGGAGGGATTCGAACCCTCGGTACAAGTTTCCTCGCACGGTCATTTAGCAAACGACTGGTTTCAGCCTCTCACCCACTCTTCCATATGACATTGTGTAATAAGCGATTGTATTGAAAATTCAATCTTTATAAAGTAATTATTCAATTATTATGAGAAATAAGTACTCTATATTTTCTTTATTTAAAAATGCTTTGTCGTATCATGAAAATTGGCAAAGAGCCTGGAAAGATCCAGCACCTAAAAAAGAATATGATGCTGTAATTGTTGGTGGTGGTGGTCACGGTTTAGCAACAGCATATTACTTAGCAAAAAAACATAATATGCAAAACATTGCTGTAGTAGAAAAAGGTTGGATTGGTGGTGGAAACACTGGTCGTAATACAACAATTATTAGATCAAATTATTTATGGGATGCTAGTGCAGGTTTGTATGATCATGCCTTAAAAATATGGGAAGGTTTATCACAAGAACTAAATTATAATGTTATGTTTAGTCAAAGAGGTGTAATGAATCTTGCTCACAATTTACAAGATGTAAGAGATTTAAAAAGAAGAACTCACGCAAATAGACTGAATGGAATAGATGCAGTTTATTTAAACACTGAGGAAGTAAAAAAATTTTGTCCAATTATAAATACATCACAAGATATTAGATATCCTGTTTTGGGTGGTACTTTGCAAAGAAGAGCTGGTACAGCTAGACATGATGCAGTTGCATGGGGATATGCCAGGGGTGCAGATGAAATGGGAGTTGATATCATTCAAAACTGTGAAGTTAAAAGTATCAAGAGAAGTGGTAATTCAGTTGAGGGTATAGAAACAACAAAAGGATTTATTAAAACTAAAAAAATTGGTGTAGTTGCAGCAGGACATTCTAGCGTAGTTGCTAATATGGCAGGTTTAAAACTTCCACTTGAAAGTAAACCCTTACAAGCTTTAGTTTCTGAACCTGTGAAACCAATTATTGATACTGTTGTTATGTCAAATGCTGTTCATGCATATGTTAGTCAATCAGATAAAGGTGAGCTAGTTATAGGTGCTGGTACAGATGATTATATTTCTTATTCTCAAAAAGGTAGTCATCAAATTGTAGAAGGCACTTTGAATGCAATTTTAGAATTATATCCAATTTTTAGTCGTATGAGAATGCTGAGACAATGGGGTGGTATTGTTGATATATGCCCTGATGCAAGTCCTATTTTAAGCAAAACATCAATCAAAGGATTATATTTTAATTGTGGTTGGGGTACAGGTGGATTTAAAGCAACACCTGGTTCTGGAGACTTATTTGCTCATACTATTGCTAATGACGAACCTCATAAATTGAATGCTGCATTTAATTTAAATAGATTTGTAAGTGGTGACCTTGTAGATGAACATGGTGCTGCAGCAGTTGCACATTAATGTTTTTAATTAATTGTCCGTATTGTGGTGAAAGAGATCAGCAAGAATTTAAAGCTGGTGGAGAAGCACACATTGAAAGACCCAAACAACCAACTGAACTAAGTGATGATGAATGGGCAGAATATTTATTTATGAGAAAAAATATTAAAGGTGTGCAGTTTGAAAGATGGAACCATGCTCATGGTTGTCGTAAATGGTTTAATATGGCTAGAGATACATCTAATGATGAAATAAAAGCAATTTATAAAATGGGTGAAAAACCTCCAACACAATAAAATGACACAAAATCTAAGAGTAAAATCAAGTGAATTTATAGATGAGACTAATAGAATTTCATTTAAGTTTGATGGAAAAACATACTATGGATTTAAAGGAGATACTTTAGCATCTGCTTTAATAGCAAATAATGTTCATTTAGTTGGTAGAAGTTTTAAATATCATCGACCAAGAGGAATTATGACGTCTGGTTCTGAGGAACCGAATGCAATCGTTCAAGTAAATCCTAATTCAAATATTACTGAACCAAATGCAAGAGCAACAGAAATAGAAATTTATGAAGGTTTAGAAGCATCTAGCCAAAATTGTTGGCCAAGTGTTAATTTTGATATAGGTGGAATAAACAATTTTCTAGCTCCCCTCTTTCCAGCAGGCTTTTATTATAAAACTTTTATGTGGCCTAAAAGTTTTTGGGAGAAGTATGAATTTTTTATTAGACATTCTGCTGGCCTTGGCAAATCTCCAAATGCAAGAGATCCCGATATATACGACCATAGAAATATTCATTGTGATGTACTAGTTGTGGGTGCTGGTATATCTGGAATATTAGCAGCAAAAAACGCAGCAAAAAATAATTTCAAAACTTTACTTTTAGATGAAAAGAATGAACTTGGTGGATCAACAATATTTGAAGAAAATGAAAACAATAAAATTAATCATAATTCAGCATCTGAATGGTTAAAAAAAGAAATTAATGAACTTAAAAATATTAAGAATCTTGAGATTAAAACTAGAACAAGCGTAGCTGCATATCATCAATACAATTATTTACTTGCTAGAGAAAATTTAACAGATCATTTAGTCAAAAAGGATAAAAAAAATAAAATTAGACAAAGACTTCTTAAAATTAGAGCTAAAAAAGTGATTTTAGCAACAGGTGCACTAGAAAGACCTTTAATTTTTAATAATAATGATAGACCTGGTATCATGCTCTCTTCAGCTATTAAAAAATATAGTAATTTTTATGGTGTTGCATGTGGAACTAAAAACATTTTTTTCACAAATAATGATAGTGCTTATGAAAGTGCCTTATCATTGCATAATAAAGGAATTAAGGTTGAAGCTATTATAGATATCAGGGAAAATTCTGATGCAAAAATAATTAAAAAAATTAATGATGCTGGTATAAAAATATACTGGTCACATACAATTGTTGATACTAGAGGATACAAACGATTAAGTGGCGTATCTATAATGAAACTTTCAAATGACGGTACATCGGTTACTGGTAGTAAAATTTCTATTTCTTGTAATTGCTTAGGTATTGCAGGCGGTTGGACACCTGCCGTACATTTATACACGCAATCTGGTAGTAAACTAACCTTTGATGAAGAACGAAAAATTTTTATTCCTAAAGCAGATACAAAAGAACAAATTAGTGTTGGATCCTGTGGGGGCGACTTTGAACTAGATGAAATAATTACAAATTTAAATTATAAATTAAAAAATTTTTTAAATATCAACAAAACTGATTTTGAAGGTATTGCTTTAGAAAATGATCATGAAACTTCAAGAAGAAATATTTGGCTTTTACCCTCTGATCAGACTATTGGTAAAACTAAGCCATTTGTAGATTATCAGAATGATGCAACAGCAAAAGACATAAAACTCGCATTAAGAGAGGGTTTTAGATCAATCGAGCATGTTAAAAGATATACAACAACAGGAATGGGCACTGACCAAGGTAAACTTGGAAATATGCATGCTTTAGGAATCATTGCAGATATAGCAGGTGTAAAAATGGGAGAATTAGGGACGACAACTTTTAGACCACCATACACTCCTTTAACATTTGGAACTATTGTTGGAAGAAATGTAGGAGAATTTTTTGATACATTCCGAAGAACTCCTATGAATGATTGGCACATTAATAATAAAGCTGAATTTGAAAATGTTGGACAGTGGAAAAGATCTTGGTATTACCCTAAAGAAGATGAAACAATGCATCAAGCCGTTCAAAGAGAAAGTAAAGCAGCTAGAATGAGTGCTGGAATATTAGATGCTTCTACCTTAGGTAAAATTGATATTCAGGGAAGTGATGCTTCTGAATTTTTAAATAGAGTTTACACTAACGCATGGTCAAAACTTGCTATTGGTAAATGCAGATATGGATTGATGCTTAATGAGGACGGTATGGTTTATGATGATGGTGTTACGACTAGACTAGATGAAAATCATTATATTATGACAACTACAACAGGTGGTGCTGCAAATGTTTTAGGAAAACTTGAAGATTACCTCCAGACTGAATGGCCCGAGTTAGACGTGTATTTAACTTCTGTCACAGATCATTTTGCAACAGCTAGTCTGTGTGGTCCTAACAGTAAAAAAATTTTAAATAAAATTATTCCTGATTTAGATTTATCAGATGTCAATTTTCCACACATGTCATTTAAAGAGGTATTAATTGATAAAATCAAATGTAGAATTATGAGAATAAGTTTTACGGGTGAGCTGAGTTACGAGATTAATGCACCAGCGAGTTATGGTGAGGCTATATGGCAAAAATGTATAGAGGCTGGAAAAGAATTTAATATTACTCCCTATGGAACAGAAACAATGCATTTATTAAGAGCAGAAAAAGGTTTTATAATTGTAGGTCAAGATACAGATGGAACAATGACACCTATTGATCTTCAAATGGACTGGATTGTAAGTAAGAAAAAATATGACTTTATTGGAAAAAGATCACTTTATAGATCCGACACAATGAAAGAAGATAGAAAACAATTAATAGGTTTATTGACTGAAGATCCAAATATTGTTTTGGAAGAAGGTGCTCAAATTGTTTCTGAATTAAATCAAAAACCAGTTGAAATGCTTGGTCATGTAACATCAAGTTATTTCAGCCCAAATCTTAATAAATCAATAGCATTAGCAGTTGTTAAAGGTGGAAAAAATATGATGGGTAGAAAACTTTTCGTTCCAATGGAAAATAAAAATATTAGTGTCACCGTAGCTAATACAGTGTTTTATGATGAGAAAAATGAGAGGCTAAATGCTTAATTATAAAACAGCAACAAATGAAGAAATTAACTACAATGGTATCGTTGTTAAAGAAATTTCTCCTACAATGAAATTAAATTTAAGAGGTAAAAAAAGAGAATTTTTTACTAATATAGGTAAAAATTTAAATATGCTTCTTCCAACAGAGGCTAATACCTCAACAATCAGTGATAAATTAACCGCTATTTGGCTTAGCCCTGATGAATGGATGATAGTTACAAACGATGAGGTGAAAAAAGATACAAATGAATATCAGCTAAATGAAATACTCTTTAATGATATATCAAAAATAAATTTAGGTTCCGTAGTTGATGTTACAGACCAATTTGTTCAATTAGAAATCAAAGGGAAAAATATCTACGAAATATTTTCTGCAGGAAGTCCATTCAATTTTAGTGAATTTAAAGATAAAAAAGGTTCATCTGTGCAAACAATTTTAAATCATATAGATGTTATAGTTCACAATAAGGGAGATCAAATTGTTAATTTATTTGTAAGAAGGTCTTTTGCTCAACATCTTTGGTCCTGGATTAATGACAGTGCTTCAAGATTATAAATTTAATTTTTTCTTCTAAAATCCCATGGCATTTCAAATTTGCCCTGCCAAATACCAAGTTTATTATTTTTTGCATTCATTTCATCTGAAATGTATTTTTTAGAATACTTTCTATAAGCTACTGCATAACCGTTTGATACTAACCAAGAATTAAGATTTTGGTTTCTTTTATAACATTCTCCAATAAGCCTATTATATCTATCAACATCCTTTATCTTACATTTTATAACTTGATTATTTATTTTTTTTGTTAATTTATTAGTAGAAACTTGTCCGCATAAGTAGCTCTTGGATAACGAAAAAACACTAATTGTTATGTAAGGCTTTTTGCATGTTTGTTTTTTTTCTGGAGCATCTATCCCATGTAACCTAATTTTTTTATTACTTATTTTAATTGTATCTCCATCAATAATTTTTGCAAAACCAGTAATTTCCTTAATTTCTTCTGACTTAACATCATTGTAAGTAAATATAAAAACAACTGAACAAATAATAATCATTATTAAAATTTTTTTTTTGGTAAAAAACATCTTTAAGTAATTTAAATCAAATTATGTGATGACTAATTTATTTTTTATATAATATTTAACGTAAAAGAATAAAATAATTGATATCGACCATTGAAATGTGGCCCAAATGTAAAAAAATGTTTTAAAATCTGCATTAATATATCTTGCAATATGAAATGACAATATGGGTACTATAACGTTTCTTATAATATTATTTAACATGGCTTTTTCTGATTTTTTTAAAGCCATAAAAAAGCCATTTGAAAGAAAGAAAATTGGATATGCTGGTAAGATGAAGGCTGATATTTTTAAGTACATAGAACCATATGCGATTACTTCAGAATTAGAGGAGAAAAATTTTGGAACAATGTCAGCACTTAAATATACAAGAACACCTGAGAATAACATTAAATACAAACCGTATTTTACTGATGTAAAATATGATTGTTCAACTCGCTTATAATATTTAGCTCCAATATTTTGAGCAATTATAGAAATAATTGCTGTATTTATTCCTAAAATAGGAAGTAAAACAACCTGTTCAATTCTAGTTGCAGACCCATAACCTGCTACTGCATATTCGCTAGAAAAACCAACATAAGTAAAAACAATAGCAGCAGCCACTGAGTATCCTAAAATAGCAACTGTTATTGGCATAGATTGAAAGAAAATATTTTTTAGAAAAAAGTATTTTACTTTAAAATAACTAAAAGTAATTTTCTTTATTCTTTCATTAGTTAGAATTTTTCTAAGTACAATTAAAAGAGAAACAAATTGAGCAATTAGCGTTGCTACACCAATCCCTGATATTCCTAAAGCTGGTATAAATAAATAACCAAAAATAAAAATAGGATTTAAGATTATATTCAGAAAAAAGGATAAAATTAGAGCATTTCTATATGTTACTGTGTCTCCTTCTGCATGTAAAAAAGAATTTAGTGCTACAACTAAAATAAACAATATTGTACCCAAGAAAATTATATTTATATATTTTAGACCTAGACTGGTAACTTCTGTCGTTGAATTCATTAATAGAAATACTTTTTCACCAAATGTAAAACCAAGTATAGATACGATTAACGAAATAATTATTGCATAGAAAATAACGTTTACAAAATAACCTAAAACATTTTTTTCATTTTTCTCTCCAATACTGCTACCAATCAAAGACGTACCAGCTACTGTAACACCGATAGATGTAGCAATTATTATGAAAAAAATTGGAAATGACTTACTTAATGCAGAAAGCGCCTCAGGAGATATTTTTCCAGCATAAAAGGTATCAACTATTGTATACAGGGTTTGAAAAAGAGTTCCTATACTAGCTGGTATTGCAAGCTTTCTGACTAAAGTTGAAACCTCATCTTTTAATAAATTCATCTAGTTTGTTAAATGTTATTAATATTCTTTTTGGAAGATATGTCTTTTTCCAACTTTTTTAGCAAGGTTAATTTGCTTTTGTCTCATTCTAAATCTTGTTTTTTGTTGAACTGTTAATTTATCGTGACAATTTGGACATGAAACGCCTTCCTCATATTTTTTTGAATTTTTAATATGTGGAGAAATTGGTTTTCTGCAACCACTACAAATTGAATAAGAACCAGATTTTAGACCATGTTTTAAACTAACTCTGTTATCAAAAACAAAACATTCACCTTTCCATAAACTTTTTTTTTGATTTGTCTTTTTTAAATAATTCAAAATACCACCTTTTAATTGATACACATTACTAAAACCTTTTTTTTCTAAATAAACTGAAGCTTTTTCACAACGAATTCCACCAGTACAAAACATTGCGATAGATTGATTTTTTTTAAGATTTTTTAAATATTTTGGGAAATCCCTAAAATTATCAATATTTGGATTCGTAGAACCTTTAAAAGTACCAATATCATATTCAAATGGTTTTCTAGCATCAATAACAAGTGTTTTTTTATTCCTTATTAATTTATTCCATTTGTTTGGTTCTACATGACTGTCTTTTTTTTTGATCATTTGACTAAGTTTTAAGTTCATAGGAACAACTTCAGTCTTAATTTTCACTCTAGGTTTATGAAACGGGAGAAACAAACTTTTTGATTTATTGAAACTATTAAAATCTTTAAATTTTAAAATTTTTTTTAACTTATTAATAGTAGTTTTAATATCTGGTTCTTTACCAGAGATAGTACCATTTACACCTTCTTTTGAAATTATTATTGTTCCTCGAATATTATTTTTTATTAAAACTTCATTTATCAATCTCTTATTTTTTTTTAAATACTTAATATTTAAAAACCTATAAAAACCAAATACTTCGTACATTACAATTTCCTACATATAGTCATTCCATCCCCTAGAGGAATTATGGTTTTCTCTACTCTTTTATCGTTAGAGACAAACTCGTTAAAGTTTTTAATGGTTTTAGTAATTTTGTCATGTTCGTTTTTCTTTGCCACTTCTCCATACCAAAGGACATTATCAATTATAATTAAGCCACCTGTCTCAAGCAAACTCAATGATCTTTCATAGTATTCTTTATAGTTACCTTTATCGGCATCTATGAATATGAGTTCAAATTTTTCTTTAATTTCGACCAGACTCTCTAAAGCTGGTTTAATTAATGTTGTAATTTTATGATCTTGTTTTGCTTTTTTAAAAAAATTAATAGCTACTTTATTTGTTTGCTCATTTTTATCTAAAGCAATTATTTTACCATCATCAGGTAACGCTAGTGACATAGATAAAGTACTTAAACCTGTAAATGTGCCGATTTCTAATACTTTTTTTATGTTAGAAACTTTAATAATTAGATGAAGTAACTGAGTTTGTGAGATTGATATCTGCATTTTTTTTATGTCACCAAGTGATGTGTTGTAATCAATTATTTCTTTTTGGACTGGGTGAAGATTATGTCCATGTTCTAAAATATAATCTTGCAGCTCTTGTGTAATATTAAGGTCTGAACCCATAAACTTTAAAGTTTCTTCTTTAAAATCTCATTTACTAATTGAGGGTTGGCTTTTCCACCTGATACTTTCATTACTTGTCCAACAAAAAAACCAAATAATTTTACTTTACCTGATTTGTATTCAGTGGCTTTTTCTCGGTTATCATCAATAACTTTATCAATTAGTGTTTCTAGGGCTTTAGGATCACTTTCTTGTTTTAATCCTTTTTCTTCGACTATTTTTTTTGGATCTTTGTCCCCTTCCATCATGTGTTCAAAAACAGTTTTAGCTATTTTCCCAGAAATAGTTCCATCTTTAATTAAATTTATTAATTTTGATAAATTACCTGCACTTATCGGGCTTTCAGTGATTTCTAGATTCTTTTCATTTAAAGCAGCAAACAACTCACCAATTATCCAGTTAGTAGCAAGTTTCACATCAGATTTTTTTATCACATTTTCAAAATAATTAGAGGTTTCATTATCTGAAACTAAAATGGTTGCCTCATAAGGAGATACTTTGAATTTTTCAATAAATCTTTTTTTCTTTTCATCAGGTAACTCTGGAATTTCTAATTTTAACTTTTCAATAAAATCATCTGAAATCTCTAGAGGCAAAAGGTCTGGATCAGGAAAATATCTATAGTCATGTGCATCTTCTTTTGATCGCATTGATCTTGTCTCATTTTTTTTAGTATCAAAAAGTCTAGTCTCTTGATCAATAGATTGACCTTCTTCTAGAAGATCTACTTGTCTATTTGCTTCGTATTCAATTGCCATTTGCATAAATTTTATTGAATTTACATTTTTAATTTCACATCTTGTTCCAAATTCTTTGGTGCCTTTTTTTCTTACAGAAATATTTACATCAGCTCTTAGTGAACCTTCTTGCATGTTTCCATCACAAGTTCCAAGATATCTCATTATTGATCTTAATTTTTTTACGTAAGCGTTTACTTCATCAGGGGATCTTAAATCTGGTTTACTAACAATTTCCATCAAGGCAACACCTGATCTATTTAGATCTACAAATGTATTTTTTGGATCCAAATCATGTATACTTTTACCTGCGTCTTGCTCTAAGTGTAATCTTTCAATACCAACCTCTTTTTGACCATCTGGCATATCTAATATAACTTTACCTTCACCAACAATTGGATCTTTAAATTGTGATATTTGATATCCTTGTGGAAGATCTGCGTAAAAATAATTTTTTCTATCAAAAACAGAACGTTTATTAATTTTAGCTTTAAGTCCTATACCGGTTTTTATTGCTTGTTTTACACAAAATTCATTTATTACTGGTAGCATGCCTGGAAAAGCTGCATCTACTAAACTTACTTGAGTATTAGGTTCTGCACCAAATTTTGTTGATGATGTTGAAAATAACTTTGATTTTGAAGTAACTTGCGCGTGAACCTCTAAGCCAATTACAACCTCGTACTGATTATCTTTTCTGTTGATTAGATAATCTGATTTATCTTTACTCATTTAATCCACCAATCAGTAATTTTATTTTTAAAATTTATCTTTTCTTCCATTGCATAAGCAATATTTAATATGTTTTGCTCATCAAATGCTTTACCAATTATTTGTAAACCTAAAGGATAACCCTTTGCATCATGACCAGCTGGTATAGAAATTCCAGGCAAACCTGCTAAATTTACTGGAACTGTAAAAATATCGTTCAAATACATAGATACAGGATCGTTTGTTTTTTCACCAATTTTAAATGCTGAACTTGGAGTTGATGGAGTTAATATAGCATCTACCTTCTTATAAGCTTCATCAAAATCATTTTTAATAAGCTTTCTTACTTTTTGAGCCTTAAGATAATATGCATCGTAATATCCTGATGATAAAACATAAGTCCCTATCATTATTCTTCTTTGAACTTCTGCTCCAAAACCTTCGGATCTAGTTTTCTCATACATATCTATCAAATTTTCTCCAGTAGCTCTAAATCCATATTTAACACCATCATATCGCGCAAGGTTAGATGAAGCTTCAGCAGGTGCTACAATATAATAAGTGGGTAAAGCATAATTAGTGTGAGGTAGTGAAATATCTATAATTTCTGCACCACAATCTTTTACATAATCAATACCTTTCTTCCAAAGATCTTCTATTTCTTTAGGCATGCCATCTACTCTATATTCTTTAGGAATACCTATTTTTTTCCCTTTGATATTATTGGTTAATTCTTTGCTGTAATTATTTCTTTTAAAATCAATAGAAGTAGAATCTTTTTCATCATAAGAACTAATAACCTCATGTAATAATGCACAATCTTTAACGTTTTGAGCCATTGGTCCAGCTTGATCTAATGAAGACGCAAATGCTACAATTCCATATCTTGAACAACTTCCGTAGGTTGGCTTTAGCCCTACAGTCCCTGTAAAAGATGCTGGTTGCCTAATCGAGCCACCAGTGTCTGTGCCTATAGTGATTGGTGTTAATTGTGCTGCAACAGCTGAAGAGGAACCACCAGAAGAACCTCCAGGTACTAAATCTTTATCTATTGGATTTTGAACACTGCCAAAATAACTTGTTTCATTTGATGATCCCATAGCAAATTCATCACAATTTAATTTACCAAGCAATATAGCTCCTTCATTCCAAATATTTTGAGTAACTGTAGACTCATATGGTGGAATAAAGTTATTTAGAATTTTACTACCTGCTGTAGTTTTTACATTTTTTGTACAAAATAAATCTTTAACAGCCATTGGTATTCCAGGTAATTTTAAATCTAAATTAGGGTTTTCATCAAATTTTTTTGCTTTATCAATTGCAACTGAAAAATCTTCTGTTACATATACATTTAATTTTTTTGATTTTTCAGATCTTTCTATAAATGCTTTTGTTACCTCTGTAGAAGAAATTTTTTTCTCTTTAATATTTTTAATTAATTCTGAAAGAGATTGCTTTGTAATATCTGACATTATTCAATCACCTTTGGTACTACAAAATAATCCTCATTTTCTTGAGGTGAATTTTTAATTATTTGTTCTCTTTTATCTTTACTTTTTACTTCATCTGATCTCAGTTTAAGTGTTGTTTCAGCGACAGAAGTAAGAGGTTCAACATTCTCTGTCTTTAATTCATTAAGTTTCTCAATAAATTCAAAAATAGAATTTAAATCATCAGCAAGTTTCTCTGCCTTTTTTTCATCAACAGAAATTCTTGATAATTTAGATATGTGCTTTATTGTTTTAAGATTGATGCTCATATGATAATTAAATATGACGCAAACTATCACTTAAGTTATAATTATACAATATGATCACTATAGAAGAGCTAAAAAAAAAACAGTCAGAAACATGTAGATTAATTGGTTTAGATCTTGGCTCTAAAAGAATTGGTGTTTCAATCTGCGATGAAAAACAATCTATCGCTACACCCTTAAAAACCTTAAATAAAATAAGTGCAAAAAGTTTAATAAGTGAACTAAAAATCATCATTGAGGAAAATAATATAAAAGGAATAATAATAGGTTTACCCTTAAATATGGATGGAACTTTAGGTAGATCTGCTCAGTCAGTGAATGATGTTTCAAAAAATATTGATAAAGCTTTAGATATTGATGTTTGTCTATGGGATGAAAGACTTTCAACAGTAGGTGCTTTTAATTTATCCAGTCAACTGGATATAAATGTATCTAAAAGAGAAAAAAATATAGATCAGAATGCTGCAGCATTCATTCTTCAAGGGGCAATAGATTTTTTGAATAATTAATACTTGCCAAGTAACTATATTATAGCTATAGAGTTAATTTTAATGGCATCAAAAACCTCTAAAGCTGTTAAAATATCCCAAAAACATTTGTTAGGTATTCAAGATTTGTCAATAAATGATGTAAATATCATTCTTAACGAAGCTCAAACATTTATATCAATAAACCGGAGTAAGAATAAAAAAATTGATGTTTTAAGTGGAAAAACTCAAATAAATCTTTTTTTTGAACCATCAACCAGAACTCAAAGTTCATTTGAATTGGCAGGAAAAAGATTGGGAGCTGACGTCATGTCAATGAATATGGGAAATTCAGCAATAAAAAAAGGTGAAACTTTAATTGATACAGCCATGACCTTAAATGCAATGCATCCAGATATTATTGTGATTAGACATCAAGACTCAGGAGCCTGCAACCTTCTTTCCCAAAAAGTTAATTGTGTAGTATTGAATGCTGGAGATGGACGAAGAGAACACCCCACTCAAGCTTTACTTGATGCTTTAACGATAATTAATCGAAAAGATAAAATTCAAGGATTAAAAATTGCAATATGTGGAGATATTTTACACTCACGTGTAGCGAGATCAAATATTTACTTGTTAACTATGCTTGGTGCTGAAGTAAATTTAGTTGCACCTACAAATCTAATGCCAAAAGAAATAGAAAAATTTGGGGTTAATATTTTTACTGATATGAAAAAAGGGCTCAAAGATTGTGACATTGTAATGATGTTAAGATTACAAAACGAAAGAATGACGAGTTCTTTCTTATCATCTAACAGAGAATATTATGAATACTATGGATTGACACCTGACAAACTAGATCATGCTAAGCCTGATGCATTAATTATGCATCCTGGACCGATGAATAGAGGAATTGAAATTGATACCAGATTAGCTGACGACATTAACAAGAGTGTAATTAAAGAACAGGTCGAGCTTGGAGTTGCAGTAAGAATGGCATGCTTAAAAATATTTTGTGAATAAATGAAAAAACAATACTTTATAAACGCTAATATTTTAGATCCACATAATTCTTTAAATGAAAATGGTGGATTAATAATTGACGAGTTAGGAAAAATTGAGGCTATTGGTAAAAAAGTAAATGTCAATAATCTTCCCTCAAGAGAAAAACCCATTGATTTAAAAGGAAAATACATTTTCCCTGGTATTGTGGATATGAGAGTATTTGTTGGTGAGCCAGGTTTTGAATATAAAGAAAATTTTAGAACATTAAGTAATGCAGCTTTATCTGGGGGAGTAACCTCTGTCGTGACTATGCCAAATACAGATCCAATTATAGATAATGTCTCTATTGTTGATTTTTTAAAAAGAAGAGGAAGAGATAAATCTAAAATAAATATATTCCCATGCGCATCAATGACCCAAAATACTGAAGGCACAAACATGACTGAATTTGGTCTTCTGGCCAAAAAAGGAATTATTGCGTTTACAGACGGTGTCAGAACAATTCAAAATACCAGGCTAATGTCTAGAATTATGAATGCTGCTAAGGACTTAGGTTGTTTAATTATGCAGCATGCCGAAGATTTTCACCTATCAGAAAACGGCATGATTAATTCTGGGATAATTGCCTCAAAGCTTGGCCTATCTGGAATACCAGATGTTGCTGAAAGAATTATTATTGAAAGAGATCTTACATTACTTGAAAAAATTAAGTGCAGATATCATATCTCACAAATTTCTTCTTCAAAATCAGTAGATATAATTAAACAAAGAAAAGATGAGGTAAAATTCACATCTGGAGTTTCAATAAATAACTTGTCTTTGAATGAAAATGACATCGGTGATTTTAAAACCTTTTTAAAATTATCACCACCTCTTAGAAAAGAGGAAGATAGAGAAGTATTGGTACAAGGATTGAAAGACGGAGTAATTGATATAATTGTTTCTGATCACAAACCAGAAGATGAAGAGTCTAAACGATTAACATTTTCTCAAGCCGCAACTGGCGCATCAGGTATAGAAACACTATTATCATTAAGCTTGGAACTTTACCATAATGGATCAATAAAACTTGAAACTATAATTCGGGCATTAACTTCAAATCCAGCAAAAATATTAAATATAAATAAAGGGAACTTGTCCATTGGAAATGATGCAGATTTTTGTATTGTTGATATAGACAAACCATGGGTTGTTAAAAAAGAAAATTTAATCTCTAAGTCAAAAAATACTTCGATAGAGGACAAAAAATTACAAGGAAAAGTAACCAATACGTTTGTAAAAGGTCAGGAATTATTTAAAGTATAAAAATGGAATATTTAACAATAGGTATAATATCATACCTAATGGGCTCTATACCTTTTGGATTTATATTAACAAAAATTTTTTTAAAAAAAGATATACGAGAAATTGGGTCTGGAAATATTGGAGCAACAAATGCGTTGAGAACAGGTAATAATTTTATAGGTTATTCTACACTTTTACTGGATGTTCTTAAAGCTGTGCTTCCTGTAATATATGTTAAATTAAATTATCCAGAATTAATTTATATTGCATCTCTTTGTGCTTTTTTGGGTCATGTTTTTCCAATTTGGTTAAAATTTAAAGGTGGCAAAGGTGTAGCCACATATGTTGGAATATTATTTGCTATAAATATTTTTTTAGGTTCGATTTTTTGTGTCTCTTGGTTAATAATTTTTTTAGTATCAAGGTACTCATCTTTATCATCACTAATTGGATCACTGACAATTCCTGTATATATTTTTTTGAATGATCAGATAAGTAATGCTATTTTTTTTGGAATTATGTTTGTTTTAATATTTTATACTCACAGAGAAAATATCAAACGATTGAAGAATAAAGAAGAAAGTAAGACAAAAATTTATTAAATTGACTATCAACTACATTTAAGTAGTTTGTTAAATTATGAATCTAGTGATAGTTGAAAGTCCAGCAAAAGCAAAAACAATCAATAAATATTTAGGAGACAATTATACTGTTTTAGCTAGCTACGGTCATATTAGAGATTTGCCATCAAAAAATGGTTCTGTTGATCCAGATCAGAATTTTAAAATGGAATGGGAAATTGATAATTTTTCAAAAAAATATCTCAAAGAAATAACTGATGCTGCAAAAGGTTCTTCTAAAATTATTTTAGCAACAGATCCTGATCGTGAAGGGGAAGCTATAGCTTGGCATGTAAAAGAATATTTGAAAGAAAAAAAACTCCTCAAAGATAAAGAGGTCGAAAGAGTTGTATTTAACGAAATCACTAAGAAAGCTGTAACTTATGGAATTGAGCATCCCAGACAAATTGAGCCTTTATTGGTTGATGCTTATATGGCAAGGAGAGCATTAGATTATCTTGTTGGTTTTAATATTTCTCCAATATTATGGACTAAACTTCCTGGATCAAAGTCAGCTGGTAGAGTGCAATCTGTTGCTTTAAAGTTAATAACAGAAAGGGAGCATGAAATTGAGTTATTTAATCCTGAAGAGTTTTGGACTTTAAGTTTAAAATTTGAAGATGAAAAAAAAAATTCAATTACTGCAAATCTTTTTCAATTAGATGGGCAAAAAATTGAAAAATTTTCGTTTAAAAAAAAAGATAATATTGAAAATGCAATTTCTATATTAAAGGATAAAAGATTTAATATTAGTGATATTTCTTCAAAAATTGTAAATAGAAATCCATCAGGTCCATTTACAACTTCTACACTGCAGCAAATTGCTTCAAGTAGACTGGGATTTGGCGCATCCAGAACTATGCAAATTGCACAAAAACTTTATCAAGGAATTGAAATTGAAGGAGACACAGTTGGTTTAATAACTTACATGCGAACTGATGGCACAAATTTATCAGCAGACGCAGTTAGTGACTTTAGAAATTTTGTTAAAAAAAATTATGGAAATGAGTATATACCTGAAAAACCTAATAATTATTCAGGAAAAAAAGCTAAAAATGCTCAAGAAGCACATGAAGCTATTAGACCCACAGATATAAAAAGATCTCCTGAAACCATTAAAAAATATTTAAGTAACGACCAAAATAAATTGTACAATTTGATATGGTGTAGAGCCTTATCATCTCAAATGGTTTCAGCTAAATTTGATAGGAACACGATTACGATTGAAACCGATGACAAAAATACAGTTTGTAAAGCAAGTGGCTCAGTATTAAAATTTGAAGGGTTTTTAAAAGTTTATAAAAATCTCAACTCGGATGAGGATGATAATATACTTCCTGAGTTAAAAAAAGGGCCTGTAAATATTAATTCCTTTTTAGATGAACAACATTTTACACAACCTCCACCAAGGTATTCAGAAGCAAGTTTGGTTAAGAAGCTAGAGGAACTTGGAATTGGAAGGCCCTCAACATATGCAAGTATAATATCAACAATTTCTAATCGTGGATATGCTGAGATAACTAATAAAAGATTTTTTCCAACTGATCGTGGAAAATTAATTTCTGCCTTTTTAGAAAAACTATTTTCTAAATATGTTGATTATAATTTTACCGCAGGATTGGAAGATCAATTAGATGAAATAACAACTGGTAAAGAAAGTTGGATAAAAGTTTTAGAATTATTTTGGAAAGACTTTTACAGTAATGTTTCTGAGGTAAAGGAGAAAAGAACTAGAGAAGTTTTGGATTTGTTGAATGATAGTCTGGGGGCTCTAATTTTTGATAAAGATGATAGTGGTAATGTTGTCAGGAAGTGCCAATTATGTGAAACAGGATCATTAAGTTTAAAAAATAGTTTTAGAGGTGGTGCATTTATTGGTTGTTCTAATTATCCAGATTGCAAATTTACTCGACCTTTATCAAAAACTAAAGCTGCTGCACAGGCTCAGTTAGCTGAACCAAAATATCTAGGAAAACATGAAAATGGAAATGACATTTTTCTAAAAAATGGAAGATTTGGGCCTTATTTACAATATGAAAAGGTTTTAGATGATACTGAAGAGGAAATTAATAAAAAGAAAAAGAAAAAGACTAAAAAAGCTAAAAAAGACGTGAATGGACTATTAAAAAATGTCTCAATTCCAAAAGGAATTGAATTGGAAAGTATAGATATAGATAAGGCAAAATTTTTATGTTCACTGCCAAAATCTCTAGGAATTAATACAGATAATCAAAAAGAAATTTTTTTAAACACTGGGAGATTTGGGCCATATTTAAAGTGTGAAAATAAATCTGCTAGACTTGAAAATGTTGAGGAAATATTTTCAATAGGTTTGAATAGAGCAATAACATTAATTGCTGATGCTAAACCAGGCAGAATTTCATCTTCAATAATAAAAGATCTTGGGGAACATCCGGAAGATAAAAAACCTGTAAGAATAATGAAAGGCCAATATGGTCCTTACATTAAATACAAATCTTTAAACGCAACAATTCCAGAGGAAAAAGACCCTACAGAGCTAAATATGGAAGAGGCTCTTATACTTATTGAGAAAAGACGTGAATACGATAAAAATAAGAAAAGTAAAAAAAATAAAAAAAATGACAATTAACAATATAATTGATGAATTAAAAATAATATTGCCAGAAGCTAAAGCTCCAGTGGGTTCTTATGTTGCTACAAAAATAGTTGGAAAACTTCTTTATATTTCTGGACAAATATCAATTGACGAAAAAGGTAAACTAATAAAGGGTAAGATCGGCAAAGAACTCACAACAGATCAAGGTTATGATGCTGCAAAAAGATGTGGTTTAAGTATCGTTTCTCAAGTAAAGACTGCATGTAATGGAGATTTATCGAGAGTAAAATCATGTGTGAAATTAACCGGATTTGTTAATTCCACTGACGATTTTATTGAACAACCTAAAGTTATAAATGGAGCATCAGATTTAATATCTTTGATTTTTGGTGAGGCTGGTGTGCATACAAGAGCTGCAGTAAGTGCCAACAGTCTACCACTAGGTGTATCTGTTGAGGTAGATGCAATATTTGAATTAAATTAATTTATCTTCCAACACCAAAATAATCAATATCCAATTTTTTCATTTTCAAAGGTGAGTATAAATTTCTCATGTCGTAAATTTTAAATTTCTTTTTTTTGACTAGTTTTTTAAAATTCAGTAGCTTGAAATCATTCCACTCAGTATGTAAAATAATTAAATCAGATTTTAAACAAGCAGAAGAAATTGTACTACAATACTTTACATTTTTAAAAAATCTAAAATCATCTTTTTTGCCAGAAGGATCATAATATTTAATTTTACAACTTTTTTTATTAAGATATTTAATCATTGGAATGCTTGATGCCTCACGCATATCATCTGTATTTGGTTTAAATGTAACACCCAAAAAGGTTATAATTTTATTTTTAAAATTCCCTCCAAGAATTTTGTCAACTTTCTTTACTAATAAAGTTTTACGGTTTTCATTTGAATTAACTACACTTTTAACAATGGACAAATCTGTTTTAAATTTATTACCAGTATCAATCAGGGCACGAGTATCCTTTGGAAAACATGATCCACCATATGCTGGACCTGCTCTTAGAAATCTATCACCTATTCGCTGATCTGAGCCCATGCCTGAAGCTACATCTTTAATATCAACATCTGCTTTTTCACATAAATTGGCTATTTCATTTATAAAAGATATCTTTGTAGCTAGAAAGGCGTTTGAGGCATACTTGATGAGTTCGGCCCCTCTTCTAGAGGTATTAAAATATCTGCTTGTTTTTTTTATAATCGGTAAATATAGAGACTTTAAAATTTTATTTGCTTTATTACTATCAGTCCCAATAATTACTCTGTCAGGATAGATAAAATCTCTCATAGCTTCACCCTCTCTTAAAAATTCAGGATTTGATACAATATCAACTAATTTTTTTTTCTTTAGATTAAATAAAATTTTCTCAATTTGATCACCTGTAGATAGAGGTACAGTAGATTTAGTAATTATTATTTTATATTTTTTAATAATTTTCTTTAAATCTTTGGTAACACTAAAAACATGTTTTAAATCAGCCGAATTAGTATTTTTTTTTGTGGGTGTTCCAACGCAAATAAAAATTATATCTGAATTTAATACTGCTTTTTTTAAATCAGTTGTAAATATCAATCTCTTTTGTTTATGATTTTTTTTTAAAATTTCCTCAAGACCAGGTTCAAATATTGGAACTTTTCCTTTATTTAGTAAGTCAATTTTTTTAGGATCCTTATCTACACAGTAAACTGTATTTCCAACATCGGAAAAACATACTCCACTTACAAGACCAACATAACCAGTACCTATCAAGCAAAGTTTCATAATTTTCCTATTTCTATATTAGATTTTATAAATCCATCCATTGTACCGCAGTCCAAATATTTACCTGTGAAATTATGTGCAATAAATTTTTCATTATCATCAATCAGTGATTGTATTGCGTCTGTGATATGAATTTCACCACCTTTACCAGGCTTTTGGTTTAGCAATTTATTAAAGATTTTCTTTGGTAAAATATATCTGCCAACTACCGCTTTGTTTGATGGGGCTTTTTTAATAGATGGTTTTTCAACAACCTCTTTAATAATAAAATTATTTTTAGAGACTTTTTTACTTAAGTTATAAATACCCCATCTAGATACTGTTTTTTTTTTAACTTTCATACTCGCCATAACAGAAGATTTATATTTATTGTGAGCAGAAATCATTGATTTTGAGCAATTATGTTTTATTATCAAATCATCAGGTAACAACATTAAAAAATATTTATCTTTGATAAATTTTTTTGTTTTTAGAACTGCATCTCCAGTACCCTTTGGTTTATTTTGATAAACAAATTTTATCATTTTTTTATATTTTAGAATTTTTTTGTATTCCTCAATAATTTTAGGATCTTTTTTCTTTTTTATTATATTTTTATAAAATTTATCACTATAAAAAAATTTTTTAATCATCATTTTCTTTTTCGAAATAATAAAAATTACCTCTTTAATACCTGCATCGACACATTCTTGTAAGATATATTCAATAGCAGGTTTTCCATTAATAGGTAATAACTCCTTTGCAAAAACACTTGTCAAAGGCAATAATCTGGTACCTAGCCCAGCTAACGGAATAATAGCTTGTTTAATCATTTAAATGTTTTACTTATTTAAGAATTTTACACAAATGAAAATTTTATTAAATAAGACATCATTGACCGAATCATTAAGGCAATTTAGAGATATTGGGTTTGTTCCTACAATGGGCTCAATACATAAG
Source organism: uncultured Pelagibacteraceae bacterium (assembly GCA_902578255.1). Classification (GTDB taxonomy): domain Bacteria; phylum Pseudomonadota; class Alphaproteobacteria; order Pelagibacterales; family Pelagibacteraceae; genus Pelagibacter. Next base: position 48,705 of record CACHCH010000003.1, read on the forward strand.
GGACATTTATCACTTATCAGAAAATCGAATCAAATGTGTCACAAAACAATAGTTAGTATTTTTGTTAATCCAAAACAGTTCAATAATAAAAAAGATTTTAAAAATTACCCTAAAGATATTAAGAAAGATTTAAAGCTATTAAATCAAAGTAAAAAAGTTGACTTCGTTTATATTCCAAAATTTAAAGATATCTTCAAAAATAATAAAAAACCTAAAATTAAAATGATTAAGATAGATAAAATTTTGTGTGCTAAATTTAGAAAAGGCCATTTTGAAGGTGTTTTAGATGTAATGGATAGATTAACTGATATAGTTAGACCATCCAAAATTTTTATGGGAAATAAAGATTTTCAGCAATTATTTTTGGTAAGAAAATATTTAAAGAGAAAATACAATACTAATGTCATAGCATGCAAAATTTTACGTGAAAAAAATAAGGTTGCCCTATCATCAAGAAACTACCTTCTATCTAGAGAAAATCTTATTTTGGCTAGTAAAATAGTAAGAAAATTAATTAATGTAAAAAAAAATATTAAAAATAAAAAAAATAAAAATAAATATCTATCGATCGTAAAAAATGATTTTCAAAAACAATTTAAAATTAAAATTGAGTACTTAGAACTAAGAAATGTAAATAACTTAAAATTATCAAATACTATTAATTCATCTAGGCTCTTTGTGGCTTACTATTTAAATGGGATCAGATTAATAGATAATTTATAAGTTAAAGAAAATAGGCCCCAACACCTAAAAAAGATACAAAACCAATTACATCTGTAATAGTTGTAACAAACACACTCGATGCTATTGCCGGATCAATTTTCATTTTTTTTAGAGTAAATGGAACTAATATTCCAAATAAACCCGCGATGATCATTGTTAAAACCATTGAAATAGCGATAATTATTGAGAGTAGATTATCTTGAAACCATATTTGAACAATTATAGCACTAATAATTGCAAAAATAACTCCATTCAAAATACCAATTGAAAACTCTTTAAAAACATTTGAAGAAAAATTATTTTTAGTCAGATCATTAGTTGCAATAGTTCGAACAGTAACTGCTAATGTTTGCATTCCAGCATTGCCACCCATGGAAGCTACTATTGGCATTAAAAAAGCCAAAACTACCATTTGTTCGATTGTTGCTCCAAATAAACTTATACACCACGTTGCTAAAAATGCTGTAAATAAATTTAATAGCAACCAATTGAATCTTCTTTTTGTTTTAGTTATTACTCCATCTGTTATTTCTTCATCACCAACTCCCGCTAATCTCAATGCGTCTTCTTCTGCCTCCTCCTTTAAGACGGTAAGCACATCATCATTCATGATCATACCTACAAGCTTGTTGTTTTTGTCGACAACTGCTGCTGAATTAAGATTGTAGTTTTCAAATAAGTTAGCCACTTCTTCCTTGTCCATATCTACAGGTACTAATAATTGTGACTCTGACATTACAGTTAGCATCTTAGTATCTCTTGGAGACGTTAATACCTTGGAGGACGGAACTGTGCCTATAGGATTAAAGTCTTCATTTACTATGAATATTTCTAAAAATTCCTCTGGAAGATCTTTGTTTTCTCTCAAATAATCAATTGTTTGTCCTACAGACCAATTACTCGGTATAGCAGTAAATTCTCTTTGCATTAATCTAGCAGCTGAATCTTCTGGATAACTTAAACTTTCCAATAGAGCAAAACGATCTTTTGGTGGCAAAGAGCTTAGAATGTTATTTTTATATTCTTCAGGTACATTTTCTAAAATAGATATTGCATCATCTGAGTCTAAATTTTTAATAATGCTTACAATTGAGTCAGAAGATAAATAATTAATAATTTCTGTTTGGATTGACTCGTTTAGCTCAACAAAAACTTCCGGATCTATATTAAAATTATTTAGTTTAATTAAACTTTCTCTGTCATTTTGGCTTAAATGTTCAATTATGTCAGCTGCATCGGCAGGGTGCATTTCACTGAAAGAATTAGTAATAAATTGAGCGTCATTATTAGCTATTTTTGAAGTAACAACTCTAATGTACTCTTTATTAAATTCAAAATTTACTTTTTTATCTTTAGTTTTTTTTATTAAAGACATAAATCTACCTATAATTTAAATTTGCACTATTAATACATAATAAAGATAATACAATTTATAAATGAATATAGAGATCAAAAAGTCAGTAAAACCAGTGAATTATACTGATGCTATAAATTTGATGGAAGAAAGATTGGAAGGAATATTTAAAAAAAAAGAAAAAGAATTAATATGGATTTTAGAGCATGAGGAAATTTATACCGCCGGGACTAGTTACAGTAAAACAGATATTATAGATAAATCGATAAATATTATTAAAACTAATAGAGGCGGGAAAATCACATGTCATGGCCCTGGCCAATTAATTTGTTACTTTGTTTTAGATTTAAGAAATAAAAAAGATATCAGAAAATTTATTTGTTCTATTGAAAAAACAATTATAGAAACTCTAAAAACTTTTGATATAGAAACTTTTTCCGACAAAGATAATATTGGAATCTGGCATAAGGAAAATGGTATTATAAACAAAGTTGCAGCAATTGGTGTAAGAGTTAAAAAATGGATTGCCTATCATGGTTTTGCAATAAATATAGACAACAACATAGATCAATATAAAAAAATTATACCTTGTGGAATAAAAGATAAAGGAATATCAAATTTGAATAAAATTAAAAAACAAGATTATTCAAAATTACAAGACCTATTAATAGAAAAATTTATTTTAAACCTGAAAAACTAAGTCTTTTTGTCTTCAGCAAATTTTTAAAATAATTGGGTAATAAAGCTGTATATGTGTGTCTAACATTATTAATGATAAATTTTATTTGATAAGAATGAAGCATTAAATTTTTATTTAGGCCTCTAGTAGTATTTGATAATTTATATTTGATATCTCCATAGATCGGTTGACCCAATGCGTATAGTTGTTTTCTTAATTGATGCTTACGACCAGTTATTGGCTTTAGTTCAACTAGACTAGCCTCTGAATTTTTATCAAGTACTTTGAATAAAGTTTTAGCTTTTTCTATGATCTTTTTTTCTCCATCATATCTTATTAATTCATCATTCCATTCACCAAAATCTTTAGCTATTTCACCATGACAGATAGCTAAATAGGTTTTGTGAACTTTTCTTAGTCTAAATAAAGAAGTTAATAATTGAGCACTTTCTCTATTTTTTGCCATAATAAAAACTCCGGATGTATCTTTGTCTAAACGGTGAACTGAATAAGGTTTTGTACCTTGAAAGATTTCACTTTTAGAAAAGATATCAACAAGATTTTTTTTTGATTTAGTTCCACCTTGAACGGAAATTCCTGAACTTTTATTTAGTACAATAAAATTTTCATTATTATCAATTATTTTATCTTCATTTGATTTTATAACTTCATTAGATGGCTTAAATTTAATTTTTTTTTGAACAATGATATTTTTAAATTTAATATTGAATAAATCAATATTGTCTTTTGTATTAATTTTTTGTGAACTCTTAATTTTTTTTTTATTTAATTTAATTTTACCTGATCGTAAATATCTCTCTATTAAGGCTTGAGGAATTTTTCCAAATTTAAGCCTAATCCATCTATCAATACGCATTTCATTACACGTTGAATCAACGATGTAAGACTTTTTCATTTTTATAAATTATGCTGATGCTTGTTTTTTTTCTACAGCTTTTGAAGTTTCTTTACTTGTTTCTTTTTTTGGTTTATCGACTCTTTTCGCCTCAACATCTCTATCAACAAATTCAATTATAGCCATAGGTGCATTATCACCATATCTAAATCCAGCTTTAATAATTCTTGTATACCCACCTTTTCTATTTACGTACCTTTTAGAAAGTGTTTTTTTAACCTTATCAGCAGACTTGATGTCTTGAAGTTTAGAAACTAACATTTTAGTTGTTTGTAAAGTTTCTTTTTTACCTAATGTAATAATTTTGTCAGCCTGTGGTTTTAAAAATTTTGCTTTTGGCAAAGTAGTCTTTATTTGCTCATATTTAATTAAAGAGTTTAACATGTTCTTTAAGAGAGCTTTCCTATGTTCTGAAGTCCTATTTAACTTCTTATTTGCCATTCCGTGTCTCATTAGATGGATTCCTCTAATTTTTTAGACATTTCTGCGATATTGTCTGGTGGCCAGTTTGGTATTTCCATACCTAAGTATAATGACATTCCAGTTAAAACTTCTTTAATTTCATTTAAAGATTTTCTACCAAAATTAGGAGTTCTTAACATCTCACCTTCAGATTTCTGAACTAAATCTCCAATATAGATAATATTGTCATTTTTTAAACAATTCATTGATCTTACAGATAATTCTAATTCATCAACTTTTCTTAACAAATTTTTATTGAATTCAGGTTCTGTAGAAACTTCTTTAACTGGAGCTTCAACTGGTTCATCAAAATTAATAAACATTTTTAGTTGATCTTGAAAAATTCTCGCAGAATAAGCAACTGCATCCTCAGCTGATATAGATCCATTGGTTTCGACTTCCATTATTAATTTATCATAATCAAGCGCTTTTCCCTCTCTTGCAGTACTTACTGAAAATGAGACTTTTTTAACCGGACTGTAAAGGGAATCTATAGCAATTAATCCTAGTGGTGGTTCCTCTGGTTTATTTAGGTCTGCTGGAACGTAACCTTTACCTGTATTAACATTCATTTCCATGTGAAATGATGTCTTCTCATCTAGATTACATATTACTAATTCTGGATTTAAAATTTCAACATCCGCAACCTGAGCAATATCAGACGCTTTAATTTCGCCCGGTCCTTTTGCATCTAAAATTAATTTTTTTGTACCTTCTGAATTACATTTTAATGCCAAAGATTTAACGTTTAAAACAATATCTGTAACATCTTCTCTAACACCTTTGATTGATGTAAATTCATGAAGAACGCCATCTATTTGTATTGATGTAACAGCCGCACCTCTTATTGAAGAAAGCAAAATTCTTCTAAGTGAATTTCCTAAAGTTAGGCCATAGCCTTTTTCTAAAGGTTCCGCAACTATTTTTGCATGAGTTAAGTCATTACTTATTTGCACATCAAGTTTTGACGGCTTAATTAATGACTTCCAATTTTTTACGTTTACATTTTCAACTTCCATTAAACTCTCCTTTTCTTTGGTGGTCTAGTCCCATTATGAGGCATGGGTGTAGTGTCCTTAATAGACAAAATTTTAAATCCTCTTGCTTGTAATGCTCTCAAAGCAGTTTCTCTACCTGATCCTGGTCCTTTAACTTCAACAGATAAAGTCTTCATTCCATACTCTAAGGCTTTTGAAGCGGCAGAGTCAGCAGCAATTTGTGCGGCATATGGAGTAGATTTTCTTGATCCTTTAAAACCTTTTTGTCCAGCTGAAGCCCAAGATATTACATTACCATTTGTATCAGCAATTGATATTATTGTATTATTAAAAGTCGATTGCACATATGCAATACCGTTTAAAATATTTTTTTTAACTTTCTTTTTTTTTGAATAAGAACTTTTAGCATTTTTTTTTGAAGACTTCTCTATCTTCTGATCATTATTTTCAATTTTATCAGATTTTGCCATAACTATTTTTTAGTTGGTGTTAATTTTTTTCCTGCAATTGCAATTGCTTTACCTTTTCTTGTTCTTGCATTACATCTTGTTCTTTGACCTCTAACCGGTAGTTTCTTTCTATGTCTAGTTCCTCTATAACAAGCTAGATCAATTAATCTTTTTATGCTAAGCGAATAATCTCTTCTAAGATCTCCTTCAACCTTAAAATTTTGGTCAATATACTCTCTTATTTTCAGGATCTCATCATCAGTTAATTGATTTACTCTTTTCGCTTTTGGAATTTCAAGTGAAGAACAAATCTGATTGGAAAATTTATCACCAATACCGTAGATGTAAGTGAGACCGATATGGACAAGTTTGTTTTGTGGAATATTTATACCTGCGATACGAGCCATAAGTTTTGTGATAAATTGTGACTTTTATATAAGAAGATTACTCAAAGTCAACGCCTTATACATTGATAAAAGTGTCTATTTTATTGTTTATTTCAACGATTTCATCACTTCCATCAATTTCATGGAAATTTGAATTTTTAGAATAGAAATCTAAAACTGGTTTTGTTGTTTCCATGTAAGTGTCGTACCTTTTTAAAATTGTATCCAATTCATCATCGGATCTTTTTTCTATTATTTTCCTTTTCTGTATTCGTTTAATTATTGTCTCCTTATTAACATTAAGAAAAAAAACAAAATCTATCTTCTGATTTGAACTATTTAGTAATAAATCTAAATTTATTGCCTGATTTATCGAACGTGGATAACCATCAAAAATTAATTTATTTTTTTTAATTGGATCAAATACTTGTTTTTCTAAAAGTTCATTAACAATATCATCACTAACAAATCTTCCTTCATTCATAACATCAATAATTTTTTTTCCTACATCTGAGTCTTTTTTTATTTCTTCTCTCAAAATATCGCCTGTTGAAATCTGAAAATTATTGAGTTTTTTTACTAAATGTTTAGCTTGAGTTCCTTTACCAGCACCTGGAGGTCCAAATAAAATTATATTCACTTATCTACCAAATTTAGTTTTTTTGATTAATTGTTCATACTGTGAACTCATCAATCTAGTTTGGATTTGTGTTACAGTATCTATCGCGACTACTACGACAATTAAAATTGAGGCACCACCTAAGTAAAAAGGAATAGGATAATTTGCAATTAGAAATTCAGGCATTAAACATACCAAAGTTAAATATAAAGCACCAATAGTAGTAAGTTTCGTAGAAATATTTTGTATGTACATTGCAGTACTTTCACCCGGTCTAATACCAGGAACAAACCCACCATATTTTCTTAAGTTTTCTGCAGTCTCCGTTGGATTGAATGTTATTGAAGTATAAAAAAAAGTGAAAAATATTATACCAGATGCATAGAGCAACATATATAGAGGCTGACCTTGTGTAAAAAATGAACTTAAATTTAAAAATGTTTCATTATCTGAAAACGAAAAATTTGAAAAAGTGACTGGTAATAATAGAAGTGCAGAAGCAAATATAGCAGGTATTACACCAGCTTGATTTATTTTTAAAGGTAAATGTGATGACTCTCCACCATACATTTTATTGCCCATTTGTCTCTTTGGATAATTTATAAGAATTTTTCTAAGTGCTCTTTCCATATATACAACAAACAATATTGTCAAAATTAGTAAAATAAAAATAGCCAATATCATAAATGTTGATACAGCACCTGTTCTTCCGAGTTCAAAAGTAGTTACGAGAGCTCTAGGTATTTCCGCTACAATTCCCGCAAAGATTATTAATGATATACCATTGCCAATTCCTCTTTGAGTAATTTGTTCACCTAGCCACATTAAAAAAATAGTACCTGCTACAATAGTTGTCACAGTTGTGATTTTAAAGAAGGCTCCTGGGTTAATAACTAAATCTGCCGAGGACTCTAGACCGACTGATAAGCCATAACCTTGTACCGTTGCTAGCAAAACAGTTCCATATCTTGTAATTTGTGTAATTTTTGCTCTTCCAGTTTCTCCCTGTGCTTTTAAATTTTTAAAATAATCAGATACACCCGTTAAAAGTTGAACAATAATCGCGGAAGAGATATAGGGCATGATTCCAAGTGCAAAAATTGCCATTCGGCTAACGGCGCCACCTGCGAATACATTAAACATTCCCAGTAATCCCTTTTGATTACCATCCATCATTATTTTTAATTGTTCTGGATCTATACCCGGGAGTGGAACAAAGGTTCCAAATCTATATACAGCAAGAATAAAAATAGTAAATATTATCCTATTTCTTAAATCAGTTGTTGATGATGAGTCGCTCATATCAATTAACTATTTATTTAGTTGAATAGATCCACCAATTTTTTCAAGTTTTTCTATTGCAGACTTTGAAGCTAAATCTGCTTCAATATTAATTTTATCTTTGACTTCACCAGTACCTAAAATCTTAAGTTTTTTTGAATTCTTGTTAATTAATTTTAGTTTTTTTAATACATCAGAATTGAGTATTTCATTAGGGTTAATATTTTTCTTATCAATATATGATTGAATTTTTTTTAAATTTAAGATTGCAACTGTATCTTTTGAAATGGGATTAAATCCTCTTTTTGGTAATCTTCGATATAATGGCATTTGACCACCTTCAAAACTTTTTATGGCTACACCAGATCTTGATTTTTGACCTTTAACACCTCTACCAGATGTTTTACCTTTACCAGAACCAATACCTCTACCAACCCTAATTTTTGTTTTATTTATTTTTTGTCTATTATTTAAACTAATCATTATCCTCTTTTTTCAACTATTTCTGAAATTTTCTTATTTCTTATTGCGGATATTTGTTTTGGTGAACTTTGTTTCAACAAAGCTTTCATTGTAGCTCTAATAACGTTATGTGCATTAGAAGTACCCATTGATTTAGCTACAATATCTTTAACCCCTAAAACTTCACAAACCGCTCTAACAGGTCCTCCAGCAATAATTCCTGTTCCTTTAGATGCTGCTCTTAAAACTATTCTTCCCGAACCATCTTTTGCTTTAACATCATGATGTATAGTTCTACCTTCCCTAAGAGGAATATGAGTAAGTTTTCTTCTAGCCATTTCATTAGCTTTTTTAATAGCATCTGGAACTTGTTTTGCTTTTGCATGAGCTATTCCAATTTTTCCAGCTTGATTGCCAACTACGACAAGTGCTGAAAAACCAAATCTTCTTCCACCCTTTACAACTTTAGTGATTCTATTTATGTGAACTAATTTTTCAAGTATGTCATCGTTTTTTTTATCTTTAAAATTTTCCATATTAAAATTCCATTCCGTTTTCTCTTAAGGTTTCGGCAAAAGCTTTAACTCTACCGTGATACTTATAAGAACCTCTATCAAAGTATATTTTGGTTATATTCTTTTCTAGTGCCTTTTTTGCTAGTTTTAGAGCTACAAGTTTAGATAGTTCAGTTTTATTAATTTTATCACCAGATTTAAGATCCTTTTCAACTGACGATGCAGACAATAAAGTTATATTTTTAATATCATCAATTATTTGAGCCGAGATATTTTTTGCTGATCTTGAGATGCTCAATCTAAACCTGTCATTTGAAGCAACTTTTTTAACTTTATTGCTTACTCTAAACCTTTTTCTAATACTTGTGTTTAGTTTCATTATTTTTTCTTTCCTTCTTTTTTAAGAACATATTGCCCTTTTTCTCTTACGCCCTTACCTTTATAAGGTTCTATTTTTCTAAAGGTTTTAATTTTGGATGCAACAGCACCAACAAGTTGCTTATCTGATCCTGTAATTTTTAAGGTTGTTTGTTTTTCAACTGAAATTTTAATCCCCTCAGGTATATCAAAATTAATATCGTGACTATATCCTAATTGTAAATTTAATTGATTACCTTTAAGAGCGGCTCTATATCCTACCCCAACCAATTCTAAGATTTTTTCATAACCAGTGCTAGAACCTACAACAGCATTGTTGATTAAGCTTCTATTCATGCCCCAAAGTCTTTTTGAATTTTGGTCGACTTTTTTAGGTTTGATTGAAATTTCTTTTCCTTCTTTTATATTTAAATTAAACATATCAAGATCAATATTGATTGATTTTTTACCTAAAGGACCTTCGATATTGATTATATTGCCAGCTAAAGCGACTTTTACTTTTTCAGGAATTAATATATTTATTTTACCTATTTTAGACATTAAAATACCTTACAAATTATTTCTCCACCAACTTTTTGTTTTCTGGCATCAATATCTGTCATAACGCCTTTTGGAGTAGAGATTATAGCGATACCAAGTCCATTATTAATTTTCGGTAGACCATTAGCACTTGAGAAAATTCTTCTTCCAGGCTTTGAAACTCTTTCAAAAGCACTAATGACTGGATTTCCTGAATGATATTTTAATTCTAATGATAAAGTAGGTTTCTTATCTTCAGAATTTATTTTAAAATCTTTTATAAATCCCTCATTTTTTAAAATATCAGCAATTTTTGTTTTAAATTTAGAAGAAGGTAATTCAACTTTTTTATGATTTCTAGCCTGAGCATTTTTTACTCTTGCAATCATATCTCCTATTGGGTCACTTAAACTCATATTTATCCTTTCTACCAGCTAGATTTAACTAGTCCTGGTATCTTTCCTTGTAATCCTAATTGTCTTAATGCAATTCTAGAAATTTTTAATTTTCTATAAACTCCATGTGGTCTTCCTGTAATTTCACATCTATTCATAACTCTTGTCTTTGCTGAGTTTCTTGGCAACTTTGATAATTTTTGTTGTGCTTTAAATCTTTCTTCAAGTGTGATTTTCTTGTCCATCACTATTTTCTTTAAAGCTGTTCTTTTCTTATACAGCCTATCAGATAATTTAATCCTTTTTTTATTTTTATTTACAGCACTTAATTTAGCCATGTTTAATTATCTCCTTTTTTTATAAATGGAAAATTCATTTTTTCTAATAATGCAAAACTATGTTCTTTATTGATAGCTTTTATTACGATTATAATATCTAGGCCTCTCACTTTATCAGCTCTTTCAAAGCTAACTTCAGGAAAAATTATATGTTCTTTAATACCAAAAGTGTAATTGCCAAATTTATCAAACCCTTTTGGAGATAATCCTCTAAAGTCTTTAATTCTAGGTAAGGCAATATTAACTAGTCTATCTAAAAATTCATACATCTTGTTCTTTCTAAGTGTAACTTTTAAACCAGCATTAGATCCTTTTCTTGTTTTAAAATTTGCAACTGACTTTTTAAATTTTGTTGTAACTGGTTTTTGTCCGGTGATCTTGGCCATATCTTCCTCACATGATTTTAAGATTTTTGCATCCGAAGCATCTAAACCAAGACCCATATTTAAAACTATTTTTTCAATTTTTGGTGCCATATAAATATTTTTAAATCCAAATTTATCTTTCAATGCCGGCTGTATTTCTTTGTTGAATATTTCTTTTAATCTTGGTGTCATTATTTTTTAGCCTCTTTTTTTTTCGTAGCTTTTTCATCAATTAATTTTAAATTAGACAAATGAATAAAGCTCTCTTTTGGAAAAATACCACCTTTTTTCTCTTTAGTAGTTTTGACATGCTTTTTAACCATATTAATTTCTTTTACTTTTGCCCTGTTATTTGCTCTATCAATTTCAATAACTTCGCCTTCTTTTTTCCTATCTTTACCAGTCAAAACTCTCACTTTTAAACCTTTTTTAATCATCTTATAAAACCTCCGGTGCTAGTGAGATGATCTTCATTTGACCTCTGCTTCTTAATTCTCTTGTAACAGGTCCAAAAATTCTAGTACCTACTGGTTCACCCTTATCATCTACTAAAACTGCTGCATTATTGTCAAATTTTACTTTTGAACCATCATTTCTATGTATCCCTTTTTTAACTCTGACAACAACTGCCTTATGAACTGTCCCTTTTTTGACTTTACCTTTGGGTATAGCCTCTTTAACAGCTATAACTATAGTATCACCAATGCTTGCATATCTTCTTTTAGATCCGCCAAGAACTTTAATACACTCTATTCTTTTTGCACCAGTATTATCAGCTACTTGCAATTCTGTTTGTACACCAATCATTATTTTGTATTCCCCATAACTTGAAATTTTTTATTTTTTGAAAAAGGCTTACTTTCAATTATTGATACTTTGTCGCCAGTTTTGAATTTATTATTTTCATCGTGAGCATTATAGTTTTTTCTAACTCTAATTACTTTTTTAAGTACAGGATGGGAATACTTTCTTTCAACCATAACTGTGATAGTTTTGTTTGGCTTATCACTTATAACTACACCTGTTAATATTTTTTTAGGCATTTATTTTCCCTTTTAAAATAGTTTTTAATCTAGCTATTGTTTTTCTTGTTTCACCAATTTTAGCTGGATTTGTTATTTGTGAATTCATTTTCTGAAATCTAAAATTAAAAAGATCTTTTTTAAGTTTCTCAATGTTTTTCAAAACTTCATCTTTTGATAATTTTTTTATTTCTTGCTTTTTCATTACACAAATCTCTTAATTGTTTTTGTTTTAATTGGTAATTTTGCTGAAGCTTTATATAACGCCTCTTTTGCTATCAGTTCTGAAACACCATCAACCTCAAATAAAATTCTACCTGGTTTAACTCTACAAGCAAAATACTCTGGTGATCCTTTTCCTTTACCCATTCTAACTTCTATTGGTTTCTTGGAAACAGGTATATTTGGAAAAATTCTTGTCCAAACCCTACCTTGTCTTTTCATATGCCTTGTTAAAGCTACTCTAGCAGCTTCAATTTGTTTACCAGTTATTCTTTCTGGCTGTAAAGCTTTTAGTGCATAAGCTCCATAATTTATAGTACTTGCTCTTGTAGCAGTTCCATGAATTCTACCTTTATGAGCTTTTCTCCACTTAGTTCTTACTGGTTGTAACATTACTGCTTGCCCTCTTGTGGTGTTGCTTTATTTGTTTCTTGACTAAATTCTCTTGCAAAAACCTCACCTTTATAAATCCAAACTTTAATTCCAATAATTCCATATGTAGTTAGTGCTTCTGCTTCAGCATAATCTATATCTGCTCTTAATGTATGTGAAGGTATACTTCCATCTCTTAACCACTCAGTTCTAGCAATTTCATTCCCACCTAATCTTCCACTAACAGAGACTTTGATGCCTTTAGCACCTAATCTAATACAAGATTGCATTGCTCTTTTCATAGCTCTTCTGTAGGAAATTCTTTTAACAAGTTGTTGTGCAATATTTTCTGCAACTAGATAGGAATTGGTCTCAGGTTTTTTTACTTCTTTAATATTTAAATTTACTTCATTAGTTGTAAATTTCGATAGATTATTTTTTATTTTATCTATGTCACTTCCCTTTTTACCAATCACAAAACCAGGTCTAGAAGTATAAATAGTTACGTAACATTTGTTAGATGTTCGTTCAATCATAACTTTTGATACACCAGAATTTATAACGTTTTTTTTTATATATTCACGGATTTTAAAATCTTCGATCAAGTAGTTACCAAAATCTTTTTTCTTAGCGTACCAAACAGAGTCCCAGCCTCTGTTCACACCTAACCTAAAACCTACAGGATTAACTTTTTGCCCCATGCTTCTCCAATTTTTTAGTTTCTGATAATATTATTGTAACCGTGGACCAAGGCTTCAAAATAGGAGCGGCTCTCCCTTTTGCGCGTGGTCTAAATCTTTTCATAACTATTTTTTTTCCACAATATGCCTCTTTCACAACTAAATTATCAATGTCATACTGAAAGTTATTTTCTGCGTTTGCAACTGCCGAGCTAATAGTTTTTCTGATATCTTTAGTAATTCTTTTTTCAGAAAACTGTAAATCTCTAATTGCTATATCAACTTTTTTTCCAACAATACTTTTTAGTATTGGATTAAGCTTTCTAATACTTGATCTGACACCATTATTGATAGACTTTACTGTCTTATCTTTATTTTTATCAATTTTCTTTTTTTTACCCATAATTATTTTTTCTCTGCCGTAGCTGGTTTAGCTTTTTTATCTGCTGGTGTATGACCAAAAAATGTTCTAGTTGGTGCAAACTCACCAAGCTTATGTCCAACCATATCTTCTGATACTGTGATTGGAATAAATTTTTTTCCATTATAAATTTGGAAACTAACTCCTACAAAATCAGGTAAAATAGTTGATTTTCTAGACCATGTTTTAATAGGAATTTTTTTTGGGTCATCTTTATATTTATCAACTTTTTTAATTAGACTTTCCTCTACAAAAGGTCCTTTCCAAACTGCTCTAGACATTACTTGGTATCCTTTCTTTTGTTTCTTCTCTTAACTATAAATTTATCTGTTCTCTTATTGTCTCTTGTTTTTAATCCTTTAGCTGATTGACCTGTAGGTGAAACAGGATGTCTACCGCCAGCAGATTTACCTTCACCTCCTCCGTGAGGGTGATCCACAGGGTTTTTAACAACACCTCTAGTATGAGGTCTTCTTCCCAACCATCTTGATCTACCTGCTTTTCCAATTTTAATATTTTTTTGATCCGGATTACTTAAAATTCCTATTGTAGCTAAAGCTCTAGAGTCAATTTTTCTAACTTCACCTGATGAAAGTTTAATTAAACTATAATTTCCATCTAAACCGCTTATTGTGACTGATGAACCTGCTGATCTAGCAATTTTTCCGCCCCCACCAGGCTGAATTTCTACGTTATGAATATTGATACCGACCGGGATATCTTGCAATGGCATACAGTTGCCTATTTTAATCTCTTTTTTAGATCCGCTCTCAATTTTGTCACCCACTTTTATTTTTTGAGGTGCTAGAAAATATGCATGAGTTCCATCTTCAAACTTGACCAACATGATATAGCACGATCTATTTGGGTCGTATTCTACTCTTTCAACAGTAGCTTTCATGTCAAATTTCTTTCTATAAAAGTCAACATGTCTGTACATTTTTTTGTGACCACCTGCTCTATTTATTGAAGTAATATGACCGTTATTATTTCTACCTTTCATTGCATTTTTTGGAGAAACAAGTGACTTGAATGGTTTACCTTTCCATAGTTCAGTTCTGTCAACTAAAATCGTGCCTCTAGTAGATTTTGTGTATGGTTTAAAAGTTTTTAATGCCATTAATTAAATTCCTGTTGTTAGATCAATACTCTGACCTTTTTTAAGTGTAATTATTGCTTTTTTAAATCCTGAAACTTTTACTTTTTTTCCTCTAGTTATTTTAGTTCTGTTCTGCTTATTTATAATATTAATTTTGGTAACATTTACTTTAAAAATTTTTTCAATATTTTTTTTTAGATTTTTTTTATTGGCTCCGTCGGGTACTTTAAATGTAATCTTATTTAACTCAGATAAATTAGTTGATTTCTCTGTAACAACTGGCGAAAGAATTTTATCGTATAAATGTATTTTATCCATTTTAAGAATATCTCTTTTCTAGTTCTTTTACTGAACTTTCTGTAAATACAACTTTTTTAAATTTAACTATGTCATAGGCACTAAAATGATTAACGTCTGTGACTTTAACATTTGGGATATTTCTTGCTGACTTTTCAATTTTTTCTTTAGAATTTTTATCTAGTATTAATAGTGAGTTTGAAATTTCTAATTTGTTAATTATCAAGCTCATTTCCTTAGTTTTTTTAATTTCAGAATTAAAATCATTTAAGATTAATAAATTTTTATTATTATTTTTTTCAGTGATTAACGATGCAACACTCAATTTTTTTTCATTTTTATTTAATTTTCTTTTTTTGTACGCTAGTTCGCCTTTTGGTCCATGAGCTATACCACCTCCAACAAAAATCGGAGCTTTTCTACTTGCGTGTCTAGCTCCACCAGTACCTTTTTGCGCATAAATTTTTGAGGTTGGGCCTCTAACTTCATTTTGCTGCTTAGTTTTTGCGTGTCTGCCTTTATAATTTGCATTTGTTTTATAAAGTACGCTACTAACAAGTTTGTTATTAACCTTTGCTGAGAAAATTTTATCTAGCACTTCTATGCTTTCTTTTTTTCCGTCTATACTAATTTTATCCAATTTCATTATTTTTTCTTTTTATCAGGTGTTTTTTTTGCTTGCTCTGCAGCAGCTAGTTTTTCTGTTATAGTCATTTTACTTATATTTTTAACTGAACCCTTAACTAATACTTCTGAATTTTTTGAGCCTGGAATTGATCCTTTTAAATAAAGTAGTTCGTTTTCTAAATCTGTTTTGATAATTTCAATATTTTGCATCGTTCTTAATTTATCACCCATATGACCTGCCATTTTCTTACCTTTAAAAACTTTTCCTGGATCCTGGCTATGACCTGTTGAACCATGTGCTCTATGAGAAATAGATACTCCGTGACTGGCTCTTAGGCCACCAAAATTGTGTCTTTTCATAGCACCTGCAAAACCTTTACCGATCGTTTTTGATCTTGTGTCTACAAATTTAGTATCCTTGAAAATTTCCAAACCAAACTCATTGCCTTCTTTGTATACAGAAGTGTCATTTACTCTAAATTCTTTTAATTTTTTCTTTGCTTCAGTATTTTTTTTTGCAAAAAAACCTTTCATGGCTTTTGTTAGCTTCGAATTTTTAATCTTACCATATCCAAGCTGCACTGCTTTATATCCACGATTTTGTTTCTCAATAACTTGAATTACTCTAGCCTTCTCAACTTTTAAAACTGTAACCGGCACTATCTGACCGGATTTATAAAATTCTCTAGTCATTCCAATTTTTTTACCTATTAAAGCTATTTCACTCATAATTATATTTTTATTTCCACATCTACACCAGAAGCTAAGTCTAACTTCATTAATGCTTCTACTGTTTGAGGTGTTGGTTCAATAATATCTATTAATCTTTTGTGTGTTCTAGATTCAAATTGTTCTCTACTTTTTTTATCAATATGAGGAGATCTTAATACAGTATATCTCTCTATCCTTGTCGGTAGAGGTATTGGTCCTTTAATTGAAGCGCCAGTTCTTTTTACAGTATTTACAATTTCTTCAGTTGATGCATCCAATACTTTGTTATCGTAGGCTCTAAGTTTAATTCTAATATTCTGCTTTTCCATGATTACCCTGCGATTTTTTTAGTTACTTCGTCCTGAACATTTTGTGGGACTTTGGAATAATGATCAAAAAACATAGAATATTGGGCTCTACCTTGTGACATTGATCTTAAATTATTAATGTACCCAAACATATTTGCTAAAGGTACCATTGCTGTAATTACGGTTGCGTTCCCTCTTTGCTCTTGAGTGCTAATCTGGCCTCTTCTACTGTTTAGATCTCCTATAACATCACCCATATAGTCTTCTGGTGTTACTACTTCAACTCTCATAACTGGTTCTAATAGCTTTAAACCACCTTTTGTGCACGCCTCTTTAAAACAAGCTCTACTAGCTAATTCAAAAGCTAAAACACTAGAGTCAACGTCGTGATGAAGTCCATCTAAAATAGTTACTTTGTAATCTATCATTGGGAAACCAGCTAATATTCCTCCATCTGATATAGTTTCAATTCCTTTTTCTACACCTGGTATGAATTCTTTAGGAATTGCTCCACCTTTGATTTTACTTTCAACTTCTCTACCTTTGCCAGCCTCTTGTGGCTCAACTAATAATTTAACTTTTGCGAATTGTCCTGCTCCACCACTTTGTTTTTTGTGTGTATATTCAACCTCAGAGGCGACTTCAATTGTTTCTCTATATGCAACTTGAGGAGCACCAACATTAGCTTCAACTTTAAATTCTCTTTTCATTCTATCAACAATAATGTCTAAGTGTAACTCTCCCATACCTTTAATGATCGTTTGACCAGACTCTTCATCAGAAGTTACTCTAAATGATGGGTCTTCTTTTGCTAATCTTCCTAAAGCTTCTCCCATTTTTTCTTGGTCGGCTTTTGTTTTTGGCTCTACTGCAATTTCGATAACTGGATCAGGAAACTCCATTGGCTCTAGTAAAACAGAATTTTGCTCATCACATAAAGTATGACCAGTAATGGTATTTTTTAATCCAGCTAAAGCAACTATATCCCCAGCATTAGCTTCTTTAATATCTTCTCTTGAGTTAGCATGCATTAAAAGCATTCTTCCAACTCTTTCCTCTTTTTCTTTTGATGAGTTAAAAACAGCAGTTCCAGTTTTAACTGTTCCTGAATAAATTCTTATAAAAGTTAAAGAACCAACAAATGGATCGTTAGCAACTTTAAAAGCTAAAGCTGAAAATGGTACATTGTCATCAAATTTCATTTCTATCTCATCTTCAGAGCCTAATTTAGTTCCTTTAATAGAACCAATATCAACAGGACTTGGTAAGTAGTTTACAACAGCATCAAGTAAAGGCTGAACACCTTTATTTTTAAAGGCTGAACCAGTTAAAACTGGTACAAAACTAAAATTTAAAGTACCACTTCTTATACATTTAACTAAATCTTCTTCTTTGATTTCATCTCCATTTAAATAAGCTTCCATCAGCTTTTCATCTTGCTCCACAGCTGTTTCAACTAATTCTGTTCTATATTTTTCTGAAATTTCTTTTAGATCATCTGGGATATCTTTATATTCCCACTCTGCTCCCAAAGCCTCATTTTTCCATACTTGTGCTTTCATTTTTACTAGATCAACAACACCTGTTAAAGAAGCTTCTGCACCTATTGGAACTTGAAGAACTAAAGGTTTCGCACCTAATCTATCTTTAATCATATCTACACATCTAAAGAAATCTGCACCAGTTCTGTCTAATTTGTTAACAAAACAAATTCTAGGAACTTTGTATTTATCTGCTTGTCTCCATA
Organism: uncultured Pelagibacteraceae bacterium; assembly: GCA_902578255.1. Taxonomy (GTDB): domain Bacteria; phylum Pseudomonadota; class Alphaproteobacteria; order Pelagibacterales; family Pelagibacteraceae; genus Pelagibacter. The sequence continues at coordinate 67,050 of CACHCH010000003.1, forward strand.
CTGTTTCTGATTGTGGCTCAACACCAGCTACACCATCGAATACTGCAACTGCTCCATCTAAAACTTTAAGTGATCTTTCAACTTCGATTGTAAAATCTACGTGACCTGGAGTATCGATTATATTAATTCTATGATCATTCCAAAAACAAGTAGTTGCTGCTGACGTAATAGTAATTCCTCTTTCTTGCTCTTGCTCCATCCAATCCATTGTTGCAGCGCCATCATGAACTTCTCCAATTTTATGACTTTTACCTGTGTAATATAAAACTCTTTCAGTAGTAGTTGTTTTACCAGCATCTATATGGGCCATGATCCCAATATTTCTATATTTATCTAAAGTGTGAGTTCTAGCCATAATATTTTACCACCTAAAATGTGCAAAAGCCTTATTGGACTCTGCCATTTTATGAACATCCTCTCTTTTTTTAACTGCAGCACCTTTTTTTTCATATGCATCAAAAAGCTCATTAAAAATTTTATCTGACATATGTTTATCTTTTCTTTTTCTAGCTGAATCTACTAACCATCTAATTGCTAAAGCTTGTGCTCTTTTGCTTTTCACCTCAACAGGTACTTGATAAGTTGCACCACCAACTCTTCTTGATCTAACCTCTACAGTCGGCTTGATGTTATTGATTGCTTCATTAAAAATATTAATTGGCTCGTCTTTACTTTTAGTTTTAATTTTATTAATTGCATCATAAACAATTTTTGCAGCAACACCTCTTTTGCCGTCGTACATAATATTATTTATTAGTTTTGGAATTATTGTTGAGTTGAATTTTGGATCTGGAACAACATTTTTTTTAGGTTGGGTTTTTTTTCTAGACATTACTTACCTTTTTTTGTTCCATACAAAGATCTTCTTTGTTTTCTATTAGCAACGCCTTGAGTATCAAGATTACCTCTAAGAATATGATACCTAACACCTGGTAAATCTTTTACCCTTCCACCTCTAATTAGAACTACAGAGTGTTCTTGTAGGTTGTGACCTTCACCTGGAATATAAGCTGTAACTTCAAAACCATTTGATAGCCTTACTCTTGCAACTTTTCTTAAAGCTGAATTAGGCTTCTTTGGAGTAGTCGTATAAACTTTAACACAAACACCTCTCTTTAAAGGTTGCTTCTGTAAAGCAGGAACTTTGTTCCTCGATACTTGTTTCACTCTTTTTTTTCTTAACAATTGGTTAATTGTTGGCATAAACTTTTAAAAATTAATTAATTTATTTTTAGATGAAAATAACTGACAGGTTATTTTGTGGCAGCGTTTAGTACTGTTAGAAGTACTACATTCCAACCAAAAACATCGCCAAATTACTTATTAATTGGCCATTGTCAAACTAAAAGTTCAAGTGTTAGGCGATTTTTTTACTGATTTGCCTGTGTTTCAGAAGGTTCTGAGCTCTCAATTTTTTCTTGTTCTGATAAGAACTCATTATCATCCTTAAGAGCTTTTTTGTTCCAATTATTTTTAATATTTCCAGTTCCAGCAGGTACCAATCTACCAACGATAACGTTCTCTTTAAGACCATTTAATGGATCAACTTTACCTTTAATAGCTGCATCAGTTAATACTCTTGTAGTTTCTTGGAATGATGCTGCAGAAATAAATGACTCAGTTTGCAATGATGCTTTGGTGATACCCATTAATACTCTTTCACCTACAGCTGGATTCTTACCATCTGCAACTAATTTATCATTTGTATTTTCAAATTTAATTCTGTCTACAATTTCACCTGGTAAATATGATGAATCTCCAGACACTTTAACCTCAACTTTTTTCAACATTTGTCTTAAAATAGTTTCAATGTGTTTATCGTTGATAATCACACCTTGTAATCTATAGACTTCTTGAACTTGATTGACAAAATATTCAGTTAATTCTTTTATTCCTAATATTCTTAGTATGTCATGAGGTAGTGGCTGACCATCAAGGAGATATTCACCTTTTCGAATTTTTTCACCAGGATTAAAATTAATATGTTTTCCTTTTGGAATTAAGTAGTTAGAAGGTTCTGCTCCATCTGCTGGTACTATTGAAACTCTTTGCTTACCTCTAACTTCTTTTCCAAAAACTACTTGACCATCATTTTCGGCAATAATTGCACTGTCTTTAGCTTTTCTTGCTTCAAATAGTTCTGCAACTCTTGGGAGACCGCCAGTGATATCTTTTGTTTTAGTAGTCTCTTTAGGTAATCTTGCAATGACATCTCCTGCAAAAACTTTTTGTCCATCTTTTATAGATAAAATTGAATCTGGAACTAAATAGTATCTTGCTTCATTATCATCTGCTTTTTTAATTACATTTCCTTTTTCATCTCTTAAAGTAATTCTTGGTTTTAAATCAGTACTTTTTGATTGACCTCTCCAGTCAATTACAGATTTAGAAGAAATACCTGTTGCATCGTCAGTAGTTTCTTGAATAGAAACACCATCGATCAAATCAACAAAACTAGCTTCACCACTTTTTTCAGCTATAACTGGTGTTGTGTATGGATCCCATTCACATATTTTTGTATTCGCTTTAACTTTATCACCATTATTAAAAAATAATCTTGAGCCATAAGCAACTTTATAAACTGCTATTTGGACTCCGTTATCATCCTCAATAGAAAGCTGCGTATTTCTTCCCATTACAATTAGATTTTTCTTAGAGTCTTCAAGAATATTTGAATTTAAAATTTTTAATGTTCCTTCATTCTTAGTTACAATTTGAGAATCTTGTTTAACTGATGCTGTACCACCAACATGGAAAGTTCTCATTGTTAACTGAGTTCCTGGTTCACCAATAGATTGAGCAGAAATCATACCAATTGCCTCGCCAACATGCACCATTTTGCCTCTGGATAGATCTCTTCCGTAAGAAGTTGCACAGACACCCTCTTTAGATCCACAAGTCATTACAGAATAAACTCTAATTGCTTTTACTCCTGCTGCATCGATTTTATCGCAGCCTGCCTCATCAATCATTTCTTCTTTTTTAATAATTACTTCACCTGTTAAAGGATGCTTGACTTCATCGAAAGTAACTCTTCCCAAAGCTCTTTCTGATAAACTAACTACAACGTTTCCACCTTCTAAAATTTCAGATAATTCAATGAAACCTGGTTTTTTACAGTCACAAACTTTTTTAGTCACAGTTAAATCCTGTGCAACATCACAAAGTCTTCTCGTTAAATAACCAGAACTCGCAGTTTTAAGAGCGGTGTCAGCAAGACCTTTTCTTGCTCCGTGAGTTGAATTAAAATATTCTAAAGCTGTTAAACCTTCTTTAAAGTTAGAAGTAATCGGACTTTCAATAATTTCTCCAGATGGTTTAGCAATTAGACCACGCATTCCAGCTAATTGCTTCATTTGGGCAGCAGAACCTCTTGCACCACTATCAGCCATCATAAATACTGAATTGATTTTTAGTCCCTCTGATGTTTTCTCAGTAGCAGAAATACCTTTCATCATTTCACCAGCTACTTTATCTGTACACTTTGACCATGCATCAACAACTTTGTTGTATTTTTCACCTCTGGTGATTAAACCTTCTGCGTACTGTGTTTCATAGTCAGCTATTAATTTTTTAGTATCATCAATTAATTGAGTTTTGCTCTCTGGAATTACTAAATCATCTTTACCAAATGATATTCCAGCTTTAAATGCATGCTTAAATCCTAAATCTTTTAACTTATCACAAAATATAACTGTAGTTTTTTGACCACAAAATCTAAATACAATATCAATAATTTCTGAAACTACTTTCTTAGGTAACAATCTATCTATTAAAGAAAATTTAATATTACTATTTTTTGGTAATAAATTTGCTAGTAAAAATCTTCCAGCTGTTGAAGTATATTTTTCAAATTTTTTATTTCCTTTATCATCTACGGTTTCAAATCTAGATATAATTGTACTGTGTACTTTTATCTGACCAGAAGATAATGCAAATTCAATTTGATCAGAATCAACAAAATAACCAGCTGGCTTATCTGTGACTGGTTCCTGCGAAAGATAATAAATTCCTAAGATCATATCCTGACTTGGAACGATAATAGGTTTACCATTTGAAGGTGAAAGAATGTTATTAGTTGATAACATTAAAATTCTTGCCTCTAATTGAGCTTCTAAACTCAAAGGTACGTGTACCGCCATCTGGTCACCATCAAAATCAGCATTAAATGCTGCACATGTTAGAGGGTGAAGCTCAATTGCATCACCCTCAATTAATTTTGGTTCAAAAGCTTGAACACCAAGTCTATGAAGTGTTGGAGCTCTATTTAATAACACAGGATGTTCTCTTACAATTAACTCGAGCGCATCCCAAACTGCATTAGTTTCTTTTTCAACAAGTTTTTTTGCCTGTTTAATAGTTGAAGCTAAACCTAATTTGTTTAATCTTGCATATAAAAATGGTTTAAATAGTTCTAAAGCCATTTTTTTAGGTAAACCACATTCATGTAGTTTTAAATCTGGACCAACAACGATTACGGATCTACCAGAGTAATCTACACGTTTACCCAATAAGTTTTGTCTAAATCTACCTTGCTTACCTTTAAGCATTTCAGCAAGTGATTTGAGGGGTCTTTTTCCTGTGCCAGTAATAACTCTTCCTCTTCTTCCATTATCAAATAATGCATCAACCGACTCTTGAAGCATTCTTTTCTCATTACGGACAATAATGTCTGGAGCTTTAAGATCCATTAATCTTTTTAATCTATTATTTCTATTGATTACTCTTCTATAAAGATCATTTAGATCAGAAGTTGCAAATCTCCCCCCATCTAATGGAACTAGTGGTCTCAATTCAGGTGGAATTACAGGAACAACTGTCATAATCATCCACTCTGGTTTTTGACCAGTTTCAATAAATGACTCTACAAGTTTTAATCTTTTAATAGCTCTTTCTTCGTTGACTTTTGATTTTGTTTCTTTAATAAAATTAATTAAATTTTTTCTCTCTTGTTCTAAATCTAAATTCTTAAGCATTTCAAGAACCGCCTCAGCACCAATTCCTGTAGTAAACGATTCTTCACCAAACTCATCTTGATATTTTGCTAATTCTTCTTCATTTAATAATTGATTTTTTTGAAGACCAGTTAAACCAGGTTCAATTACTATAAAATTCTCAAAATAAAGAACTCTTTCAATTTCTTTAAGTTTCATATCTACAGCAAGTGCAATTCTACTAGGTAGAGATTTTAAAAACCATATATGTGCTACAGGTGTAGCTAAATTGATATGGCCCATTCGTTCTCTTCTTACATTTGATTTTGTAACTTCAACTCCACATTTTTCACAAATAATCCCTCTAAATTTCATTCGTTTGTATTTTCCACACAAACATTCATAATCTTTTATTGGTCCAAAAATTCTTGCACAAAACAAACCATCTTTTTCAGGTCTAAAAGTTCTATAGTTTATTGTTTCAGGTTTTTTAATTTCGCCGTAAGTCCAGGATTTAATTTTTTCAGGACTGGCAAGAGAAATTTTTATACTATTGAAATTTTGAGCCTCAGATATCTCTGTATTTTTAAATAGATCTGTTAACTCTTTTTTCATTTAATTTAGCTCCACATTTAATGCTAATGATTTAATTTCTTTAACTAATACGTTAAATGACTCAGGTATACCTGACTCAAAGTTTTCTTCACCTTTAACAATAGTCTCATAAACTTTAACCCTGCCAGCGACATCATCAGATTTTACGGTTAAAATTTCTTGAAGGGTGTAAGAAGCACCATAAGCTTCAAGGGCCCAAACTTCCATTTCACCAAATCTTTGACCACCAAGTTGAGCTTTGCCTCCGAGCGGTTGTTGAGTAACCAAGCTGTATGGTCCTGTTGATCTTGCGTGAATTTTATCTTCAACTAAATGATGAAGTTTTAACATATAAATAATTCCAACTGTTACTGGTCTGTCAAATTGTTCTCCTGTTCTTCCATCCCACAAATAAGTTTGTCCAGAACCTGGTAATTTTGCTAATTCAAGCATTTCGGTGACATTTTTTTCTTTTGCTCCATCAAATACTGGTGTTGAAATTGCTATTCCATTTTGTAAATTTTCACACAAATCCTTAAACTCATTTTTACTTAATTTATCAACTTTATCGTTAAAAATTTCTTCTCCATACACAGATTTTAAAAAACTTGCAATTTTTTCAGTTTTTTCAATTTTTTTACTATTTTCATTAATTAATTTTTTAACTTCCTCACCAAACTCTTTACAAGCCCAACCTAAATGAGTTTCTAAAATCTGACCTACATTCATCCTACTAGGAACACCAAGAGGATTTAGCACTATATCAACTGGTCGTCCATCTTCACGGTAAGGCATATCCTCAACTGGAACAATTTTACTAACCACGCCCTTGTTTCCGTGCCTTCCAGACATTTTATCACCTGGTCTTAATCTTCTTTTAATAGCAACAAAAACTTTTACCATTTTCATTACGCTTGGAAGTAAGTCATCTCCACTTCTGATTTTAAGAACTTTGTCTTCAAATCTTTCGGTAATATCTTGTTTTGCTTTATTGTATTGGTCTTTTAATTGTAAAAGAGTTGTTTCATTTGCTGCATTTCCATTTGATATTTTAAATACATCATTAATTGAAAGATTGCTTATAGCATCAAAATCAAGTTTCGTACCTTCAGCTAAATCCTTTATTTTTTTAGCTAATGATGTTCCAGATAAAATCTGTGCTGCTCTTTGTTTAATGCTTCTCTCTAAAATTTCTTCTTCAACTATTTTATCTTGCTGAACTTCCTCAATTTCAGCTCTTTCAATAGTTATTGATCTTTCATCTTTTTCAATGCCGTGTCTATTAAATACTCTTACATCTACAATTGTTCCACTACTTCCTCTAGACATTCTTAAAGAAGTATCAGTAACATCAATAGCTTTTTCACCAAAAATTGATCTTAATAATTTTTCTTCAGGTCCTGATGCAGAATCTCCTTTTGGGGTAACCTTTCCAACTAAAATATCACCAGCGTTTACTTCTGCACCAATGTAAACTACACCTGATTCGTCAAGGTTTTTTAGTGCTTCTTCGTTAACGTTTGGAATATCTCTTGTAATTTCTTCTTCACCAAGTTTAGTATCTCTTGCCATAATTTCATATTCTTCTATATGGACAGAAGTAAATACGTCGTCTGTTACACATCTTTCTGAAATTAATATTGAGTCTTCAAAGTTATAACCTTGCCAAGGCATAAAAGCTACTGTCACATTTTTCCCTAGTGCTAATTCACCTAATTTTGTTGAAGGTCCATCTGCAATTATATCTCCAGATTTTACTTTGTCTCCTACTCTAACCAATGGTCTTTGATTAATACAGGTATTTTGATTTGATCTTTTAAATTTTTGTAAATTATAAATATCAACTCCTGACTCACTAAATTCAGTTTCCTCTGTCACTTTAATAACAATTCTTTTTCCATCAATTTTATCAACAATACCATCTCTTTTTGCAACAATTGTTACACCTGAGTCTAGTGCAACATCACTTTCTATACCTGTTCCAACAAGTGGTGACTCTGGTTTTAATAATGGAACCGCCTGTCTCATCATGTTTGAACCCATCAGAGCTCTGTTAGCATCATCATTTTCTAAAAAAGGAATTAAAGATGCCGCAACTGAAACTAGTTGTTTGGGTGAAACATCAATATAATCAATTGTATCTGGCTTAGATAAAAGAAAGTTTAAATTTTGCCTACATGAAACTAGGTCCTCAATAATTTTTCCGTTCTTATCAAGTTTGGTATTTGCTTGCGCTATAGTGTATTTAGTTTCTTCCATAGCAGAAAGATATTCCACTTTATCTTGCACAATCCCATTTTTTACTTTTTTATATGGACTTTCAATAAAGCCGTACTTATTAATCTTTGCATAAGTAGATAAACTGTTAATTAGACCAATGTTTGGTCCCTCTGGAGTTTCAATTGGACAAATCCTTCCATAATGAGTCGGATGCACATCACGAACCTCAAATCCTGCTCTTTCTCTAGTAAGACCACCAGGTCCTAATGCTGACACTCTTCTTTTGTGTGTGATTTCAGAAAGTGGATTTGTTTGATCCATAAATTGTGAAAGTTGAGAACTTGCAAAAAAATCTTTTAAAGAAACTGTTAAAGGTTTTGCGTTAATTAAATCTTGAGGCATCGCAGACTCTACATCTAAAGTAGTCATCTTTTCTTTAATTGCTCTTTCCATTCTATAAACGCCAATACGAGCTTGGTTTTCAACTAATTCACCTACAGAACGAACTCTTCTATTTCCCAGGTGATCAATATCATCAACCTCATCTTTACCATCTCTTAAATCTAACATCTTATGAACAATTGCTACAATATCGTCGTTTCTTAATATTGTAATTTTATCTGAACATTCTTGATTTAATCTTGAATTCATTTTCACTCTTCCCACATCAGACAAATCATATCTATCTGAACTAAAGAATAAATTGTTAAATATCTGATTAGCAATTTCTATTGTTGGTGGCTCTCCAGGTCTTAACATTTTATAAATTTCAGTTATTGCCTCATCTTTTGAATTATTTTTGTCATTTAAAATTGTAGTAAGCAAATAAGGACCTTTATTTATGGAATTTGTTACTGAAATCTGGAGGGAGTGGATATCGGCATCTAAAATTTGTTGAATAACGGTATCATTTAATTCTGTCCCAATTTTGAAAGTTCCCTCTTCCTCATCATTTGCTTTAATATCTCTATGTAAAATTTTACCGAATAAAGACTCTCTTGAAACTAAAATATCTTTAAGCCCATCATTTGCTAATTTTTTAGCATTTAAAAAATTTATTTTATCACCTAATTTTATTACAACTTCACCAGTTTTTGCATCTATAACTTCTTCTGAAAAATTTTTAGCTTTATAATTTTCAGGGTTAAATTTTGTTTTCCATTTTTCTGTTTTTTGATCAAAAGTGTACTCTTCATTTTCATAAAATTCGTCTGCTATTTCAGCTTTAGTATATCCAAGTGCTAAAAGTAAAGTTGATGCAAAAATTTTCTTTTTTCTATCTATTTTAAAATATAAAAAATCTTTTACATCATATTCAAAATCTAACCAAGATCCTCTATTTGGTATTACTCGACAATTAAATAAAAGTTTACCACTTGCATGAGTTTTACCTTTGTCATGATCAAAGAAAACACCAGGGCTTCTATGCATCTGATTAACTACTACACGTTGAACACCGTTGGTAATAAATGTTCCGCTATTTGTCATCATTGGAACTTCACCCATGTAAACTTCCTGTTCTTTAGCAGACAAAATATCTTTTGTATTATTATCCTGATCTATTTCATAAACAACCAATCTTAATGTACACTTCAAGGCTGATGAGTAAGTGAGTCCCCTTGTAATACATTCATCAACATCAAATTTTGGTTTCTCTAATCTATATGAAACATATTCTAATGTTGCTTTGTCATTTAAATCTTCAATAGGGAATATGCTTTTAAAAACTCTATCGAACCCTTTTGTTAAATCTGCTGCCTCAATATCAAATTCGGTTAATTCTTTATATGAGTTTTTTTGGACTTCTATTAAATTTGGTATTGATAAACTTTCTTTTAGTTTTCCAAAACTTTTTCTTATATTTTTCTTTTCAGTAAAAGATAATTGCATCTATGTTTATAAATACTGATTAAAAATAATCAGTATTTGAATTCTTTCTTATTAAATTATTTAAGTTCTACTTTAGCGCCTGCAGCTTCTAATTTAGCTTTGATCTCTTCAGCATCTTTTTTGTTAACACCAGATTTTACTTCTTTTGGTGCTCCTTCTACTAGATCCTTAGCTTCTTTTAATCCTAATGAAGTAGCTGCTCTTACTTCTTTAATGACATTAATTTTTTTATCACCTGCAGAGACTAGCATGATAGTAAAATCATCTTTTTCTTCTGCTGCTGCGGCACCACCTGCTGCTACTGGAGCTGCGGCGGCCATTGGAGTTACACCCCATTTTTCTTCTAATTGTTTCGAAAGTTCTGCTGCTTCAGCAACTGTTAAACTTGAAAGATCTTCAATAATTTTGTTAAGGTCAGGCATATCAATTACTCTTTGGGTTGTGTTTCTGAATTTTCTGCGGTCAAACTACTCATTTTTTCCGAATGTGCAAGTAAAATGCTAATTAATTTAGATGCAGGTGCGTTTAAAATACCCACAATATTAGTTCTAGCTTCGTCTAGAGTTGGTAAACTTGCTACATTTTGGACACCAGCCTGATCTAAGACCTCATTATCCATTATACCGCCAATTAATTTTAAATTTTCGTTATCTTTTGCAAATTTTGAGAGAATCCTTGCTGACATAATTGCATCTTCCCCAAAAGCAACAGCAGTCGGGCCGGTAAACAAATTGGTCAAATCCTTACATTTAGTCTTTTCTAGGGCGAGTTTAGTAATTCTATTTTTTGTTATTTTAAAAACAATTCCATGCTCTCTCATTTTTGCTCTTAAATCATCTAATTGACTCATAGTTAAACCTTGATAATGAGTAACCATAATAGCTCTACTATTCTCGAATTTTGAAGTCATTTCTTCAATATAATTTTTCTTTTGATCTTTATTCATCATAACTATATCGACTTACCTAATTTAACTTTATAAGAAACACCCATTGTTGATGTTGCAAAAACATTTTTTATTAAATCACCTTTTAAAGTATTATTTGATTTTTCTTTTTCTAAGGTTTCTAAGATAGCATTGAAATTTTTGATTAATTTGTCATCACTGAAAGATTTTTTACCGATACTTACACCAATGTTACCATCTTTATCATTTCTTATTTCAACTTGACCTGATTTTGCATTTGTTACTGCCTCTTTAATATTATCAGACACTGAACCAAGTTTTGGATTTGGCATTAAACCTTTTGGTCCTAAAACTTTTCCTAATTTTGAAAGCTTTACCATCATTGCAGGTGTGCATATTAATTTTTCAAAATTTAATTCACCACCTTTAATTTTCTCAACAAATTCATCACCACCAACAATATCTGCTCCAGCATCTTTAGCTTCTTGAGCTTTATTGTCCTCACAAACAACAGCAACTTTTACTTTTTTACCTGTACCTCCTGGTAAGTTAACTACTGTCCTAATATTAACTTCACTTTTTTTTTGTTTGTTGTTTATTTGAAAACTTAAATCTAAAGACTCATCAAATTTGGTAGTACAATTTTTTTTTAGTTCAGAGATTAATTTTTCAAAAGACTCAGCGCTGAGATCCTTTGTTTTTTCTGGTAACTTTTTAAATCTTTTTGAAGACATTATTCTTTTACCTCTATACCCATTGATCTTGCTGATCCTGCTATAATTTTTACTGCTTCATTAATATCATGAGCGTTAAGATCATTCATTTTTTCTTTAGCAATATTCTCTAATTGTTTTTTAGAAATTGAAGCTACAATATTTCTTCCTGGTTCTTTTGATCCACCTTTAAGTTTAACTGCTTCTTTAATATAATAAGACGCAGGAGGTGTTTTGATCTTAAAATCAAATTTTTTGTCTTTATACACTGTGATTTCAACTGGAACAGGTTTACCTGCCATTGATTTTGTTTTGTCATTGAATGCTTTACAAAATTCCATGATGTTAACTCCTCGTTGACCTAAAGCAGGTCCTACTGGGGGAGCTGGATTGGCTTGACCACCTTTGATTTGTAATTTTATAAATCCACTAATTTCTTTTGCCATTAACTTGCTTTCTCAACTTGGTTATATTCTAAATCTACTGGTGTTGGACGTCCAAATATAGAAACTGACACCTTAAGTCTAGACTTTTCTTCATCTATTTCTTCAATCATTCCACTGAATGATGCAAAAGGGCCATCAACTACCTGAACTTTTTCACCAACGCTGTACTCTATACCAGATTTTGGCTGAGCCACACCATCTTTTATTTGACCCAAAATCTTTTCTACTTCTTTATCTGAAACAGGAACTGGAATGCCCTTAGTTCCAAGAAAACCACTGACTCTTTTAATGTTCTTTATCATGTGATAAATATTGTTATCCATCTCACTCTTAATTAATACATATCCTGGGAAGTATTTCTTTTTTCTTTGAATTCTTTTACCTCTCTTTACTTCAGTGACATCATGGGTTGGAACAACTATTTCCTCAAATTTTTCACTAATTTTTGCTTTATCTGCTTCTTCTTTAATTAGTGAAGCAACTTTATTTTCAAAGCTAGAATGCGATTGAACAATGTACCAATTTTTCATTAAATGCTCACCTTAAGCAAAAGTTCTAAGAAAAACTTTAAAACTTGATCTAAAAGTAAAAAAAATAAAGACATTACCACAGCCATTGCAAATACCATTAAGGCACCTTGCAAAGTCTCTTTCCAAGTTGGCCAAGTAACTTTAAATGCTTCTTGTTTTACTTCTTGAATAAATTTAATCGGGTTTCTCATACATTTTAGCTCTAATTGGCAGGAGCGGAGGGACTCGAACCCTCAGCCTCCGGTTTTGGAGACCGGCGCTCTACCAATTGAGCTACACTCCTATTTATAGAGTTACTCTATAATTTTAGTTACTACTCCTGCTCCAACAGTTCTTCCACCTTCACGAATAGCAAAATTTAGTTTTTCAGCCATTGCAATTGGTGTAATTAATTTAACTGTGAATTTAGCATCATCACCTGGCATAACCATTTCTGTTCCAGCTGGTAATTCTACTTCACCTGTTACATCTGTTGTTCTAAAATAAAACTGTGGTCTGTATTTTGTAAAGAAAGGAGTGTGTCTTCCACCTTCATCTTTTTTAAGTACATACGCTTGAGCTTCAAATTTAGTATGTGGAGTAATTGATCCAGGTTTACAAAGAACTTGACCTCTTTCGATATCATCTCTCTCTATACCTCTCAATAAAATTCCAACATTGTCACCAGCTTCACCTGTATCTAAAAGTTTTCTAAACATTTCAACACCAGTACAAACTGATTTTTTTGTTTCCTTAATTCCAACAATCTCAACTTCTTCACCGGTTTTGATTACACCTGACTCAACTCTACCAGTTGCGACTGTTCCTCTTCCAGAAATTGAAAATACATCCTCAACGGGCATTAAGAAAGGCTTATCTACTTCTCTAGCTGGTTGTGGAATATGTTCATCAACAGCTTTCATCAATTCTAAAATTGAATTTTTTCCAATTTCATCATCTCTTCCTTCAACAGCTGCTAAAGCTGAACCTTTAACGATTGGTGTTTTATCACCAGGGTATTTATAAGAAGTTAAAAGTTCCTTAATTTCTTCCTCTACAAGTTCTATCATTTCTTTATCATCAACTTGATCAACTTTATTAAGATAAACAACAATTGCTGGAATCCCAACTTGTCTACCTAAAAGAATATGTTCTCTAGTTTGTGGCATTGGACCGTCTGCAGCGTTTACAACTAAAATCGCACCATCCATTTGTGCTGCACCAGTAATCATATTTTTAACGTAATCAGCGTGACCTGGGCAATCTACGTGTGCATAGTGTCTTTTTTCAGTTTCGTACTCAACGTGAGCAGTTGAAATTGTTATTCCTCTTTCTTTTTCCTCTGGTGCTTTATCAATTTGATCGTAAGCAACCGCGGTTCCACCACCTGCTTGTGCTAATACATTTGTGATTGCAGCAGTAAGAGTTGTTTTACCATGGTCGACATGACCAATAGTCCCAATGTTACAGTGGGGTTTATTTCTTACAAATTTTTCTTTCGACATTACTTTTTTACCTCAGTTTTATTTGTTTCATTACTAATTTTTTCTTGGAGCGGGTAAAGGGAATCGAACCCTTACATCCAGCTTGGAAGGCTAGCGTTCTACCATTGAACTACACCCGCACAACCCCAAGAGTAACACTCCATTGCCACTTAAAATTCTACTGAATGGTGGAGGGGGAAAGATTCGAACTTTCGAAGACCGAAGTCAACGGGTTTACAGCCCGCCCCATTTGACCGCTCTGGAACCCCTCCTATGGGGAAGTGTCCCCTGTTCAATAAAGCTTTAAACAACATGCGTTTTATATATTTTATTTATCCAAATGCAACACGTGATTTAATAGGCAAATATTCAAAAAAACGTGTAAAACTCATGATATTTTATGAACAAATCTTCTTTTTTTATAGTTGGTCAACATGCTGTTATCGAAGCTCTTAGAAACCCACAAAGAAAGGTTTTAAGAGTTTTTTTAACTGAAGATGCTAAAAAAAATATTCACAGAAAAAACCAAAATAAAAATCTTTTAGAAGACGTTAAAGTTTATTTTAAATCCAAAAAAGAGTTAGATAAATATTCGTCCAAAGAACATTTAATGCACAATGGTTATGTTGCAGAAATAGAGCATTTAGATCATCCTGATCTTAAACAATTTATAAAAGAAAAAAAAAATCTAACATTTGTATGTTTGGATGAAGTGACCGACCCAAGAAATATTGGTTCTTTGATTAGGAGTGCAGCTTCATTTAAAATTGATGGACTAATAATTAAAGAGAGACATTTTCCGAGTGATAGCAAGTTAATGTATAAATCTGCAAGTGGTTGTATGGAGCACTTAAACATTTTTGAAGTATCTAATATAAATTCAACATTGAAAAACTTAAGAGAAAAAAATTTTTGGGTTTATGGTTTTGATGCCATGGGTGAAAAAGACTTTACAGACATTAAATGGGAAGGGAATAATATTTTATTATTTGGATCTGAAGGATTCGGGATGAGACAGCATACCAGTAAATATGCTGATTTTTTTGTTAAAATAAATATGAGCAAAGAAATTGAAAGTTTAAACATATCTAATAGTGCTGCTATAGTGTTTCATCATTTAAGCTATATTAAAAAAAAGAGTTGATTATTTATTAAATAGTTAATAGTTATTGCGCATGCCCTTGTAGCTCAGTTGGTAGAGCAATTGATTTGTAATCAATAGGTCCGCGGTTCGAATCCGTGCGGGGGCACCATCACTCAATAAATTCAACACTAATTATTTTTGCTGAATAACTTTTTAATCAGATTTTATAATTGATTGTGCCAGGATTGTGCCAGGATTGTGCCATGATCAACTGGTCATTGATCAATTTCTTAATAACTTAATAACAGGTTACTCTATAATTATTTCCAAATGAATTTACTCTGCATCTACTTGTGTTAGGTGAATAAATAGATGAATTCGGTTGTAAAAGTTTTTGACCTAAATCTAGAAGATATCTAGAGCTATCGGCTCTTCTTTGTTTTTGTAATTGATTTGCTATAGCTTGATTGCCAGCATTTTGTGCTGCAGCTATTTTATCACTAGTTTGTTTTTTTACATCCAGCTCAACTAATCTTAAAACACAATCGGCAAATTTATCCGTCTTTGGTGTAAATCCTATTGCTTCACATTGATCCTTTTTATCATTGATAGTAAACATTAACTCTTGTTGTTCGTTTTTTTTAATCTGTTCACTGCTCAAACAAGTAATTTTATATAATCTAAATGGTTGATATTTTTTTCTCAACTTACCCTTTTTTGAAAATGTAGAATCTTGTAATACCCAAGATGGCATTTCCTCTTTAGTTTTATCAAAACCATTTTGGCAATTTAATCCATCAAGTATGTCTTTATTAACCCTTTCGTTCATCTCACTTTCAATGTTATCGTTGCTTTCAAGATAAGCTCTTACATAACCCTTTTCATAATTCCACATAAAGGTTGATGAACTTGCGCTGTTAAACCATAGTAAACCCAGAACCACGATCCCTAAAAGTTTTTTCATTGATTAAATTTAGCTTTTAATTCTTCAATTGTATATGGAGGATTTTTTCTATGAACCATTCTATGACAATTAGCACACAATACTCTGAAATCCTCTTTAGGATTAAATTTAAGAGCTTTACCCTCTGGTAAATTTGATAAGGGTGTAAGGTGATGAGCTTCTATGTATGTCTCACCTTTTTTATTCAAACTCAAGTCTCCATAAAACTTTTTAAAATCAAAGCCACAAGCTTCACAAACGTATCCCCTAACCTTTTTTACTTCTTTAGATGTATTAGGATTACGCTCAATACTTCTGTGTCTTCTATACTTTTTTCTCTCTTCAAGGTTTTGATCTTTAAGATTTTCAGGCTCAAAATCAGTACCTGCCAAATTAGTATCTAATCCTCCTCTATGAGTAAGCAGTAAGTATAATTCTAAAATTTTTCTAAGATCATTTTGAAGTTTTTCCTCTTCAGGTAAATTGTTTGTATCATACATAACCCCAAATGCGTGACCTGGTTCATATAATTTTGGTCTATGCGAGTTTGATAAATTTGCTGATAAATCAATTTCACTATGATCAAAAAAGTTTTTGTATTCACTTATTCGATCTCTAATAAAAGATGCTCGTCGTGAAAGTTCTTGCATAGCTTTCTTTTGACCTAGTTCATCTGTTAGAAACGTTACGCCCTGATTTAAACTTAAATAGACTCGTTTCATATCCACAGAAAATAAATACACAACGTCATAACCATTTTGTGTAGTTGTTGTAACTTCAGGATCCATAATCGCTATCCAAGGAACATCTGCCCAAGCTTGATGAATGCCTGCACTACTTCTAAATAAAAAATTTCCTGCAAAATCACCAAGTGTGGGTTTTATTAAATCTTTCGCACACTTTCTAACATAGTCGGCTAATGGATGGCCTTTAAGATCTTGTGTTTTTGAGTCTAGATATTTTTGAGAAATTTCACTTAATGCATCTCTTATCATTAAAAAAGTTTATCACTGTGCCCATAGTGTGACCAGACTTAAAATATTTAAAGATTATTGTTGCAAACAAATGTTTATTTAAACTTTAGCAATTGATTTGTAATCAATAGGTCCGCGGTTCGAATCCGTGCGGGGGCACCATCACACAATAAAATCAACAATTATTATTTTTACAAAATTAAAATTAAACTAAATTTGTACATACAGTGCGACCAGAGTGCGACCAGATTGCGGACAGATCAAGTGATCATTTAAGAGCTATTAAAAATAAAACGAATAAGCAAATACCAATTAAGATTAATAATAATGAAGCCTTGACTAGAAAAACTATTACGTTCTCAAAACCATCTCTGCCAAACAACAGAATAATAATTATTATTATTAAGAGAATTATAACGATAGACATATTACTAAAACATTTTACATTCCTCGTATTTTTCTTTGGCCTCAGAACCAGTCCTATCTTTAACTAAGTCTCTACAAGATGCTGCCTCGTATACTTGGGCTAAATAAACTAGCAAACCCAGAACCACGATTCCTAAAAGTTTTTTCACTAATAACATCTAAATTTTTTAATTGGCTTCTTGGTGTATGCATTCCAAAAAGTAATAGTATATCCTTTGGCTACTCCAAAGTTTTGTTGACCACCGTTGCATAACATTGATCCATAGTAATCAAAATCGTGACCGGCATTAGGGTTTGACATTACTACCCAAAAAGATGAGCTTCCCTGAAACGCAGCATCAGCAACACCTGGAATTGTTTTTGCAGCTTGTTCCATTTCATATTTGCCAGCATAAGCATTCCCACTCAACAACATACCGAAAACTATGATCCATAAAAGTTTTATCATCTTAAAATTTTAACGTTTTGCATAAAAACTTACCAGGAAGTTAGCTTCCAGCACTTGTCCACATCTTCAATACGAACATAACAACCTAAAAATGACATTATTTTAAATGCTAAAAAACCACCAATTAAAACTATTGCTATTAATATAATTGGATTAATTTTTTTCATTTATTTTTTTAATTAAGAAGTTTCTTTTTAGCTTTTTCAAATTCCTCTTTTGTAATAGCTCCAGATTTGTATAAGTTACTTAATCTATTTAAATCTTCAATAAAATTAGATGAACTATTAATAGATGTATTGTTCGATATTGTCTTTGTGTAATTAATCTTATTTTTTAAATTCGTTATACCTTTGCATTTTCCAATACATTCTGAACCAAGAATAATAGGTTTGTTGTTTTTTAGATAAGCATAAATTTCCATATCCCAATTAATATTAAACATATTAGATGAAATTTTAAGATCTAAAGCAGGACTATTTAGCTCATTTTTTTCAATTTTAAATTTAGAAATTTTAAAGTTTAATCCTTCTAGCCCATCAATACCAATTTCATCCTCAAATTCTTTTTTATATTCTGCAGCAGCTTTATTCATTTCTGCTTTACTCATATTTTTTATAAGTTCCCAAGTTTCAAATAATTCATAATCACTATCCTCTAAATTATCTTCAGAAACCAAAACCCAAATAACACCTTGATACTTATTTTCTTTCATTAATTTTATTATTTCTTTAGTTGCAAAGTTTATCATTGACTTCTCGGTGCTAAAATTTTTTTTCTCTATCTTATTCATTAAAGGTTCTAATAGTTTATCCTGATCATTGATCAGTGCGTTTGCAAACTCTATCGAGCTGTTAGTTCCAATATAATAAAAAGCTGTCTTTTCTCCCAATGAACCAAAAAAATCTGCATAGTAATCAGCCACTTCATCAGCTTCTATTTTTATAGAATTAAAATTTTCTGGTACATTTAAGGAAATTTTATCCTCAATGTTTATAATTTTTGCAAAACTGTAAGAGGAAAATAATACTGAAATAATAATAATAATAATTAATTTTTTCACAAATTTATTAAGTTTTTTTAACACCAGTTGGATGGGCAACACCATCTATAACTAACTTTGGCTCGACACTTACATCAATCAATTTAGGTCTAGAATTTAGATATGATTTAACTGTTTCTATTGACTCGATATCTTCAATAAATTTTTCAAGTCTTGGAAATTTACTTATTAGTTTTGGATCAAGTAATTTTGATAAATCTAAATGATGGTATACTGCAAAATCACACGCATGTGGCTTGTCATCTAAATAAAACTTTTTATCATTATCTTTTAATGCTCTTTCTAGATCCTCAAATCTTGTATTTAAAAAAGGCATCATATCCTCACGCTTCTTTTTAAATCTGTCCCCAACTGAAAAATTTATAGTAGGATTAAGAGGCATAAATAATTCTTGTGCACTTTGCATAACAGCATTTGCTTTAGCATTTAATATTGGATCAGATATTTCTATGCCTGCGATTTTTTCAATAAAAGTTAATATTGCAATACTTTGACAAATTTCGTGCTTTTGATCTACAACTAGCATTGGCAGTTGTCTAAATGGAACTTTAGATTTTATTTCAGACCATTCTTTGCCATAATAATCCCATGACATTATATCTTTGTAGTCAAGTTCAGTATAATGAAGAAGAAGTCTTGGGGCCTCTGCTAAAGCTCTCATTTTAAAGTATATTAACTCTAATTCATGTTTCATAATTATTATTTTTGTAATTCATATATAGAAACATAATGTTTCTTTTTTGGTAAAGGGATAATGGTTGGCACTTTAGTCATTCTTGGTTTAACAGTTTTTTTTCCTACAATAATATTTTTGTTATAATTTTCTATATTAACTTCAGGATGTGGGTTTCCATCATTAATTAATGGCCAAGCGTCACAGGCTCTATAACCAAACAATATTAAAGGTCTTGAACTATTCATTTTATTGTGTCCAGAACCATGAATTGACCTACAATGAAAAAATACTACTGTTCCTGCAGTTCCTGTAATTGTAATTGCATCTTTAAATCCAATTTTATTTTTTTTGGTATCAATTTTTCCAACAAAAAAATTTTCATTACTATGGTGGCTATATAATCTTTTTGTATGGGAATTTTTTATAATTTTAAGAGGTCCATTTTTTTCTGTGCAGTCCTCTAAGTAAATACCAACTGTTACTAAATCATCATTGGTGTGAGGATAAAAAGCCCAATCTTGATGCCAAGCAACTTCACTTCCTTTTTTTTTATTTGGAAGCTTAAAGTTTAATTTTCCCAAATGGAATCGAACTGACCCGCCTATCAGTTTTTTAACTATTGATATTATTTTTCTATTTCTAGACAATTCGTAAAAAATTTTATGTCTGTTTTGAGGATTATTAAGCCTTAAAATTTCTTTATTTTTTGAAGAATTGGAGTTGTAAACAAAATGATAATTATCATAAGATTGAGTTCCATTTGTAATCTTGTTTTTATTTTTTTGTTTATCTTGAGCTACAACCTTATTTACGACTTTATTTATCTTATCTATAAATTTCTTATCAATTAAATTTTTTTTTAAAAGATAACCATTTTTTTTAAAAAAGATTTGGTCTTTATCCATTTGATCTAGTTTATTTCTCTTCTTAATTGTTCAATTTTAATTTTTTTTTGTAAACTTCTATTTTTATCATAAAGCAGATTGAACTTAATTTTGTAGTTAGTTTTAACCGTAATAGACTTTGCGTTTCTTACTTCTAAATTATCAGCAACAGCACTTATGGGTCTTTTAACTGGATTTAAATTAGTGATGGTAATTTTTGATTTATCATTCACAATTTTTCCTCTCCATCTTCTAGGTCTAAACGGGCTTATTGGAGAAATAGATAATTTTTTTGAATTTAAACTTAAAATTGGACCATGTACTGATAAGTTGTAAGCGGTGCTTCCTGCAGGAGTTGAGACTAAAACTCCATCAGAAACTAAGTTTTTAATTATTTGTCTAGAACCCTGTTTAATTGATAATGAAGCAGCCTGTCTGCTTTGTCTAAGAACAGATACCTCATTAATAGCTATTGATTTTTTTGATTTATTATTTTTTTTTTTAACTTTCATTTCTAGTGGAGAAATCGATATCATATTAGCTTTTGTTAAATTTTTGATAATATTTTTTGAAGAAAATATATTCATCAGAAAACCATAATTTCCTGAATTAATTCCATAAAATTGCTTTTTTGGATTTTTATTTTTTTTAAGTGTTTGAAGCATAAATCCATCACCCCCTATAACAATTATAAGATTTGAATTTTTAAATTCACTAGCTTCTATTTTTTTGGTGAGAATTTTTTTAATTCTAAGAGATTTTTTATTTTTATCTGAAATTATTTGAGGTTTATTCATTTAATGGTGCCCTCGGCCAGACTCGAACTGGCACTCCGCAAGCGGCAAGGATTTTAAGTCCTTTGTGTCTACCAATTTCACCACGAGGGCATTAATGAATTTCATGAGTGTTTATGCTAATATTTATAATTGAACAAGATGAATAAGTAAAATTTATTTATTTATTTTATCTGTATAGCCACTGCTTATTAGCTAAAGATATCTTGAATCTTCAATGACTTGCTAGGTAAAATTTTTTTAAGATCTTTTCTTTTGTATTTACTTAATCTTTCGTAAAATTCAGGTACGGTCATTCCAAAAGTATTTTGAAAAGCTGGTTGCCAATTCCAGCCCTGAGGTTTTTTAGCCCTCTGTATCCAGAATTCTCTAAAAACTAACTCAAATGCTTCTTGTTCAGAAACATTATTTTTTTTTAATTCATTAACTAAAGCCAGCACAATGAATGCAGAGCCTGAGTAATTGTTATCAAATCCTTTTTTTTGTGGTGATGTATTATATTTTTCATATAATTTAGGTTCTTCGGAAACCCTTTTAATACTCCAATTGTCACTTTTTTTAAGATCATTCTTTAGAAGGTATTTTTTATAATATTGCTTTAAATAAATCTCCTCTAAAACCTTAGCACCCCCCTCAAATAACCATTTTGGAGAGTTTCTATCTAAAATTTTATCATGAGAAAGTGCTCTTTGATAAACATGAAAATACTCATGTACAACAACAGAGTAAGTACGAATTTTATTTACTGAACTTTTTAAATCGTTTGGATTTATGTCTAGTTGCAACCATGGTGCAGGTGAATTCACTGCTTCAAGACCTGAGTACTTCATATTAGCACGCTTTTCCGGAAAAGGATTTTTTGTACTTTTCCATGCATAGACATCCATACTATAGCCCTGTTTCATGTTCATCAATTTCATATTATTCTTAACCCAATGGTTGGTGTTTTCATTTATAGGCATAACTTCTTGAACAATATTCATTATATTATTAAATTCTGTAATCCATTTCTTTGGTAAATTTTCATGTAGGTTATATTTGAATTTAAATTTTTCAATAGCATAAGCACTGCTACTTAATATTAAACTTAGAACTATGATACCTAAAAGTTTTTTCATTTAATTTGATATAATTTGCTTAAACTCTTTATTAATTATAATTTTTTATCATTTAGCTTAGTCATAGCTTTTCCAGGAGAAAAAGTATAATCATTATCATCCATTAATTTTCCGCTTCCATCATAAAGTTTCCAATTAAATTTTACTTTATCTTTCTGCTTTTTTCCTAATTTTAAAATTGTTAATTCTATTTTTCTCGGCTTGCCACCAGAAGAACCTTTAAATGATCTAGTCTCACCTTCTTTCCAGATCCCTAAAGGAAATTTACATCCATTTTTTATTATTCTTCCTCCACGTCTACTATCCCAAACTCTCCCTATACACTGTCCATCATTAGTGACTGTAAATAACTGTGTTTTTATTCCGCTTTGACCTTTTCTTGTTCTTTTATAAACCTTTATTGTTTCTCCAGATTGTGGATTTTTCCAATCCTCGGGTCCAACTATTTTTTTTCTTTTCTTTTCACCAAATATCAAATTAGCATCAGTAAATTTAATTTCTGTATCTTCTCTTATTTCACCGCCAGTGAAGAGCTCTAAAGGAATAAATCTTTCATCAGCTGATACTGGAATAATCCACAACAAACTTAGAACCATTGTCCCTAAAAATTTTTTCATTAGTTTATATATTCTTTAATTATAGATCCAATTGTTGGCATAGACCTTAATCCGTGACCTCCATCAATAATATGTAACTTAACTTGTAGTTTTTTCTTTTTAAGTAAATCATAATAATATTTTGAAACTCCTGGAGCTGTATTTTTATCATCTTTTCCAACAATTAATA
Organism: uncultured Pelagibacteraceae bacterium; assembly: GCA_902578255.1. Taxonomy (GTDB): domain Bacteria; phylum Pseudomonadota; class Alphaproteobacteria; order Pelagibacterales; family Pelagibacteraceae; genus Pelagibacter. The sequence continues at coordinate 89,940 of CACHCH010000003.1, forward strand.
TGTTGAGAGATTTTAAATCTATATCCTTATAATTAAAACTTGGTGAGTTTTTTTTTAATTCTTTCAATTGAGATTTGGTTTCCCATTTTTTTCCGTTGCTTAGTTTTTTTCTAATTTCCCAGTCACACGGGCAAGAGATCAAAATATTTATATCAACTAACCCTGGTACTTTTCCATGAATAGTACCTCCCTGATAAGCTCCTCCAGAATGACCAATTAAAATTAGTTTTTTTGGTTTATAATATTTTTTAAGATTTTGTAATGCAGGTGCTAGTATTTGAAAATTTTTCCAATCATAATTTACCACTGTACTCTTTATAGCGTTACGAGGTCCTGATGAATATCTATCCTCTTCACTACTGCCTCTTTCTCTAATAAAGTAACCAGGTCTTGCAAAAAGAAAAATATTGTTATTATCGTTTATTAATTCTTTTGCAAATCTAATTTGACTTTTTTTGGGTATTCCTGGTCTTGGAGAATTAGGACTACCATCACCATGAAGAAATACTATTAAGTTTTTTTTACCCTTTTCAATCTTTCCTAAATTTAAAATTGCTATACATTTGTTTTTACCTGCTGATATATATTTTATGAAATCCTCTTTTTCACAAGCGTTAGAGTTTCCACTCAACAGCAAACCTAGAACCACGATCCCTAAAAGTTTTTTCATGATTTGTTTTTCCACTGTAAAATTTTAATGATTACAATCACGACAAGTGGAATAAATATTACAAAATTGAAAATAAGTCCCCAATCTATTAATGTTTCGAGGTAAAAACCTCCTGTTGCTTTGTCAACACTACGCTCATAAGTGAAAGGTCTGAAAAATACCTGCGCAACCACTAGTAATAGATAATAAATTAATAAGCCTTTTGTGATGTTTTTATTATTTAAACTTTTCATTAATTAAACACCCTATCAAAAACTGCTATTTAATCTATCTCTCTGATTACTAGTTTATTACTAGTTTGACGAAATTTATTGTTCAGATTTTCCAATGGAAATAATCTAACAATTTTAAGTCCTTTGTGTCTACCAATTTCACCACGAGGGCATTAATGAATTTCATGAGTGTTTATGCTAATATTTATAATTGAACAAGAGTAATAAGTAAATTTTTTTTATTTTATCTCCTCAAGTACATGGTAAACCGATATTAATGAAAGAAGAAAATTCTATAAAAATTAAATTATGATTGAACAAATTAGCGTTTATTTGACATCAATGATTTTAGGAATAATGCTATTCTTCTCGTTTGTAATAGCTCCTGTTGTCTTTACCACATTAGATGAGAATAATGCTCGAAAATTTATAAGAAGAATATTCCCATTTTATTATAATGTTAATTTAGGGATAAGCTTTATTGTTCTAATAACATTTATATTGTTGAGTAAGATAGGAGTTGATTTTTATCTAATATTAGTAATTACAGTTTTATTTGCTACTTCAAACTATTTATTAATGCCATTAATTAATAAATATAGAGATGAGAAACAGGATAAAAAATTTAAATACTCACATTTTCTATCTGTTCTTATTAATTTTGTTCAAATGATTTGTTTAGTATTTCTTTTAATTTAAGAATTAAGTATTTTGTTTTTTCATTTTTAAATAAATGTTTTTAAATACATAACGATAAAGCTCATAGAAAAAAAGATAAATAAAATACATATTTGAAATTAACCATATACCTAAAAATAAATAATCAAAAATATTATTAAGAACAAATAATGAGCTTAACAAAATTTTAAATGATGAAATAAACCATAATACCATAAACGTAAAAGAATAATTTTTGTATTTATTAACTCTTAATGGATGAATAAATTTAATAGGTATAAACTTTAACAATATACAGATGGATATTACAAATAAATTGAACACCTGTGATAGATCAAATATGTATAAATAAAAAAGTAATATGTTCCAAACACAAGGAAAACCTTTGTAAAAGTTGTCTGAAGTCATCAAGTTAGTATTCGAATATGATATTGCTGATATAATTAGTATTATTAGAGGTATAATTATTTCAAAAGCTGTAGGCACAAATTTAAACCAATATATCATCACAGATGGGATTATTATGTAATTGAAAAAATCAATTATGCTATCAAGCATTTTCCCATCAATATTTTTTACAAAGAAAGAAACTCTTAATTTTCTTGCCAATGTACCATCAACTGCATCAATTAATAATGCGATTCCCAAAAATAAAAAAACTGAAGTTAAATTATTATTAAATATGCATGTAATTGCAAAAAAACCAGCTATTAACCCGGAGCATGTTAAAAAATGGACAGTCCAAGCTTGCAAAATATCTAAATCTTTTTTATTTTTTAGCATTTATTTTTCTACCCTATTAATAAAAATTTCGCTGATAAATTCTTGTCGCGGTAGTAATTCTTGCAAATTAATTTTATAAATATTTATAAATGGTGAAAAAATTTAATATTTTAATATTTACCGATCTTGATGGGTCGCTTCTTCATCGAGATACTTTTAAATTTGAAGAGATTAAAGATTATATAAAAGAACTGATTTCTAAAGGTATTTTTATCATCCCTAATACCAGCAAAACAGAAAAAGAAATTTTAGCATTTAGTAACGAAATTGGATCAGCATTACCTTTTATTTGTGAAAATGGTGCAGCTATAAAGGGCTTAGAACTACTGAATTCTAATTTACCTAAAGAATTAATATTAAGTAGAGAAAAAGATAATCTTATAAAAATTTTTGAAAAATTGGTTCCAGTAAATTTACAAAGTAAATGTAAATGGTTATCTGAGATGAATAAAAAAAAACAAAGCAAAATTTTTGGTTTAGAAGACGAAAAGCTTAAAATGGCTTTAGATCGCAAATATACTATTCCTTTTTTATTCGAGGGAAACAAAAAAGAAAGATATGAGTTATCAAAAATTGTTAAAAATAAAGGTTTAGCTTTACAAGAAGGTGGCAGAGTTATTAACTTAACTGATAAAGTGAATAAAGCTAAAGCACTTCAAGTATTTGTCAGATTTTTTAAAAAGAATAACAAAAATGTAAAAACAATAGCGGTTGGTGATAATTACAATGATTTAGATATGCTTAAAGTTAGTGATTTTCCTTGTCTTGTCTTTAATGATAAATTTACATTAGATCAAATCCCTATAAATGATTTAATATCAACAAATAAGCCATCACCGGAGGGCTGGGCAGATGTGATCAAAATGGCTCTGGTTAAAATAAATAAAAATTACTAAAGTTAATTATGAGCGATTTTTCTCAAAATGGAATAATTTCTACACTTCATGATTTTGGAACAAAATCTTTAGAGCAAATAGAAAAGGAGCTTTTGGGTTTTTCTAAAGAGAGAAAGATGGAACTTATCTTACCATGTCTTTATTCAGAATTAAAAGGTGATGCATTGCCTAAAATTGTTGAAGAGATAAGTAAAACTAATTATTTACATCATATAATCATAGGCTTAGATAAGGCAAGCGAGGCTGAAGCAAGGAAAGCTTGGACTTTTTTTGAAAAATTAGAAACTCCTTTTACAATCCTTTGGAATGATGGACCTAATTTAAAAAAACTAGATAAAGAATTACAAAAAAAGGGATTAGCTCCAAAAGAACATGGCAAAGGAAGAAACGTTTGGTATTGCATAGGAATGTCTATTGCAAGAGATAGTGCAAGATCAGTCGCTTTACATGATTGTGATATTAAAACTTATGACCGTAGAATGTTAGCAAAATTATTTTACCCAGTAGTAAATCCTCTTTTTAACTTTGAGTTTTGCAAAGGCTTTTATCCAAGAGTTGCTGACAATAAAATGAATGGACGAGTAGCAAGATTATTAGTGTTTCCTTTGTTGAACGCTCTAGAAAAAACTATTGGGAAAAGTGATTACTTAGATTTTATGAAATCTTTTAAATATCCTCTAGCAGGTGAATTTTCATTTAGAAGAAATATTTTACCGGAACTTAGAATTTCATCAGACTGGGGTATTGAAATTGGAATTTTATCAGAAATGCAAAGAAACTTTTCTCCTCAAAATATTTGTCAAGTAGATCTAGCAGATACCTATGATCATAAACACCAAGATTTATCTATAGATGATGAAAAAAAAGGTTTATCAAGAATGTCTATAGATATTATAAAAACTTTTATTAAAAAATTAGCAACAAAAGGTCATTCATTTAGTAGAGAACAATTAAGATCTTTGAAGGCAACATATTACAGATCCGCATTAGATCTTATAGATGCTTACAGAGCTGATGCTGAAATGAATGGTCTAAAATTTGACTCTCATACAGAGGAAAAAGCAGTTGAATTATTTTCAAGTAATATAATTAAAGCTGGAGAGGATTTTTATCTAAACCCAATGGATGCACCTTTCATACCTACATGGAGTAGAGTAAAAAGTGCAATACCAGATTTTCTAGTAAGATTAGAAAAAGCTGTTAATGAAGATAACAAACATTATCTATAGCATTTTTAAAAAATATAAAATTATAATGCAACTATTAATTGATAGTCTTTAATTTTTTACAAACATTTGCGACATACTATCAAATATAGTAGTTTTAATTTTAAATTAGGAGGGGAAAATGAAAAATACATTAAAAATATTCTGCATAATTTCATTATTCATTACAAATGTTGTTTATGCGGATATTAAATTTTGGACTACAGAAGTCCAACCTGCTCGAATGGCAAAGCAAGAGGAAATGGCTAAAGCTTTTGAAGCTAAGACAGGTATTAAAGTTGATGTAATTCCAATTGAAGAAAAGGAATTAGGTACTAGAGCAACTGCCGCTGCAGCGGCTGGTGATTTACCAGATGTGATTTATCACACTTTACAGTATGTGTTACCTTGGGCAGAAGCAGGTATTTTAGATGTTGATGCTAATAACGCAGTTGTAAAAGAACTTGGTAAAGATACCTTTGCTCCAGGTGCTCTAAACATGGCGAAGTCAGGATCAAAAATTGCTGCTGTTCCAGTTGATGGATGGACGCAAATGGTTGTTTATAGAAAAGATCTTTTTGATAACGCTGAATTAGAACCACCAACAAGTTATGCTAACATTGTAAAAGCTGTTGAGAAACTATCAAAAACAAACGGAATGTTTGGGTTTGTAGCTGCAACTAAGACTGATGAAAATTTCATGAGTCAAGTTCTAGAACATGTGCTTTTAGCAAATGGAGTTAATATTGTTAAAAAAGGTGGGATTAAAAAGCAGGGTAAAAAATTAAAAGAGGCATTAGAATTCTATAAAGTCATAGCAAAAGCTAGTCCTCCAGGTGAACTTTATTGGAAACAATCAAGAGCACTTTATTTCGCTGGAAAAACACCAATGATTATTTGGTCTCCATTTATTATGGATGAGCTTGCAGGTTTAAGAGACTCAGCTCCACCAACAATAAATAGTGATCCAACATCGCCTGAACTAGCATCTAAAACTGGTTTCATAACTAACTTTAGTGGTCCTAGTAATAAAAAAGGTGCTGCATGGGCAGATATTAGATACTTTGGTATAACAGCTGATGCTGATACTGACGAAGCAAAGCAATTTATCATGTATTCAATGGATGAAGGATATACTAGTACTTTATCTATTGCTCCAGAAGGTAAATTTCCAGTAAGAAGAGGAAATTCAAGTGATCCAGAGGCATTTACAAAAGCTTGGAGTAAACTGCCAGTTGGAGTTGATAGAAAAGCTCCTTTGTCAGATCTGTATGACCCTGATGTAATAAATAACATTGTTGCTGGTTTAGATACTGCAAATAGATGGGGAGTTAAGGAAGGTGAGCTATCAAGAGCATCAAAAGTAATTAATTCTCAATTTATAAATAGAATCACTAGACTTTATATTGATGACCAAATTGACGTAGATGAGGCTGTTGATATGATTAACAAAGCACTAGCTAAATTCTAGTAATTTAAATTAATTAAAAAAGCGGATAAGATTACTTATCCGCTTTTTTTATGAAAGATACTTTAGCTAATACTGAAAAGAAGACTGCATATATTTTAACTTTACCTGCAGTTGCTCTAGTTTTTGCAATAATTTTATTTCCTATTTTTGCAAATGTTTGGATTAGTTTTAAAGAAGTTAAATTAAAAGATATTAGAATTCCAGAACCTAGGGCAAAAAAAATTGTTAAATCCATCTCGGAAGATCCTTCAAAAATAAAAATTTTATATAAATTAAGAAATAGCTCTTTACTTCAAGAAATCAGAGATGTTTCATTTAAAGATAAATTCCCAAAAAATTTTGAAATTGGAGAGTTAGACACAAGATGTAATTACAAAAAATATACCTTAAATTGTAAATTTGGTAATTGGCCAGCAAAATATAGAGAAAATTTTACAGTAGTTTTTGAAACCAATGATGGTTCTGAAATAAACAAAAAAGCACTTAAATCAACAAAACCTAAGCTAAATGGAAGCTCTGATAATATATTACTTAATACCACTTTTACTCTAAAAAATTTTAAGAAAGTTTTATTTGATGATGAGTTTATAGACCTACTCCTCACAACTTTTTATTACACATTTTTTGGTACTGTTGGTTCAATTATCTTTGGTATTTTGACAGCTCAAATGGTTAATCAAAAATTTTATGGAAGAACTTTTATGCGGAGTGTTTTACTATTTCCTTATGTTGCTCCAGTGGTAGCCTTAGCTTATACGTGGGAGCTCCTACTAGATCCAAATAGTGGAACACTTAATAGCTTATTAATCAATTATCAGGTCATAGAGACGCCAATAAATTTACTTGGACAAAAATACATTGAGATCAATATTTTAGGTTTTGACTTTAAGCTAAGACTAGCTCTTACGACGGTAATTATGTTTGAAATTTGGAGATATTTTCCTTTGGCTTTTTTATTTATTCTTGCAAGACTTCAGGCAATTCCAAAAGAGTTGTATGAAGCAGCTGATGTAGATGGGGCAAGCCCGTTTCAAAAGTTTTTTAAAATAACACTTCCTCAAATTACAGCAGTAATATCAATTTTATTTATGATAAGATTTATTTGGAATTTTAATAAGTTTGAAGATGTTTTCTTACTCACTGGTGGTGCCTCTGGTACCAGAACTTTACCAATTAATGTTTATCAACAAGGTTTTGCAATATCTGATATTGGAATGGGATCGGCTGTTTCAATAGTGATAGTCGTTTTACTTTTATTGTTTATGTTTTTTTATTTCAAGCTTTTAGGAAAGAGAGTGGATGAAAACTAAAAATTTAATTTTATTTGTATTAATATCTTCATTCTTTTTAATTTTCTTAGTTTCTATATTTAAGATATTAGCGACTTTACAGGGATTAGATATTCAAAACTTTAATTTACAAATTATTTTTATTTTTGGTATCCTAATATCTTTTGCTCACTTAAGAATAGGTAATAAAATTAAAATTTTTTATAAATCAATTATTTTTTCTTTTATTTTTGTAATCTGTGATGGTTATATTATTCAAAAATTACCATTATGGTACAACATTGGCATTTTTTTAGTTTTATATTTTTTTGTTAACAAAATAAATAAATATAGTTTTGAAGATTTAAAGAAGGAACATTCAACTCAAGTAATCTTTTTTGATTTTTTAACCTTATTTGGTATTTTATTTTTTTCATTTGTAATTGTTTTTCCTTTTTACATGATGTTAATAACGAGTTTTAAAACTCAAATTGCTTTGTTAGTTAACCCCTTAGACTTTAGTATTAATTTTGGTCAAGATTTGAAAGACTTATTTAATTCCTATTTTGTAATCTTTAAATCTTATAAATTTGGTAAATATATTTTAACCAGCACTATTGTCTCGGTAGGCACCGTAATCATAACTCTTATTTTTGCAATTCCAGCAGCATATGCGATTGCACGATTAAACTTTTTTGGGAAAACATTTATGTCAACATCAATATTAATAATTTACATGTTTCCAGCAATAGTTTTGGTAATTCCTTTATATACATTTTTTAGTCAGTTAGGTCTTAGAAACTCTATAGAAGGATTATTAATTGTTTATACAGCCACAACACTTCCAGTAGCAATTTACATGCTCCAAGGATACTTTAAAAGTATTCCAAAAGAATTAGAAGAGGCAGCAATATTAGACAAACTTAGTTGGTTTGGAATAATTTCTAAAATTATAATTCCTTTAAGTATTCCTGCAATTTCTTCTGTGGCTTTATACGTATTTATGATAGCTTGGAATGAATTTTTATTTTCTTTAATGTTTCTAGATAACCCTAATTCTTTTACTCTTTCAAGAGCCATACAATATTTGAGTGGTGATGCAGAAACACCAAGACAATATTTAATGGCTGGCTCAGTTATTGTAACTTTACCTGTTCTATTTATTTTTGTTTATTTTGAAAAATATCTAGTCAGTGGTCTTACTGCAGGGAGCGTCAAAGGTTGAAAAATAAATTAATAGAAGAGGCAAAAAAAGTTTTATTAGGTAATAAAAAAAGAGGCTACACATTGCCTACAAATAACAAATTGTACCCTGCACAATGGAAATGGGACTCTGGTTTTATTTCCCTAGGTTATTCATATTTTAATCTAAAGTATGCATTTGATGAAATATCAACACTTTTAAGGGGTCAATGGAAAGATGGTATGATACCTCATATATTATTCCATGATTTAAAAACAAATTATTATCCTAACCACTCAGTATGGAATTGTGGAAACAAAATACATTCATCAGGAATAACTCAACCACCTGTTCTTGCAATTATTTTAAAGAAAATTTTAGATAAAAATAAAATCAAAATTTCAGAAAAAGTAAAAATTAAATCAATAGTTCAAAAATTAAAGAAATATCATGAATGGTTAATTAAATATAGAGACCCAAAAAATACAGGGTTAGTCTCGATATTACATCCTTGGGAAAGTGGATATGATAATTCTCCGCTTTGGGACTATTCTATGAATGAAGTTAAGGTTGAAAAAAATTTAAAATATAAACGAGGCGATAATAAAGTTATAAATCCAGAGTACCGACCATTAGACTCAGATTACGATAGATATGTAACAATTAAAAATCATTTAAGAAAAAATAAATACAATCCAAAAAAACTTTATAATAAATCAATGTTTAATGTTGTTGATGTAGGTTTTAATTCAATATTTTTGAGAGCGAATAAAGATTTATTAGAATTACTTAAATCATTCAATTTAGAGCATAATAAATTAAAAAAATTTATTTTAAAATCAGAAAATCAGATTGAAAAATTATATAACGAAAAAAAAGGAGTTTTTACTAATTATGATATAAAAAATAAAAAAAAAATTATTGTACCATCAATAACAAACTATTTTATTTTATTTGCTGACTTAAAAAATCAAACTATTAACAAAAAAATAATTAAAAATTTAAAAAATCATAACCAAACAAAGAAATACATATTTTCAAGTATTAAGCCTAATCATAAAAAATTTGAGGAAAAACGTTACTGGAGGGGTCCAGTTTGGATAAATTGTAATTGGATTATCTATCAAGGGCTTAAAAATAAAGATAAGAAATTTGCAAACAAAATTAAGGAAAAAACAATTAATCTTATCAAAAGAAATGGCTTTTTTGAATACTACAGTTTTAAAACTGGAAAAGCATTTGGAGCAAGTAACTTTTCTTGGACTGCTTCTTTATTTTTGGATTTGGTAATGGAAAAAAAATATAACTAATTTAATAAATTATATTGGTAGTTTCTTGCTTCAGTCACTTCAGATGGAAGATTTAACTCAACATCGTCAAGCTTAATGACTTCATCCTTGCTTATATCTTTTTTTAAAACTGCATTATCAGTAAGACCTATTGGTAAAATCATTTCTTTTTTTGATTTTTCAGATGTAATTAATCTACCTCTAGCACAAAACCCTCCTTCACCGTCAAGTTTTTCGCCAGCTTTTAAATCTTTTTTGGCAAAACTTGCAACATCTGCATTATAATTTTTTGTATAGCCTGTTGCTCTATTGTCTAGTGCAATTGAATAAACAGATTGTGCCAACTCTAATCCAATATAGTGATAAGGTCTCCATATTGCTGAATAGTTTCCAGATGCATCAGTTACCATCCCATAATCTTTAAAACAATTTTTTACATATTCGTTCTGAGCTTTGATCACAATATAAACACCCCATCTTAAATCGTTTGGAATATCTTTTTTTTCTAAATCTATACTTGAAATAACTTCTACCTGACCATTAAATTCAATTAAACCACCTTCATTTTTTGGGATCATTTTTTTTGCAATATCATAAACACCAACAGGTGGAAAAGTTAGTCCATTACTTGGACATTTTAAATTTGCAGCATTACTGACAGCACACATCTCAATAGCTGATTTGTCTCCACATAAAAAACTATTAAACATTTTTGGGTTCATTCCCGATTCTTTTTCAGCTCGTTCCTTAGTTAAACCATAATGGCCCCAAACAGTATCTGGTGTAGAATATTCAAAACTTGGATGATATTTGGTTCCTTTACCAGCACAAACTATTGAAAATCCATTTAATCTTGCCCACTCTACTTGTTCAAGAATTAAAGATGGTTGATCACCATAAGCCATAGAACAAATAACTTCATTTTCTTTTGCAAGGTCTGATAAATATTTACCACACGTTATATCTGCTTCTACATTTACCAATATTACATGTTTCCTATTTTTTATTATTTTAGTTGCATGGACAGTGCCAACTATGGGATTACCTGTTGCCTCAATAAAAATTTCTATGTCTCTATTAAGAGATTCATCTAATGAACTTGAGAAATTTATTTCTTTTACTGTTTGTTCGTTTAATCCACTTTTAAAACAGTTTTTCTTAGCTTGATCTATATTAATGTCAATGATGGTATCAATTTGAATTTTATTTAAATGATTATATTGAGCCAGGAACATACTCACAAACTTTCCACATCCAATAAAACAGATTTTAATTGGATTTACTCTATATTCTAATTTTGAATGCAGAAACATTATTAATTAATTGATGCAACTTTAAATTTAATTTTTTTTCCATTATTATCTTTCCCATTCCCATTAACTGAACCATCATTATTATTCCACTTTAGTATACCAGAAGCATTTACATCCTTGCTTTCACAAAGAATTGACCATGTTCCTTTTGTTTTAGATAGGACATATGTTCCAATACATATACCATCATTGTTAGGAAGAGAAAATTCTAACTTTCCCATTAAATCCTTTTCACTAAATTTAATTTTACCAAGAATTAAATCATCATAACCTTGCCATGACATCGCAAAGGATCTTTCACCCTCAATTAGTTTTGAATTATATTGACTTATTTTTTTCTTTTTTATTATTGTTTTTTCTTCTTTCTTAACAACTTTAATAATTTTCTCTTTTTTAAATTCATTTTTATTAATTTTAATACATCTACCTGAGGATTCGTATTCATAGTTTTTTTTATTCTGGCTTTGTGAAGTAGATGACCAATAATATTCTTTTCTTGTAAATGCGTAAGTATCACCAATTTTAATTAAGTTATAAGTATTTTCTTTTGTGAGATTGTTATCTAAGAATTTTCCAAAAATTTCATAACCTAATGAATTTCTATTTAATTTTTTATTAGAAATTATCTCGGTGGCTCTAATACTACTGCCTAATTTCTTAAATTTAATAGTGATATAATTATTACGAATATTTATATAGTTGGTGCCAATTATTGAACCTTCACTGATATATTGATTTTGACCTTTTAAAACTTTTGTAACTTTTTCAGGACATTTATAATATTCATCAGCAAGAACATTAATTGAAAAAAATAATATAAAAATAAAATATAAAAAATTAATTTTTGTCATTTTAAATTTTAACATGCATCACCTGCGATTTGTCTGCATGCATCCATAGCCTCTTCATCACTTCCTCCAAGAGCATAAACTATTATCATAGCCTCGATTGCTGCTGCTGCAACTGCTTCGCTTACTCCCTGCTGAACAGCGTAAGCAACTGCTTCATCAATAGCGCTTGCTAGCTCTCTTTCTATTGCATCGTCAATTGCCTGTCCTGTTACCTGTTCAATTTCAGAAATAAAAGCATTAGCCATTTCTTGACCAACAGTTTTTTCTATTTCTCTCCTAATTTCATCAGTAATTTCTTTACCTGCATACTCTTTAACTAAATCTTGAATAATTTTTTCTTGCTCCTTAGACATTGCACTTTCTTTGGTTTCCATAATCTTGTCTATGTCAGCTATAGATAAATTATATTTTAGTGATAATTCTTTTTTTACTTTTGAAACTGCTTTTTCAATTTTTTCTTCAAATAAATTGTAATTTATAGCAATTGGATTTTTTCCTGGTATAACAATAAAATAATGAAAAGGTTGGATTCCATCAACTTGCATTTGATGAAATGTAGCCCTATATCTTGAAACGTATCTTCCACTCCAATTAATTAATTTTCTACCCTTGTAATATAAATCTCCTTTTAAACTTTCTTTATCAAATTCAAATCTAAAAAAATTTTTTCCATTACTAGTAAATCTTGTTTTAAAATTACTAGTGAGCGTAACATCGGTCTCGCCTGTTAACATATTATCAATCCTTACAGTTCCAGGACCTAAAGTATGAACTCTATAATTATCAATGTAAAATTCGTATTTTTCAAATTTTTCTCTACCCGTTTTACCACTTATTTTTTTTACCTTGATATTAGATGTTGGTTTATCTGATAAATTTAAAACCTTTTTAAATTCAGCTTCAGTTATTAGGCCTTTTTCTAAGAGTTTTTTGAGTTTAATTAATTTTTCATCAGAATTTGAAACCGAAATAACTGAAAAAAAAAAAATAATTATTAAAGATAAATTAAATTTAAACACTTTAAGAGTTTAATTGTTGAGCAACTTATTCTTAGCTTTTTCAAATTCTTCTTTGGTTAAAGTTCCACTTTCATACAATTTTGTTAAAGTTTCTAACTCTTTAACTATATCATTATTATTGTTCGATTGGGTTGTATTGCTTTCTTTTGCTCCTGTAATATTAATGTCGTCAGAAATTTGCCCTGTGGTTATATCTATTCCGGCTAATTTTGAAATATCACCATCATAAAATCCTCCATCTTGAATTTTTTTAGCAACTACATATGGGCTTTTAAGATCTTTTCTTTTTATTTTTACTTTTTCACCACCATTCTTCCAAACAATTCTTCTTTTTTTAGCAAAAATAAAACAAGGTGAGCCGTTTGAATATTTCTCACAGGCCTTTATTATTCTAAATGATTTTGGTGGTTCACATCCATAATGATATTCTGCAGGACAATAGCTGTAATAAGATGATCTACCATCTTCCGACACTGCCATTATTGTAGGATCATGGGTTCGTTTTGCATTACCTGAATATTTTTTACTACCA
>CACHCH010000004.1 GCA_902578255.1 uncultured Pelagibacteraceae bacterium
CTAAAGATATGGGTGACGCTATAAAAGTATTTGATGGTTGGTTGAAAAAATATAAGAGAAAAAAAAATGAGAAGTAAGATGTCTAATTTTTTAAATAAAATAATAATTTTAACAATTTTAATAATACCCAACATTGTTAATGCAGATTTTTTTGAGGATATAACTGATAAAATTGTAGATAATCCAAAAAGACTTAGTTATGGCATTTCTGTTGCCGATATAAATCAAAATGGAAAATATGAATTTATAGTTACAGGATTTGGTTATCCTAATTTAGCTTTATCATACGATAATGGAACATTAATTAATATTGCTAATCAAAATATATTTTCTGATGAATCTAGAAAAACTATTGGTGTTGCAGCATGCGATGTTGATAAAGATGGATATGAAGAAATATATTTTCTTAACACAGATACATATAGTGGAACAAAAAAATATTCCGATAGACTTATAGATTTGGAAGGAAATAAATTTTTAGACATGTTTGAAATTGAAAAAAATAAAGAGGATTTAAATTTAACAGCAGGTAGATCCGTTGCTTGTGTGGACAGGAAAGGTAATGGTGAATATGGTCTCTATGTATCAAATTATGGAGGACCAACAAGGTTTTATGAGATTGAAGATAAAAAGATTAAGGATAAATCAGTTAGCTTAAATTTAGATAAGGTTACAGGTGGAAGGGCAGTTGTTTCAGGGCATATTTTAACAGATAGATCTGATATTTTCGCAGCAAATGAAAGAGGCCCAAACTTTCTTTTGAAAAATAATAATGGGGTTTTTGAAGATGTTGCATTTGATTATCGAGTAGATGATGTGATCCAAAACGGAAGAGGAACTGCATTATCAGACATACTTTATCGAGGAAGACTGGATATAATAAGTGGAAATTGGCAGGGTTATCATAGAGCTTATGCCTTAAAAGATAATCAATTTAAAGACATAGGTAATAGTAAATTTGATAAACCATCAAGAATACGAACCATTATATCTGCTGATTTTGATAATGACGGTTATGATGAAGTTTTTATGAACAACATCGCTGAGCCTAATAGGTTATTTAGGATAAAAGAGAATGGAGCTTTTGAGGAAATAATATTAGAAAAAGGACTTGAACCGGATGGGTTTGGTACAGGAGCTGCAGTTGCTGACATTGATGATGATGGTATTTTAGAATTATTAGTTTCTCGTGGTGAAAGTAAAGAACAGCCATTAACTTTATATAAAGCAAAAATTGATAAACAGAGCAAATATTTGAGAATTAAACCTATTAATAAATTTGGAGCACCAGCAAGAGGTGCAACAGTTACATTATTTACAAATCAAAGAAAACATTCAAAAACTATTGATGCTGGATCTGGTTATTTGTGTCAAATGGAGCCTGTGGCACATTATGGAATTAGAAAAAACGAAAAAAATTTTAAAGTAGAAGTTAAATGGACTGATGGTACTAAAAATTTAATCAAAATAACTTCGTTAAATCAAACAGTTACTGTAAAACAAAAATGAAAAAAATCTTATCTAAATTCGTTTTAATTTTCTTAGTATTTTTTCAATTTGAATCATTTGCAGAAGAAAAAAATTATCATAAAGAATTAATTACTGATTGGTCTAGAATATTTCCAGATCAAAATAGAAATGCAGCTGGACCAAAGTTTTTTAAGTATGTTATAGATAAAGAAATTACATATAAAGATTTTACAGAATTTAATAAATTATATTGTGCAGTTTCTGGATCATTAATTGACCCAAATAGCGAACCAGATTTTCTATACGCTAAAGAGAGCAAAACTGGCGAAAAAATTTGTGGTGACTACTACAAGTGCTGCATTCCTTGTTCGTGTGATATTATGAAATATTCTGAAGTTGAAAAGATGACTTACAAAT
Organism: uncultured Pelagibacteraceae bacterium; assembly: GCA_902578255.1. Classification (GTDB taxonomy): domain Bacteria; phylum Pseudomonadota; class Alphaproteobacteria; order Pelagibacterales; family Pelagibacteraceae; genus Pelagibacter. The sequence goes on from CACHCH010000004.1 coordinate 1,888, forward strand.
TTTTGGACGGTTTAAAAGATTTCTATGTATTCACGATCAGAAATCCTTGTAAGAAGAAAGATTTTCCCGACCGGGTAAATAAAGATTACTTTTGTGATGGAGAAAAAATCAATAATAATCAAGTCTATAATCTTAATGATCGAGTAGTAATAGGTTTATTACATGAAGGAAGAAGCTGTAAAAAAGAAGAGATAGATTTTGTAAAAAGTCACGAAGTAACGGGGAGGTTTTGTGAATTACGAAATAATACTCCTTTAGAAAATTTAAAAACTGGAATGGGCGACATATTTATAAAGCTTGCCAGATAATATTTTTTAATTTGTTCAAAGAACTGTTCTGAGCTAAGCTAAATTTAGTGAATATTATCGTATTACAACACATTAAGATAGAAGACCCCGGATATATCAAAGATTTAATGTTAGCTGATGGATTTAATCTAACCACTATTCAATTAGATGAAGGTGAAAAAATACCTGAAGATTTAAATAAATTTGATGGAATGTTTTGTATGGGAGGTCCTATGGATACTTTTATGGAAAAGCAGTATCCATGGCTAGTTGAGGAAAAGAAAAAAATTAAAGAGTTTGTTTTAGATTTAAAAAAACCTTATTTAGGATTTTGTTTGGGCTGTCAGTTATTAGGAGAAGTAATAGGGGGGCAAGTAGTTAAATCAAACCCTGCTGAGATTGGAATGATGGATATCAACTTTACAAAAGAAAAGGAAGTTGACAATTTATTTTCAAAATTTCCTAACCAAATCAAAAGTCTACAATGGCACTCTTATGAGGTGCAGGGTATTCAAAATCATAAGGACGTGACTTTATTAGCTTCGTCACCAGTTACAAAGTTTCAAATTTTTAAATACCAAAACCACGCCTACGGAATTCAATTCCACATAGAAATAAAAAATACCACAGTCAATGAATGGGGATGTGTTCCAGAATATAAAAAAGCTTTGGAGGATCAGCTTGGTAATGGTGCGTTAGAAAAATTTGATCAATCTGCAAAGGATAACATGAAAGATATGAACAACTATTCTACAATCCTCTATAATAATTTTAAAAAACTTTTATGAACAATAAAATATTTGAATGGGCTGGAGTCATAACTGCAATATTATATTCTTTGTTTGTAGCTTTAAATATAGGGATTGAATTTTTCGGTTTTTGTTTATTACTTTTTTCAGCAATTTTAATCGGAATATGGGCTTATAGGGGCGGTCATAAGGGAATTTTATTTCTACAATTTTTTTATGCAACAGCCGGTATTATTGGGATGGTACGTTGGTTTTAATTAAAGCTTGATATTATTTTTGGAATATAATTTTTAAAATTAAAAAAACCTTTGTTGCAATATTGCCAGGAAAATCGATCAAGATCCCTGTATAAAAAATCTAATTTAATATTATTTGAATTTAAATAATCTAAGTTTTCACCAACAGTTGGATATAATCCAAAACAGTTTTCAATATTTTTAATTTCACTAATATCAATAACCTCACATTCAATAGAATTATCTTTTAATCTTTGTTGTTGGTCATTCATTAAAAGAGACTTAAATTTCACTGCCTTTTCACTAAGCTTGATAGCTCTATTTTCATTTTTAACAGCAACTATATATATTTTTTTAAAATTATTTTCTTTGAAGTCAGTGATTTCAAATGAGAGATTATTCTCAAAAACTACAAGATTTTTTCTCTCAATATCCTGAGGATTGCTGAAATCTTGTCTAATTATAGAGTAAGTTTTTTCTGAAATTTTTGGAGAAGCATTCTCGTTTAATTTGATGTTTTGAAATCTGTTATTGGTAAATTTTTTTATATTCCATTCACTTGCCAGGTAATGCTTACCTTGTGTTTGAATTCCGGCTACCCATCTCCAACCAAGGGTGTTAGATGCAGCATCTCCATCATACAGATGTTGCATAAAAAACTCAGCACCAAGTTGCCATGGTAATTCTAGTGTGAAAATCCAAATACTCGCAAACCACATTCTGGTGTGGTTGTGAAGATAGTTAGTTTCTTTGAGCTCATTTACCCAAGAATTAAAGCACTCAATGTTTGTTTTCCCTTCAATTGCATTTAAATATTCTTTATTATCTTTAAAATCTTCTCTTATTTTTTTTAGCTCTATTATATAATCATTCCATACATTTGGTCTTAACTCGAGCCACCCTTTCCAATAAGTACGCCAAAGAACTTCTTGAATAAACTTTTCATTTTTAGCGAAAGAAAATTTATCAAGAGATTTTTTTATTATTTCTTTTTCGTTTATTATCCCGTGTGTAATGTAAGGTGATAAGCAAGAGACATTAGATCTACTCTCTGGACCAAGATCAAAATTTCTTAATTTAGAGTAATCTGTTAAATTATTTTCAATAAAATGATTTAGTTTTTCAATGGCTTTCTTCCTCGAAGCCTCAAATAACATATTTAAATTACCTAGATTTTTTTTTCTTTAGACCAAGTTTGTCACTATGTCTTAATCTTAGAACAACAATTGCTCCAGCAATCAACAATATAGCAACTGCTTCATAAACAAGAGCTGTAGGATCCATTTCTTTTCCTTGAAGAATAATAAATCGAGCAAGAGCTGTTATTGCAATAAGAAGTGGCAGGGTTATACTTATAGATTGTTGATTCCAAAAAACTCTTACCATTGCAAGCACTTCTAAATATAGAAACATTAAAAGCAAATCAGCTAGAGTAACTAATTGATTTGCAAACATATTTAATATTTCAATGCCAACAGCAATAATAGTGCTGATTAAAATAATACACATCAATCCCAATTGTAAGTTTTTTGCGATCTTATCCATTATTTATCTTTACTAAACGGTAGCCATTTTTCAAATACTGATTTTGAAGAACCATCATATGGAATTGAGTAAGAATAAGGGTTTGGACTAGTTAGAACTTCAATTCCTTTTGAAAAGACGAATATAAAAACAATAACAAAAACAATTACCATTATCTTAAAGGGATCAAAATTTTTTGTCTTAAAAACGCTAGCAGAACTTTCTTCAGCTCTGTGGAAATGTTTAAATGTCATATAGACTGCAAAAATCAAACCAATATGAGCTATAAATAGACCTGCCCAACCAAATGCAAAAGTTGTATATGAAAAAACATATAAACTAAAAACTGTAGTCCAAATAAAACTTAACACTAAAAGAATTTGTAATCTAACTGTTTTAGGAAGGGCCCTCAAATCATTTTTACTATCATCAAATAAAATATTTGCTGCTTCTATCATCCAATTTTTTAATGATTCCATAAATCTAAGATATAGTTTTAAATAAATTTGACAAACGATAAATTGACCTAAGATTTATTAAGAACGTAGTTTTTTCTTATGAAAATTAATAAATCTTTCAACATTTGTTTTATTAAAGGTTTTATTTTCTTCAAAAGAAACTTTTTTCATAGAGTAGGCTGCACTCTTAGTTTGTCTTGAAATTATTGTAACATTTCCTTTGTAAAGTTTGAGTTTAACTGAACCATTAACTTTATTTTTACTTAGATCCACAATTTTTTGAAGTTTAAATCTTTCTTTTGAATACCAGTAGCCATTATAAATAAGCTCTGCATATCTTGGCATAATTAAATCTTTTTTATGCATTGTATCTTTATCGAGAGTTACAGATTCTATTGCACGATGGGCATGCATTAACAAGGTACCCCCTGGTGTTTCGTATACACCTCTAGACTTTATTCCAATAAATCTATTTTCAACTAAATCAACTCTGCCAATTCCATTTTTACCCGCAAGTTGATTTAATTTGTCTAATAATTTTGCTGGGGTAATTTTTTTCCCATTTATACCAAATGGATCTCCATTTTTAAAATTGATAGTAACAAAAGATGCTTTATTTGGTGCTTTTTCAGGAGAAACTGATCTTTGAAAAATAAATTCTGGTGCAAAATTTTTGGGATTTTCTAAAAGTTTACCTTCAGTAGAGGTATGAAACAAATTATCGTCCACTGAAAAAGGAGATGCGCCTTTTTTATCCTTTGGAATAGCTATGTTGTGTTTTTTTGCATAATTAATTAGGTCAGTTCTTGATTTTAATTTCCAAATTCTCCATGGAGCAATTACTTTTATTTTGGGACCAAAATAATGATACCCTAATTCAAATCGAACTTGATCGTTTCCTTTGCCTGTTGCACCATGGGATACAGCAAATGCCTTAAATTTTTTAGCAACTCTAATTTGATCTTTTGCAATAAGTGGTCTTGCAATTGATGTACCCAATAAGTACACACCTTCATAAATAGCATGACCTCTGATCATTGGATAAATATAATCTTTCACAAAGACATTTTTTAAATCTTTAATAATGATTTTAGTAACACCAAATTTTTTTGCATTAGAAATAATTTTTTTTCTATTTATTTCTTGCCCTACATCTGCAGTATAACAAATTACTTCTGCATCATAATTTTCTTGAAGCCACTTTAGAATTATAGAGGTATCAAGTCCTCCAGAGTATGCTAGAACAATTTTTTTTTTTGATTTCATTGATTTAACTACAAGCTTTTCGAGATGCGTTGTAAGCTTTAGTAAATCCTAGCAATGAATAGTGATCAATTGTTTGAGAACCTTTCTGATTGTATCCAGTAATCATTATTCGAGAACCTTTTCTCATTTGCTTAATCATTTTTAGTTCAATTTTATTATCAGCAATCCAGGCAAATCCTTGCTCTTTGATATCAAATTTAAATTTATTTTTTCCTGAAGCCGCAGTAACGGAGTTGCTTTTGTTAAATTCATAGCCTGGGGTGACACTCACTTCATTAGTAATGCTTTCATTTGGTCTAAAGGCTACAAATAATTTTGCATCTCTTTTGTTTGATTTTGGGGCTTGCAAGATAGGCGAGGATTGTGCGAAACAAACTTTTCCACTTGCTTGAGAAACCACCATTGCTTCCCAATCCTTGTATTTACCAATTTTTTTTACTTCTTGAGCTTGAAGCTGACCAAAGCTAGTTAAAAACAAAATACTACAAAACGTTATAATTCTTTTAATTAAGGACATGGATTTGGGTAAATTTTTTGAACTTGGTTAATTTCTTTAATGACATCATCTGATAGATTAACATTTACACTTTCTATATTTGTTTTCAACTGCTCCATTGTTGTTGCACCAATTATTACACTGGTCATAAAGTCTTGTATTTCACAAAATTTAATAGACATTTGACTCATATCAAGATTATGTTTTTTGCTTATATTGTAATAAAGCTCTACCGCTACCTCAGTGTTTGGCTTTCTATATCGTGTCCAAAAATCGAAATCTCTTTCCATTCTTGAGCCTTTTGGAAATTTTTTATTTCTATATTTTCCGCTCAAATAACCACTAGCGAGAGGAGAATATGACAGGCAACCGATTTCCTCTCTTATTGACACTTCTGCTAATCCAACTTCGTAAGATCTATTCAACAAACTATATGGATTTTGGATTGACATCATTCGTGGTAAATTTTTGTCCTTTGAAAGTTTGAGAAAACTCATTGTTCCCCAAGGCGTTTCGTTGGATAAACCGATGTATCTAATCTTACCTTGATCTATGTACTTGTTTAATTCTTCCAATACATCTTCAAATTTGTTCCAGTTATTTTCTTGATGAACGTAACCCAATCTCCCAAAGTTATTTACTTTTCTTTCAGGCCAATGAAGCTGATATAGATCAACATAATCAGTTTTTAGTCTCTTCAGACTATTATTTAAAGCACTTTCTAAGTTATTACCCACAAAACTATTTTCTCCATTTCTCAAATAATCTCGAGCAGGACCTGCAACTTTAGTAGCAAGTATCACATCATTTCTTTTTTTTGTTTTTTCAAACCAATTTCCAATAATTTCTTCAGTATCTCCGTAAGTTTCTTTTCTTGGAGGTACAGCATATAATTCTGCTGTGTCCCAAAAATTAACTCCTTGATCTAAAGCAAAGTCCATTTGCTCAAATGCTTCATTTTGCGTATTTTGTTCTCCCCAAGTCATAGTTCCGAGACAAATTGTGCTTACTTTTAAGTCAGTATTTCCTAGATTTTTGTAATTCATTTGAAAATTGTGTTAATGTTTTATTAACCTTTTAAGGTATCTTGAATAATTAGTAAAAGGCTATTATATAACAATCATATGGAATTTGATAAAAACGGAATACTAAACAGATCAAAAGCAGCTCAACAATCAACTGTTGTAATGGATGAAGGTTTAAGAGCCTACATGCTAAAAGTTTACAACTATATGGCAACAGGAATTTTATTAACAGGAATAGTTGCATTAATAACATTTAAAATGTCTGTCGTTACTAATGATGTCGGATCCATTGTAGCTCTAACTCAAATAGGCAATGCGATTTATATGTCAGGTTTAAAATGGCTTGTCATGCTTGCGCCTTTAGGAATTGTTTTTTATATGAGTTTTGGAATTAATAAAATGAGTGCATCAAAAGCTCAAACAACTTTTTGGGTTTTTGCAGGCTTGATGGGCTTATCTTTATCGTCAATTTTATTAGTTTATACAGGAATGAGTGTAACAAGAGTTTTCTTTATTTGTTCAGCAACGTTTGGTGCAATGAGCATTTATGGATACACTACCAAAAGAGACCTAACTAAATTAGGTTCTTTCTTAATGATGGGCCTAATTGGAATAATTATAGCTTCGATAGTCAATATATTTATGAAATCATCAATGATGTATTTTGTGATTTCAATATTAGGAGTTCTAATTTTTGTTGGTCTTACAGCTTACGATACTCAAAAAATTAAAAATATGTACGCAGTTAGTGATACAGGCGAAATCATGGGCAAAAAAGCTGTTATGGGTGCTCTTACTCTTTATCTAGACTTTATAAATTTATTTATAATGTTGTTAAGACTTTTTGGCCAAAGACGTTAATTTTATTAAAGCTTTTTCCAATTTGTATTTTTTAATAACAATCTTAGGTCAAAAGAGTTTTTTAAAATTTTACCGTTCGTATCAGTAATCAAATATTTAAGAGTTTTATTTTTTGGCTTAAAATTTTTACAAATTTTATAAATTGCATTTTCAGTTGCGTTTCTAAAAACACTAAAGCTCACCTGTTTGCTTGAAATATTTAATCCATAGTCCTTCCAAGATCCCTCTGACACCATCTTTGCATATAGATCCAAAATTATTTTAAGTTCATCTTTTTCAAAGAACTGTTTTTGCTCTATTTTATTTTGAGGGTTGTTAATTATTAATTTTAGATTACTGCGCATCAATTTTATGTCTATTAATTAGTGGTATTTGAAATGCTGTAAAAATTATTGTAATTGGCAACATTCCCCATACCTTAAAGTTAACCCAGAATTCCTCAGTTTGTGTCCTCCAAACAAATTCATTAAGTATAGCGAGCCCAAGAAAAAAAAACATCCATCTTTTATTTAATATCTCCCATCCAATATCAGATAGGGGTATGGATTTTCCCATAATTTTTTTTAGAATTGGTTCTCTTGTAAAATATTTTCCAAAAAATAAAGCAAGAGCAAATAAGATATTAATTATAGTTGGTTTTACATAAATAAATATTGGGTCATTGAAATAAATAGTTAGTCCACCAAAGAATGTAATTAATATTCCACTTACTAATGGCATTGTAGGTATTTTTTTTTCAAAGAACCATACAACTGCTAATGCAATTAAAGTTGCAACTATTAGTGGAGGGATTGCAACTGATAAATTTTTATTATTATTATAATAAAAGAAAAAAAATATTGCTAAAGGCCCGAAATCGGTAATAAATTTCAAAAAAGATTTATTCACAAAAAAGATATTAACATATTTGCCACATCACAAAACATTAATCTTTTTTGCATTGATTTTTATATTTAAATACCCATACTAAACATAATGCCAATTCAAAAAGCAAAATTCTCAATAGGCGATATCGTTAAACATAAACACTTTGAATTTAGAGGTGTTATTTATGACGTTGATTTTGAATTTAATAATTCAGAGGAATGGTATCAATCGATCCCAAAAAATGTCAGACCAAGAAAAGATCAGCCATTTTACCACTTACTTGCTGAAAATGATGAAATTACTTATGAGGCATATGTTTCAGAGCAAAATTTGCTTATGGATGACTCTGATGAGCCAATAAAACATCCTCTAATTGAAGAAATTTTTTCGGGAAAAAAGGGCTCAAGTTACTTTAAGCTTTCAAATTAAGCATATCAATATTCCAACACATTTAGCTCAAATCTAGGCCATAAATATTCGTTATATTTAAGTTATATTCTGATCAAGGATGTTAAACGTTATATTTATTCTTATTGTCTCCCCTCTGCATTCTTGATCAGATAACCTTTTCATAATAGAAATTCCAAAATTAATTATTAAATAATAAGCATGTTTAAGATTTTAGAACCTAATAAAATTTTCCAAATAACCTCTAAAGCCCCAAAGTATATTTTATTTTTATTTGTTGTTGTTTTGACAGTCGGTTTGACAGAGGCATTAATTTTGTCACCAGAGGATTACAAACAAAGTGATGCGGTAAGAATTATGTATGTTCATGTTCCATCAGCATGGATTTCACTTGGAATTTTTTCTTCAATTACTTTGTTATCGATAAGTGGTTTTATTTTTAAGAATAAAAACTTTTTTTTAATGTCTAAAAGTTTAGCACCATCTGGGTTTGTTTTTAATATAATCGCTTTAGTCACAGGTGCAATTTGGGGCAAACCTACATGGGGAACCTGGTGGGCATGGGATGCTCGAGTTACATCAATGTTAATTTTAGCGTTATTTTTTGCTATGTATTTAATAGCCTGGAGAATTTATGAGAAAGAAGAAAAAGTTTTTAAGATTACTACTTTTATAACTGTTGTTGGAATTATTAATGTTCCAATTACTAAATACTCAGTTGAATGGTGGAATACACTTCACCAGCCAGCATCAATTAATATTTTAACAAAAAGCTCAATTCATTCTTCAATGCTTTTCCCTTTATTATTAATGACTGCGGCATTTGCTCTATTTTCGTTGTTAATTTTCTTAATGAAATATAATACAGAACTGATAAAAATTAAAAATAAAGGCTTAGATAGATTATGATTAATGAATTACTTTTTATGAATGGATATGTTGGATACGTAATGTCTGCTTTTGGCTTTACACTTTTAAGTTTTTTAGGTTTGTACACAATTACAAAACTACAATTTGTTAAAGAGCAAAGTAAATTTGTTGCTAAATTTGGGTCTTTAAATCCTGAGAAAGCTAATTCTGCAAAAAAACAGAGAATCAACAAAGAAATTTTAGCTGACGCCACAAATAACTAACTTTTGAACCATGTATGGTCGCAAAGTTAAATTAAGATTTTTGTTTGTAACATTGATTTTAGTTACTTTGATTTTAACAGTTTTTTTAGTTTTAAAATCTTTAGAGGAAAATGTTGTTTACTTTCAATCACCAACCGAAATTAAAACATTATCAGAATTAGATACAAACAAAATTAGAGTTGGAGGAATGGTTAAAAAAAATTCAGTAAATGTAAGCTCGGATGAAGTTAACTTTATTATTACAGATTTTAAAAATGAAATAAATGTAAGTTATTCTGGTGCTGTCCCTAATCTTTTTGCAGAGGAAAAAGGAGTTGTTGCAGAGGGATTTTTAAAAGACAGAAATTTTTTTTCTGCTACTAAAATTTTAGCTAAACATGACGAAAATTACATGCCACCAGAAGTAAAAGAAGCTTTGGAGGAGCAATAAATTGATTTACAGTGTTGTTGGTCATTACTCACTTATTCTAGGCTTATGTGTTGCCTTAATTTTAATTTTTTTTTCAATTCAAAATTTTAAAAACTCAAATCAACTAGACACTAAAATTTTATCGTTTTCTTTTTTACAATTATTTTTTGTTTTAATTAGTTTTTTAGCTTTAATTATTTCTTTTGTTATTTCAGACTTTAGTAACGAAACTGTATTTAACAATTCACATACAACTAAACCACTTTTTTATAAAATTAGTGGAACTTGGGGAAACCACGAGGGGAGCTTGCTGCTATGGTTATTAGTTTTGACATTATTTATATTTATATTTTTATTAAGAACTAAAAATCAACCAATTAAGTATAAAATTTTAACACTAGGTTTTCAGCAAGTAATTATAATTAGTTTTTTTTTATTTCTCATTCAAACTTCAAACCCTTTTAATTATTTATTTCCAGTTCCAGATGAGGGCTTAGGATTAAATCCAATATTGCAGGATCCTGCTTTAGCAATACATCCACCAATTTTATATTTAGGATATGTTGGCTCCTCTATTATTTTTTCATCTGCTTTAGCTGCAACCACTTTAAAAATGGTTTCAACAAGCTGGGCTACTCATATTAAAAAATGGGTTTTAATTTCCTGGATTTTTTTAACATTAGGTATTTTGCTAGGATCGATTTGGGCTTACTATGAATTAGGTTGGGGAGGATTTTGGTTTTGGGATCCAGTAGAAAATGTTTCCTTAATGCCTTGGTTAGCTTTGACAACTCTTTTACACTGTATTTTGGTACTCGAGAGAAAAGAAATCCTAACTTCTTGGGTAATCGTATTGTCCATTGCAACTTTCACTTTGAGTATGTGTGGAACTTTTTTAGTAAGATCTGGAATTCTAAATTCTGTTCATACATTTGCGAATGATCCAGAAAGAGGTTTATTTATTCTAATATTCTTATTTGCTCTAATTTTTTTGTCTTTATTTATTTTTTTCTTTTTTCATCAAAATAGTAAAAATAATTCGTCTAATTTTTTTTGGTTAAGTAAAGAAACTTCAATTTTAGTAAATAACTGGTTTATGATGTACTTTCTATCAGTTGTATTGATTGGTACTGTTTATCCTATCTTTTTAGACGTAATATCCTCCCAAAAAATATCTGTGGGGCCGCCATTCTATCATAAACTCATTGCTCCATTTTTAATTCCATTTTTATTTGCGATGGCAATTGGGCCAAGGTTAAAATGGATAAGATCCGATTTAAAAGATAAGATCTATCTGATTTTTTTGTTAATTATCTCTGTTTTAATATCTTTTTTTATTGTCAAAAATTTCAATACAAATATTCTTATTAATACCATCTTAATCTCCAGTGCTCTTTATTTATTTTTTATTACACTGAGAGATTTTGTTAATAAGAAATACAAAAATTTTGCCCAAAACACTGCTCATTTTGGATTTAGTTTATTGATTTTAAGTATTTTATTAAACAATTTATTTTCAAGTGAAATAATAACTAATTTAAAAGTAGGTGAAACTTATGATAATTCGAAAACAAAAATATTTTTTGAAAGTATAAATCAAGAAAAAGAAAAAAATTATAAATCTATAATTGCTAATTTTAACATTACTAATTCCGAAGGTATAAACAATAACTTGTCACCTGAATTAAGAATATACAATCAACCTAATATTACAACTAGTGAGGCAGATATTAAAACTACATTATTGAAGGACAAATTTATTGTAATAAATCTTGTCCAAAATCAAGATTATTTTAATGTAAGATATCAAGTTAAACCCTTTATGTTGTGGATATGGTTATCAGTTATCATGATAAGCATAGGTGGTTTAGTTAGTTTTTTACAGAAAAGAATATGAAAAATAAATTAATTTTATATTCAATGATATTAATATTTTTAGTTATTTTTGCTGTTTTCTATAAAAGTTTAAAAGATACAAATATTTACACACCAAAGGCGAAGATCAATAATGATATCCCAATTTTCTCGGCTGATCTTCTGCTTTTGAGGGAAAATTTAACGTCAACTGAAATTTTTAAAATGAATGAATTTTATTTATTAAACATTTGGGCTTCATGGTGTGCTCCATGTAGAGATGAACACCCAATATTAATGAGTCTTAGTAAAAATAATAAATTAAATATTATTGGTATGAATTATAAAGATAATAAAAAAAATGCTAAAAGCTTTTTGGATGAATTAGGGAATCCTTATGAAAAAATCATCGTAGATAAAAATGGGACAAATTCAATCGAATGGGGAGCTTTCGGTGTGCCTGAAACTTTTATAATTTATAATAACAAGGTAATTAAAAAATACATTGGACCTCTTAATCAGGAGTTGCTGGTGGAAATACAAAAAATAACAAAATGAAAATATTTAAAGCTTTTATAATTATTTTTTTCTTACTGTTTTTTAATAATCTTTATGCAAATGAAAATAGTCAAAGAAATGAGATAACTAAAAATCTTAGATGTTTGATTTGTCAGGGACAATCTGTTTATGATTCGGATTCTGATTTTGCAAATAGTATGAAAATTTTAGTAGATAAAAAATTAGATCAAGGTTTGTCAGAGAAAGAAATATATATTTATTTTAAGGAAAAATATGGTGATTGGATTTTGTATGATCCAGGGCTTAATAAAAATACCTATTTACTATGGTTATTACCAATATTGATATTTGTATTTGGAGGTGCAATAATTTTTAAAAGATCTATATTTAAAAATAATTAATTATCAGCTATGAGTTTTAAAAATTTTTTTTCAACATTTTTTATAATTTTTTTTTCGTTTACAGTTTTTGCTGAAGAATTAGAAATAAAAAACCAATATACAGAATTTAATGTTTATACCGGCATGTTTGACTTTAGTGATGATGGAAAAAAATCAACTTTAATTGGATTTCAACATCAAAATGAGAATTTAAATCGTGATACACTTTTAGGAAATCTCTCACCTGTTACTGGAGCACTGATAACAGCTGATAATGCAGGTTATATTTATACAGGTGTTCAAGCTCAATATAAAATTGGAGCATTAAATTTTACACCAAGTTTTACACCAGGATTGTATCATGAGGGAGACGGAAAAGATTTGGGTCATTTAATAGAATTTAAGAGTGAATTACAATTCTCACTCGATTTATCAAAAACAAGCGAATTGGGCTTCTCTTATAATCACATATCTAATGCGAGTTTAGGAGACAAAAATCCTGGGGCAAATAGTTATATGTTTAATTTCCTAAAAAACTTCTAAGAGGATTTATGAATTTAAAAGATTGTCATAATTTTGCTGATTTTAGAAAACTGGCACAAAAAAAGTTACCCTCTCCAATTTTTCATTATATTGATGGTGCTGCAGATGATGAAGTTACATATGTAAGAAATACAAGTGCATTTGATGATGTTGATTTGGTGCCAAATGTTTTAAGAGGTGTAGAGAATGTAGATTTATCTACAACAATATTTGGAAAGAAATTAGATTTACCTTTTTATTTATCACCTACCGCTTTACAGAGATTATTTCATTATGATGGTGAAAGAGCTGTAGGCAAAGCAGCTAAGAAATATAACACCATGTTTGGGGTATCGGCATTAGCAACAGTAAGTGTAGAGGAAATTTCTTCACTTGTTGATACACCGAAAATGTTTCAATTTTATTTTCATAAAGATAGAGGACTTAATGATTCATGCTTAGAGAGAGCAAAAGCTGCTAAGTTTGATGTGATGGCTCTAACAGTTGATACAATAACTGGAGGGAATAGAGAAAGAGATTTAAGAACTGGGTTTACGTCACCGCCTAAACTGACACTTTCAAGCTTATTTAGTTTTGCAACAAAGCCAATGTGGGGAATAAATTATTTAACAAAAGGTAAGTTTGAATTACCTCATCTTCAAGATTTCGTAAAAGAAGGTACAAGCACCAACTCTTCAATCGGAAATTATTTTTCTACAATGCTTGATCAGTCAATGAACTGGAAAGATGCTGAACAACTTTGCTCTAAATGGGGAGGTCATTTTGCTTTAAAAGGAATAATGAGCGTTGAAGATGCTAAGCGAGCGGCTGATATTGGATGTACAGGAATAATGGTTTCAAATCATGGTGGAAGGCAGTTAGATGGATCAAGATCTCCTTTCGATCAACTTGCTGAAATTGTTGATGCTGTTGGTGATAAATTAGACGTTATTTGTGAGGGAGGAATTCATAGAGGAACCCATATGCTTAAAGCATTATCGTTAGGTGCAAAAGCATGTTCTGGTGGAAGATTATATTTGTATGCTCTAGCAGCAGCTGGACAAGCAGGTGTTGAAAGAGCTTTAGAAAAATATAAATCTGAATTAGTAAGAGATATGAAGTTAATGGGCTGCACTAAAATAAGTGATCTTAACAGAAGTAATTTAAGATTTAGAACATAATAGTCATGAACATAAATGATTGTTATAATTTTGAAGATTTTAGAAAATTAGCAAAAAAAAAATTACCAGCTCCTATTTTTCATTACATTGACGGTGGCTCAGACGATGAGGTAACTTTAAATAGAAATACCACAGCATTTAATGACTGTGATTTAGTTCCAAATATATTGGCAAGTGTGGGAGAACCTGATTTATCTACAACAGTATTTGGTAGAAAAATTGACATGCCTCTCTTTTTGTCACCTACTGCAATGCAAAGTTTATACACGCCTGAAGGGGACAAAGCATCAGCAAGAGCTGCTGAAAAATTTGGAACGATGTATAGTATGTCTACAATGGCATCGTTTTCAATTGAAGAAATTGCAAATATTTCAAGTGGTCCGAAACTTTTTCAACTATATGTTCATAAGGATCAATCTATTACTGATGATTTAATTGATAGGTGTAGAAGAGCAAATTTCGATGGACTTTGTTTAACAGTGGATACTCTAGTTGCTGGAAACAGAGAAAGAGATCATCGAACTGGGTTTACTACACCTCCTAAATTAACTTTGGAAAGCTTACTAAGTTTTGCAATGCGTCCAGAGTGGGTTTTTAAATATTTAACAAATAAAAAATTTGAATTAGCTAACATTAAACACAAAACTGACAAAGGCACTAACATTGCTAAGTCAGTTATAGATTATATTAATGAACAATATGATCCTAAAATGAATTGGAAAGATGCAGAATATTGTATTAAGAGATGGGACGGTCCTTTTGCTTTAAAGGGGGTAATGTCTGTTGAAGATGCAAAAAGAGCAATTGATATTGGTTGCACTGCAATAATGATTTCTAATCATGGAGGAAGACAATTAGATGGTTCGAGATCTCCTTTTGATCAAGTGAAAGCTATCTCAGATGCAGTTGGCGATAAATTAGAAATTATACTTGATGGTGGTATTAGAAGAGGAACGCATGTTCTTAAAGCGTTGGCTGCTGGAGCAACAGCTTGTAGTTTTGGCAAAGCATTTTTATTTAGTTTAGGAGCAGGAGGTCAAAAAGGTGTTGAAAGATTATTAGATAATATGCAAAAAGAAATTAGACGAAATATGATTTTAATGGGATGCAAAAAAATTGAAGAGTTAGATGCGTCAAAAATAATCTACCGTAACTAATCAACAAGTAATTGTTAGGATTATTGCAAATATCTTAAAAAAGTTTTTTAAAAATCATGAATAGACATTAGTCTACTTTTCGTCTAGGTTTTCATTTTTTAAAATTATGATACTAGCAAAAAATTTAGAAAATTTAGGAACAGAGTCTGCATTTAGTGTATTAGCAGAAGCTAAAGCATTAGAGGCCAAAGGCCATCCAATGATTCATTTAGGACTAGGTCAGCCAGACTTTAAAACGCCGAAGCATGTTGTTGAGGCTGCAAAAAAAGCATTGGATGATGGACATCATGGATATGTAATGTCTAACGGAATTCCAGAATGTAGAGAGGCTGTAACAAGGTGGATTAAAAAACAGTATAACGCCAAAGTTGATCCTGAAAGAATTTTAATCATGCCTGGTGGAAAGCCTACGATGAGCTATGCCATTCAATGTTTTGGTGAACCAGGAGCAGAAATAATTCATCCTACACCTGCATTTCCGATCTATGAATCTATGATAAATTATACTGGTTCTACTCCTGTTCCATATGATCTTACTGAAGATAAAGATCTTAAATTTGATCCAGATAAAATAATATCTCTAATCACTGATAAAACCAGATTGTTAATTTTAATTAACCCAAACAATCCAACGGGCAGTTTTGTAGAGAAAACAGTAATAGATTACTTTGCAAAAGAATTAGAAAAACATCCACATGTTACTATTTTAAGTGATGAAATTTATAGTAGACAAATTTTTGACTATAAAGAAATGCCATCTTTTTTTCATTATGAAGCTTTAAAAGAGAGATTAATAGTTTTAGAGGGATGGAGCAAAGCTTACTCAATGACTGGTTGGAGACTAGGATGGAGTTATTGGCCTAAAGAAATGATCCCACATGTTAATAAGTTATTGATAAATAGTGTGTCGTGTGTAAATGCAGCTGCACAATTTGCAGGTATAGCAGCTTTAGATGGACCAGATGACTCGATTAAAGATATGTTAGATAAATTTACATTAAGAAGAAATTTAATTCATAAAGGATTAAATGATTTGCCTGGAATTGAATGTAGTTTACCAGGGGGTGCTTTTTACGCTTTTCCAAAGGTAATTGGTACCGGTATGAATGGATCTGAATTTTGTAAAAAAGCTATGCATGAAGCTGGAGTTGCTATTGTTCCAGGAACAGCATTTGGTAAAACTTGCCAAGATTACGTAAGATTTAGCTTTGCTGCATCTAGGGATAATATACAGCAAGCATTAGAAAACATAGGTAAGATGCTTTCTAAATAAGCTGTATTTTTTTATTTTTTTTTAATAATATTAAGATTAATGAACCAACAAGTTGAAACAGAATTAAAAAGTCTTTTAAACAGTAGATATTCAACGTCAGAGTCCGCGCGTGGGAATTATGCTAGAGGCGAGGATACTTACGATCCAATTTTATCAAAAGCGGTAGTTTTTCCAGAAACTAATGAAGAGGTATCAAAAATATTAAAACTTTGTAACGAGCATAAAATTCCAGTAGTTCCATACGGAACAGGTACATCTTTAGAGGGTAATGTTGTAGGAAATGAAAATGGCATAACTATCTGCTTGGAAAAAATGAATAAAATTTTAAGTGTAAATACTGAAGATTTTGATTGCAGAGTTCAGGCATGTGTAACAAGAGAACAATTGAATGAACATTTAAGAGAGGACGGTGTTTTTTTTCCCATAGACCCAGGGGCAAACGCTGCTTTAGGAGGTATGGCATCCACTTCGGCTTCAGGAACAATGGCAGTAAAATATGGGACCATGAAAACAGTCATTTCTGGTCTGACTGTAGTATTACCAAATGGAGATATTATAAACACAGGTGGCAGAACTAAAAAAACTTCAGCAGGTTATAATTTAACAAATTTATTTATTGGGTCGGAAGGAACTCTCGGTATTATTACTGAAGTTCACTTAAGATTATCACCTATACCCGAAAGTATAATGAGTGCGGTGTGTCACTTCCCTTCATTAGAGGACGCAGTAATGACAGCTCAACAGGTTATTCAGTATGGTGTTCCAATTGCAAGAATTGAAATGCTTAATGCAGATCAGATGGGAATTTCTATAAATTATTCAAAATTAAAAGACATTGACGCAGTACCAACTTTATTTTTTGAATTTCATGGATCTGAGTCTTCAAATAAAGAAAATATCAACATTGTAGAAGAATTATCAAAAGAAAATAACGGAAGCTCATTTAAATGGGCCAAAGACTTAGAGGATAGAAACAAACTTTGGCAAGCAAGATGGGATGTATATTATTCTGTTAAAGCTTTAAACGATAATGGAAGAGTTTATTCAACTGACGTATGTGTTCCAATTTCAAAAATAACTGAATGCGTAAAATTTGCAGAAGAAAAAGCAAAAGAATTCGGGGTTAGAGCGCCAATGGTAGGACATATGGGGGATGGCAATTTCCATGTTGTATTACCTTACGATCCTGCAAAAAAAGAAATGTACAAACAGCTTAGAGCATTTAATGGAACATTAATTAGAAAAGCTTTAGAGCTTGAAGGAACAATTACAGGTGAACATGGAGTTGGACTTCACAAAAAAGAATATTTACTTGAACAGCACCCTGATAGCATTCCAGTTATGAAATCAATTAAAAAAACATTAGATCCGAATAACATAATGAATCCTGGAAAAATTTTTGATTTAAACTAATCTTCAACATGAAAAAAATTCTCATCACAAGAAGATTATTAAGATCTTGTGAGGATAAAGCTAAAGAAACATTTGAAGCAAATTTTAATTTAAATGACGAATTATATTCTCAAAAAAATTTAATTGAGTTAAGCAAAGGACAAGATGGAATACTATCATCTTTGACTGATAAATTAGATGCTGAAACAATTAATCAACTTCCAGACTCTATAAAAATTATTTCCAATTTTGCAGTTGGATTTGGAAACATAGACTTAGAAGCCGCAAAGAATAGAGGCATTGCAGTAACAAATACTCCAGATGTTCTAACTGATGCAACAGCTGAAATAGGAATGCTGTTAATATTAGGTGCTTGTAGACGAGCTGCTGAGGGAATTGAAAGTGCTAAAGAAGGTGGCTGGAAGTGGTCTGCAGATTATTTAATCGGTAAGCAATTAACAGGTGCCAGACTTGGAATACTTGGGATGGGGAGAATTGGTCAAAAAATTGCAAAAGTTGCTAAATCTTTAGGAATGATCATTCATTACCACAATAGATCTAAGTTAAGTGAAGATAAAGAAAACGAAGCAACTTACCACAACAATTTGAAAGACTTACTGTCAGTATCAGATGTATTATCTGTTTGTTGTCCAGCCTCAAAAGAAACAATTGATATGATCAACAAAGATACAATTGAATATTTACCTAAAGGAGCAATCGTCACAAATGTTGCTAGAGGAGATATAATAGACGACGAAGCTTTGATAGATGCTCTTGATCGAAGAAAAGTTTATGCGGTTGGATTAGACGTTTATAAAAATGAACCAAATTTAAATCCTGGATATCTTAAACATAAAAGCGCATTTATACTTCCACATTTAGGTAGTGCGACGAAAGAAACTCGAACAGCAATGGCTAATTTAGCAATAGATAATATTGATGAATTTTTTAAAACAGGTAACTGTAAAAATAAAGTTAATTAACAATCTGTAGTTGTATTGGTCAAATCTATTATTCATTAAAATTATTCTAAGCTGCTAGACTTATTTTTTAATTCAATCTACAATTTAAAAAAAAAAATTAAAGAGGGATATAATGAAAGCACAGGTGTTACACAAGTATGACCCGGAGATGAAAGAAAAGGTTTGGGTCACAGGTGAAGAGTTACCAAATCCAAAAATAGAGAAAGCCAGCGATGTAATTGTTAAAATTGGAGCTGCAGGTGTTTGTAGAACTGATTTACATATCATCGAGGGTGTTTGGAAACACATTACAGACCAAAATAATGATCTATTACCAATGGTTATGGGACATGAAAATGCTGGTTGGATAGAAGAAGTCGGTAAAGATGTTACAGGATTTAAAAAAGGGGATGCAGTTATTTTACACCCTAAAGTTTCTGGCACAGGAGGAACATGTTTAGACTGCAGAAGAGGAAATGATATGCATGCGGAAGATCCTATCTTTGCAGGTTTGAATGTTAAACATGGAGGATATTCAGAATTACTTCAAACAAGTGTTAGAAATTTAATAAAAATTCCAAAAGTTCTTGGTCCAATAGATGTAGCTCCTTTTTCTGACGCTGGTTTGACGGCGTACAGAGTAGTGAAAAAAGCTACAAGACATCTTCTGCCTGGAGAAACTTGTGTAATTATAGGTGCTGGTGGATTAGGACATATAGCAATTCAATGTATGAAAGCGATGTGTGCTGCAAATATTATTGTAGTTGAAAAAGCTAAAGCACCTCTAGACCATGCAATGGAGCTTGGGGCAGATCATGGAGTTTTAATAGATGGTAATGAAATAGAGAAGGTAAAAGAGCTTACTAAAGGTAAAGGAGCAGAGGCTGTCATAGATTTTGTTGGTGAAAAAGGTTCAACACCAATGGGAATTAAAATGACCAAAGCAACCGGAACATTTTATATTGTAGGCTATGGTGAAGAAATAAGAGTTTTGGCGATTGATATGATCGATCAAGAGAAAAGTATAGTTGGAAGTCTTGTTGGTACATGGGCTGAATTATACGAATTAATGGAATTAGCTGACAAAGGTTTAGTTAAACTTTCTATGAAAGAATATAAACTTGAAGATGCTAACAAAGCTTTACATGACCTTAATGATGGAAAGATTAAAGGTCGTGCTGTTTTGGTTCCATAATTAACAACAAAAAGAGGGGAAAACATGAAGACAATAAAAACTTACGTAGTAGCACTTATCTCGGCTTTGTTGGTATTAAGTCCTGTTGCGTATGCTGATAAGTGGAGCGATCAGTTTCCACATATCAAGGCTACTGGAGATATTCCAGGCGAGTGTTCTTACGAGTCTATGTCAAAGAAAAATTACAAAGGTAAGACACTTAAAATAAACACACACGCTGTTCCAGTTATGGGGGAGCCAACAGCTTTACATGCTGAGCAATTTGCTAAACTTACAGGAGCAAAAGTTGATGTAACACATACACCTGCTGGTGATTTGTATGCAAAGGCGATGGTTCCATTTCAAGCAGGTCAAGCTCCGTATGATATAGTTTTTGGATTTTCAAACTTTATTAATGATTGGAAAAGATACTTAGAGCCAGTTCCAAAAAAATATGTTGAGATGAAACAAATGCAAGACGTTACTCCATCTCACATTGGTATAGCATCTTGGGATGGTGTTATGTATCAGTTTCCAGTTGATGGTGACAGACACTATTTAAAATATAGAAAAGACGTGATTGACAACCCTGAGTATCAAAAAAAATATAAA
The DNA here is from genome assembly GCA_902578255.1 of uncultured Pelagibacteraceae bacterium. Classification (GTDB taxonomy): domain Bacteria; phylum Pseudomonadota; class Alphaproteobacteria; order Pelagibacterales; family Pelagibacteraceae; genus Pelagibacter. Next base: position 22,633 of record CACHCH010000004.1, read on the forward strand.
GCTGATACTGGTAAAGAGTTAAGAGTTCCACAAACATGGAAAGAGTATGGAGAAATGGCTGCGTACTTTAATGGTTGGGACTGGGATGGAGATGGCGAGAAAGAATATGGATCTGCAGAAGTTATGAAAAAAGATGACTTGATGTATGCAGCTTTTTATTCAAGATCTGCCGCTTACTCAAAAAATCCTAAAACTCCAGGTGGTTTTTTCTTTGATTTAAAAACTATGAAACCATTGATTAACAATCCAGGTTTTGTGGAAGCTTTAACAGACTGGGTTGCAGCTACTAAATATGTTCCTCCAGGAGGAATAAACTTTGGTCTTGGTGATGAAATTGGATCATTTGGTGGAGGACAAACTTTGTTTAGTTTCTCATGGGATGATGCATTTGTTGCTGCTATGCAACCTGACAGCCCAATTAACAACAAAGTTGGTGCTGCTCAATTACCTGGTGCAATGAAAGTTTGGAATAGATCAACAAACTCTTGGGATGAAGGCTTTAACCAAGCTCCTTTCTTCGTATGGGGATGGGCAGTTGGTGTTGCTAAGAAAAGTAAAGAAAAAGAAATGGCTTTTGATTACTTATGTTTCTTTGCAAACGAAGCAAATCACCAAGCTGACATAGGTATTGGTCGTTTTGGAGTTAACCCATTTAGAAATGATGACTTTAAAGCAGATGTTTGGACTCAAATTGGTTGGGATAAAGATATTGCCCAATCATATGTTGATACCCTAGCTCAGATGGAAGACAGTAAGAATAGAGTTTTTCCTTTGAGAGTTCCAGGTACATTTGAGTTTAATGCTGCATTAGCTACAGCAGCTGCAAAAGCTTTAGCTGGTCAGCTATCACCACAAGCTGCCTTAGACGAAGCTGCTAAGCAGTGGGAAGATATACTTAATAGAGTAGGAAAAGATAATGTAAGAGCGGCTTACTCTGTTGGTGTAGCAATGGAAGATAATAAGCTTTAAAAATACTTTGTGGCCGTCATAACGACGGCCACAACTAACAAATTCCAAAAATTACAATTATGAATTTTAAGCACAAGTACGTTTTTTTATTTCCTGGCTTGTTTGTGCTTATAGGAATCCTTATTTTTCCTATTATTTTTACCATTAGATTAAGTTTATCGGGTTGGAATAGCTACACGCCTGAAATGAATTTTATAGGAATTACAAATTACATAAGACTTTTTACTGACGACCCAAGATTTTGGGAGTCTTTTTTTAGACTGAGTTTTTTATCAGTTACTACTGTTATTCTTCAATATATCATTGGTTTTGCACTAGCGCTTATAGTTTGGAGAGAAATTAAATTTAAAAGATTCTTCAGAGTTATTTTTTTAATTCCTATGATGACTACGCCTGTCATTATGACAGTAATTTGGAGAACGTTTTTTCATGAGTCCCTCGGTCCCGTAAATGATCTTTTAGGAAACTTAGGAGTGGAGCCTATATTATGGCTCAGTGATCCAGTTATTGCTAAATTTACTGTTATTATTGTTGAAGTTTGGCAGTGGACCCCATTTATGTTTTTATTGTTACTTGCAGGCTTATTATCTTTGCCCAAAGAACCTTTTTTAGCTGCAGCTATAGATGGCGCAAGTCCTTTTAGAAAGTTTGTATATGTTACATTTCCATTAATGGCTCCAATCTCAATTGGGGCAATTATTATTAGATTAATTGAAGCCTCAAAAATAATGGATACAGTTTTTGTTTTGACTTCTGGAGGACCGGGTACTGCAACAGAGACTTCAAGTTTTTATATTTACATCAAAGGCTTGAGGGAGTTTCAAATGGGTTATGCTGCAACACTTTCTTTTACTTATTTAGTTATAATGATCATAAGTTTAACGATCATAGCAAAAGTTTTAACAAAATTAATGATTAAAAAATAATGGAAAAACTCTACAAATTTTTAAAATATACTTTTATTATTCTCTGGACAGTTTTTATTGTGGCGCCTTTTCTGTGGGCTATTTCTACATCTTTTAAAGACTTCCAGTCAGTAAATAGTAAGGTTACCTATATTCCTTGGTTAGATTTTGAACCAACACTTGAAGGATGGCGTGTATTAGTTAAGTCACCTGCAAGAGGTGGAGTAGATATTGTTGAACCTTACTTTAATAGTCTTTTTGTAACATGCACTGCAAGTTTAATAAGTATAGTTTTAGGAACTTTGGCAGCTTATGCTCTATCAAGATTTACTTTTAAAGCTGGTTTTGTGAGAAATAACGATATTACTTTCTTTTTTATATCGCAAAGAATAATGCCGCCGATTGTTTTATCGATACCCTTCTTTATATTTTTAAGCACGATTGGATTATTAGATAGTCTAATAGGACTAGTAGTAGTTTATATTGTTCTATTAATGCCTATAGCAGTTTGGATTATGGTAGATTTTTTTAACAGAGTTCCAAAAGAGTTAGATGAAACTGCATTGATAGACGGATGCAATCCTTACCAGGCATTCTATAAAGTTGTGCTGCCAAACTCTATACCAGGACTAATTGTTGCGGGTATGTTTTGTATTATATTTGGTTGGATAGATTTTTTCTTTGCATTTATTTTAACATTTACAGAAGTACAGTTATTACCTGTAAAAGTTGTAGCACTTAATTCTTCAATTACACCGTGGTGGAGCTTATCAGCGTCTGCCTTAATATCTGTTGCGCCTCTAATCATAGTCGCTTTTGTTGTCGAGAGATATTTATCTAAAGGAAATTTATCTGGAGCATTAAAATAATGAATTTAATCGGAGAAAATATAACTTACAAGCCAGACGATCAGTTTCATCTAAACGATGTTTCATTTAATTTTAAAAAAGGAAATTTGTATACTATCTTAGGAAGAACTTTATCTGGAAAAACTACATTTTTAAAAACAATTGCTGGTTTGCTAAACCCTGATAGTGGAAATTTATCATTTGAAGATAATGATTTTATCAAAATACCTGTGTGGGAAAGAAATGTAGCAATGGTTTATCAACAATTTATTAATTATCCTCATCTAAATGTATATGAGAATATAATTTTCCCGCTTAAACAACGGAAAATAAGCGAAGATCAAATAAAGAAGGATGTAGAAGAAGCGCTTAAAACTGTAGGATTAGTTGGTTTCGAAAATAGGAAAATTCAAGAACTATCTGGAGGACAGCAACAAAGAGTTGCTTTAGCGAGATCATTAGCAAAAAAAGCAAAAATATTATTACTGGATGAACCATTAGTTAATTTAGATTACAAATTAAGAGAACAATTAAGAGAAGAATTTAAAAGAATATTCACACAAGGTTTATCTGAAGATACTATTTTAATCTACTCTACTACTGACCCACAAGAAGTCATGGAATTAAATGGCGAGGTGATAGTGTTAGATGAGGGTAAAGTTTTACAAAAAGGACCTGCAAAAGAAATTTTTGAAAATCCTAGAACTTTAAAGGTGGCTGAAATTTCAAATGATCCACCAATGAATATTTTGAAGGGAACAAAAAATTCTGAAAAACTAAGTTTTGAAAATATTTTAATTAATTCTCCTTCCCATTTTAAAAATTTAAGTGACCAAGGTTATAATTTTGGGATTAGGGCCTCAGAAATAAAATTAGATGATCAAGGTGAAGAGTTTGAAATAGAACTTGCTGAAATTAGTGGTTCAGAAACTTTATTGCATTTAAAAAAGGGAGAGTCAAAAGTGATAGCTCTTATTGAAGAAGTTATGAATTTTAAAATTCACGAAAAAGTAAAAATTAAATTTAATGAAAATAAATTATATGCTTTTGATCAAAATGAAGAATTAGTTTCTTCACCTTATGGAGTATCTCATGGCTAAAATTGAGTTATCAAATATTTCCCATACTTATAATCCAAACGACACTAATCCAACTTATGCACTTAATCCGTTTTCTATGACTTGGGAAAATGGAAAAAGATACGCAATTTTAGGACCATCTGGTTGTGGAAAAACCACAATGTTAAATATCGTTTCAGGATTAGTTAAACCATCAAAAGGAAAAATTTTATTTGATGAAAATGATGTTACAGACCTAATAACGGAAGAGAGAAATATAGCTCAAGTCTTTCAATTTCCAGTCATTTATAACACCATGACAGTTTATGATAATTTAGCTTTCCCATTAAGATGTAGAAATTTTACAGATCAAAAAATTGAAGATAGGGTAAAATCAGTTTCAGATACTCTTAGATTGTCGTCTTTTTTAAATTCACCAGCAAGAAAACTAACTGCCGACCAAAAGCAACTTATATCTCTTGGAAGAGGATTAGTAAGAGAGGATGTTGCGGGTGTCTTAATGGATGAACCACTAACTGTAATTGATCCGGATTTAAAATTTAGATTAAGAAGAAATTTAAAGGAAATTAATGAACAATATAAAACTACATTAGTTTATGTCACTCACGATCAAAATGAGGCAATGACATTTGCTGACAATATAATTGTGATGGATCAAGGTGAAATAGTTCAAGTAGGACTTCCAAAAGACTTATTTGAAAAACCAAGAACTACATTTGTTGGATATTTTATAGGTTCCCCTGCTATGAATTTGTTTAATTCTGAAATTCTTTCGAATAATTCAATAAAATTTAATAATGATACCATTAAAACAAAAACTGACTTGTCAAAAATTAAAGATAAGAATGTAAAACTGGGAATACGATCAGAATTCATTAAAATTGCAACTGATCAAAAAGAAAATATTGTTAGTGTTAAAGTAACAAGAGTTGAGGATTTTGGAAATTTTAAACTCATAACTGGTAAAGCTGGCGATTTAGAGATTAAGTCTAAAATTGAGAGAGAAATTCCAATATCAATGGAGGAACTAAAACTTCATTTACCTGCAGAAAAATGTTGTATCTACTCTAACGAAATGCTTGTTAATTAAAATTAATACCCAGATGCATATCCATCTTTTCTAGGATCCGAACCTCCAATTAATTTACCTTTTTTTCTGTCTATTTGGATTGCTTGACCTCCACCATGTGGATCATTAGTAAATTCTACTTTATGGCCAATTGCTTCAAGTTTACTTTTTATATCCTCGCTTATTTCTTTTTCGAGTTTGTAGATATTATTGAAATGAAATGCTCTTGGATAAGAAATGGCTTCTTGGGGAGTCATATTAAAGTCAAAAATATTATTAAATACATGCACTTGTCCAACGGGTTGATATTGACCACCCATTACTCCAAATGAAAGTACGGTTTTATTATCATTGTTTAAAGCTAAACCTGGGATAATAGTGTGTAATGGTCTTTTGCCACCTTCAATACAGTTTGGATGATCTTTTTCTATTCTAAAATTAGTTCCTCTATTGTGAAATAAGATACCTGACTTGTTAGATGTAATCCCACTTCCAAACGAGTAACAAATAGAATTTATAATGGAGACAGAATTTAAATCCTTGTCAACCACTGTTAAGTATACAGTTTCAGGATGATTTGGAATCCTTAGGTCATTGATTTTATAACATTTGTTTAAAGATATATTATTAAATATTTCTTGAATATTTTGTTCACTTAGAATTTTTTCTAGATCAATACTTATAAAATTTGGGTCTGCAATATTCTCTTCTCTTATTTTATAACATAATTTTGTTACTTCGGCTTCAAGATGGAACCTTTCAACACTATCAGGATTAAATTTATTTATTTTTAATTTCTCTAACAGCTTTAACATTAATAAAACAGTTACACCTGGTCCGTTAGGGGGGCATTGGTGAACAGACATATCTTTAAAATTCGAGGATATAGTTTTAGATTTTAAAGTTTTTTGAATTGAAAAATCTTCAATTGAATGTAGTCCTCCAATTTCATTTAAGCTCTCTACCATATCCTGAGCTATTGAACCTTGATAAAATTCCTTTATTCCATTTCTTTTGATTAATTTTAGAGTATTAGCTAAAGGAATATTTTTTCTGAGTTCATTATTTTTATAAACTTTTCCATTATTTAAATATAAGTTTTTAGTAATTTTATGATTATTTAATTTTTTAAATGACTTTTCCCAAGCTTCAGAAACTTTTTTAGTTATTTTATATCCACTCTCAGCATAATTAATCGAATTTAAAAATAACTCCTCAAAGTCTAATTTGCCATGCTCGTTGTGAATAGTTTTCCAAGCATCAAGAGCTCCAGGAATAGTTACTGAATGAGGTGTTGTCAGTTCTATTTTGTCTATGTTTTTACTTTCAAAAAATTCAAAGTTAGCTTTTTTAGGAGCAATACCTGATCCATTGTATGAAATTGGATCTTTATTTTCCATTTTAACTATTGCAAAACAATCACCACCAATACCAGTTGAATTTGGTTCCACGACTGATAAGCAAATTGATGCTGCAATTGCAGCATCTACTGCATTCCCACCTTTTTTTAGAATATTAAGAGCCTCTTCCGTTGCGAGTGGGTGTGAAGTAGCGGCCATTGCATTTGGAGATATAGAGTCTGAATTTTTGTTAGATTTCATTAATAAACTCTATAGAATTAATTTAATTTAATACAAATAATTAAAATACAATCTGGAATTGAATAAATCGTCATTAGGGGCAAAACGTCCGACTTTTTAGAAAGACTCTATTGTGAATCTATGTTTAACTTCGCGCAGTTAATTAACTAGAGGAGAGAACAAAATGATTAAAAATAAAAAATCATTAAAAGGTGCAAAAACACCTTCAAGACGAAAGTTCTTCAAAGCAGCAGCAGCAACTGGTGCAGCAGCAACAGCAGCTGTAGCAATGCCGAATCTTGCTTTGGGAGCTGGTCACATTACTCTAAAGATGCAAGCAGCTTGGCCTTCAGGCGCTAACATCTTTTTTGAAATGGCGTCAGACTACGCAAAAATGGTTAGCGATATGTCAGACGGAAAACTAAAAATTGACGTTCAACCAGTCGGTGCAGTTGTTAAAACTTCTGAAATCGGACAAGCGGTAAGTTCTGGAGTAGTAGATATGGGTCACTGGGTGACTGCATACTGGTACGGAAAAAATCCAGCAGCTTCACTATTTGGAACTGGTCCTTCATACGGTATGTCATCTCAAGAAGTTATGGCTTGGATGGAGTATGGTGGAGGAAGAAAGTTATACGAAGAAGCAGTAGCAAGTGTAGGATTTAATTACACAGGTTTCTTCCATATGCCTATGCCAGCTCAACCATTTGGTTGGTTTAAAAAGAACGTAACAAAAGTATCTGATGTTAAAGGTATGAAGTATAGAACAGTTGGTCTTGCGACTAACGTTTTAACTGCTATGGGAATGGTCGTAAGACAATTGCCTGGTGGTGAAATCCAACCAGCGATGAAAACTGGTTTGATTGATGCTGCGGAGTTTAACAACCCAACATCAGACTCACAGTTTGGAATGCAAGATGTCTCTAAACATTATCACTTAGGAAGTTTCCACCAATCTCAGGAAATGTTTGAAATTCCTATGAATACTAAGAGACTAAATAGCCTTTCACCTTCTCATCAAGCTATTTTGAGAAATGCTGCATATGCTGCAAACTCAGATAACTACTTCAAAGCTTTAGTTAGATATTCAACTGACTTAGCTAAATTGATGAATGAGCATAAGGTTAATGTTTACCAAACATCTGACGCTATCTTAGCTGAACAACTAAAAGGTTGGGATAAGGTCATTGGTGAGTTTTCTGGTAAAGATGCTTTCTTTAAGAAAGTAGTAGACTCACAAAAAGCATACGCTAAGAGAACTATGAAGTATCTGTTGATGAATCAACCGAACTACAAATTAGCTTATGAAAATGAGTTTGGTCCAATTCAGAAAGTTAAAATCTAATTAACTTTTAGAAATTTAAAAGGGGGGGGTTTAAAAAACCCCCTTTTTTTTTACCTTAATTTAATATATTTGTTGTTGATGGAATCTTTCATTAAATTTGCTGACACTCTTAGCACCTCAATGGGTAAGGCATTTTCTTGGTGTATCGTAATTTTAATGGGTGGAACCGTTTATGAAGTTGTTATGGCTTATGTTTTTAATAAGCCAACTTTATGGAATTTTGATTTTAGCATGCAGATGTACGGTGCAATATTAATGATGTCAGGCGCATACTGTTTAGCAACTGAAGCTCATGTGAGAGGTGATGTCATTTATAGATTATTTAAAGAAAGAACTCAGGCTTGGATAGATTTAGTTTTATACTTTATATTCTTTTTTCCTGGCGTAGTAGCTCTAGCGTTTTATGGTTATGAATACGCTGCAATGGCTTGGAAGATTAAAGAAACTAGCTGGAGTAGTCCTGCGCAAATTCAAATTTATATGGTTAAATCAATGATACCTTGTGCTGGTGTCCTCTTAGTTATTCAAGGAGTAAGCGAAGTTTTCAGATCAATTATTTGTATAAGAACAGGTCACTGGCCATCCAGAATGGTTGTTGCAGAAGAAACGGAGCAGATATTAATGAGGCAGTCAAAAGAGGAGGAACAAAAAGATGTTGTTTAGTCTAACAAATCCAGAAGTTGCTATTTTAATGATGGGAATTTTTCTTTTTGCGGTTCTTTTAGGTTTTCCAATTGCCTTTACTTTAATGGCAATGGGAATTGGTTTTGGTTATTACGCTTATTACGATGCGACCATGATGGAGCATATTTTTGATAATCGAATATTTCAACTTTTTGTTCAAAACACTTATACAGTAATGGATAACAATGTTCTCACAGCTGTACCTTTATTTTTATTTATGGGTTACTTAGTAGAGAGAGCAGGAATAGTAGCAAAATTATTTTTTGCAATCAGATTAGCTGCACATAGATTACCTGCATCAATGGCGGTAGCAGCCTTGATAACTTGTACATTATTTTCGACAGCAACAGGAATTATTGGAGCAGTTGTAACTTTAATGGGATTATTAGCTTGGCCTGCGATGGTTAAAGCAGGTTATGACAAAAAATTTGCATCAGGTATTATTTGTTCTGGAGGGTGCTTAGGAATCTTAATTCCTCCAAGCATTATGTTAATTGTTTATTCAGTTATCGCGCAACTTTCCCCACTAAGACTTTTTGCAGCTGCTATTTTTCCAGGTTTATTATTGGCAGGTTTATATATTGGTTATGCAGTTTTTAGAGCTTGGTTAAACCCATCAATTGCACCGAGACCTCCTGAGGAGGATATTCCTCCAAGAGCTGAAATTTTAAAAGAAGTTTTAGTATCTTTCGTACCTTTGTTTGGATTAATTATGTTAGTTCTTGGAACAATTTTGGCTGGGATTGCAACTCCTGCAGAGGCAGCAGCAGCAGGTGCATTTGGAGCTCTGATATTATCATGGTTTTATAAGACACTTAAATGGCAAAATTTTAAAGAGTCAGTATTTTTAACTGCTAAAACAACAGCCATGATTATGTGGTTATTTATTGGGTCTTGGACATTTTCATCTGTGTTCTCTTATTTAGGAGGTCACGAAGTTTTTGAGCATTTCTTTACTTCAATCAATATTTCAACTTGGCAGTTTTTAGTTATCACTCAAATTATAATATTTCTTTTAGGATGGCCGTTAGAGTGGACAGAGATTTTAATTATTTTTGTACCTATATTTTTACCTTTACTAGAAATATTTGGAGTTAATCCGTATTTCTTTGCAATGTTGATTGCTTTAAACTTGCAAACATCATTCCTAACTCCACCTATGGCGATGTCCGCCTATTACTTGAAAGGAGTTCAAAAAACAAATGTTGAACTTCTACAAATTTTTAGTGGAATAATGCCATTCTTAGGGATTGTTATTTTTGCAATGTTCCTAATGTACATGTTTCCTGCAATAGCATTATGGTTACCAGAAACATTATTTGCACAATAAAAAAATGTCTAACATATTTTCGTTAAAAGTTGAGGAGCTTACCTCAAAGATCAAAGATGCCCAATTAACATCCGTTGAGATTTGCGAAGCATATTTGGAAAGAATTAAAAAGTTTGAAAAGGATGTAAAGGCTTGGGCTCATTTTGATAAAAAACTTTTACTTGAAAAAGCAGCTGAGTCAGACGAGCATAGAAGATCAGGTAAACCCCTAGGACCTTTGCATGGAATCCCAATAGCTCTAAAAGATATAATTGGCACAGTAGATATGCCAACTGAATGTGGAACTGTCATTAGAAAAGGAAAATCTTTTTCTCAAAATGCAGAAATAGTAGATTTACTTTTGTCAGCTGGGGCAATTGTGATGGGCAAAACAGCAACATCTGAGCTTGCCTTTCTTGGACCACCTAAAACTACTAATCCACACGATCATACAAGAACGCCAGGAGGTTCATCTAGTGGATCTGCTGCATCAGTGGCTTCTTTTATGGCACCTTTATCAATCGGATCTCAAACTGGTGGATCTGTCATAAGACCAGCATCTTACTGTGGAGTTGTAGGTTATAAACCATCTTATGGATTAATTTCTAGAAATGGAGTTCTTAAAACATCTGACAAGTTAGACCATATTGGCATCTTTGGAAGATCTGTAGAGGATGTTGCGTTACTTGCAAAAGTTCTTATTAAAAAAGATAATTATGATAGTGCTACAGTTCATTATTCAACTGAAAATATGTTGGATGAAACAAAAAAGGGACCATTGTTTGATCCAAAGTTCATTTTTTACAAAACTGATCATTGGAAAATTATAGATAAAAAATCAAAAGAAGCTTTTGAGTATTTTATAAAATCTTTTAAAAAAAATATCGAAGTATTTGATACACCTTCATATTTTAAAGATATTCATAAGTACCATCAAATAATTCACGAAACTGATTTAGCAAATAACTTTGCTCTTTACTATAAAAAATATAAAAAAAAATTGTCAAAGTATATGCAAGACGCGATAGCAAAAGGGAACAAGCATTCAGCGAAAGATTATGCAGAAGCAATAGACTTTATGAAAAGAAGTTATGAGTCTTATCAAGAAGTTTTCGAGGATTATCATGGAGTTTTGTCTCCATCTAGTCCAGGTGTAGCACCCAAGGGTTTAAAAAGCACAGGAACTGCTGAATTTAATAAAGTCTGGTCGTATTTGGGAACTCCTTGTATTTCTTTACCTTTACTTCAAGGGGAAGGAAATATGCCTTTAGGGGTGCAACTAATAGGTGCTAAATACGATGATCACAGGTTTTTAGGTGTTGCTAATTGGTTAGAAAAAGAATGTAATAAATAAAATGAGTAAATTTACAACATTTCTTGGAACTTTGCTTGCTGCTGCATTTTTAATTGGTCTTGCAACCACGTTAACAAGATCAACTATGATTGGTTTTTTTGATGTTCTTCCTGTTTATATTTTGATGGCTATAGCAATTTTCATGATGGTCTACGAAGCTTTCTTCGATAAAAAATAATTTTTAAGTATTAAATTGTCTAAACAGAATAAAAATTTTTTAGCTTTCTCATTGCTTTTTATCCAACCAATTTTTATGTCCTCTAATTTAATAGTTGCTAGAGGTGGTATTGAATTTGTTCCTCCAATTTCTTTAGCATTTTGGAGATGGACTTTTGTTTTTATAATCCTTTTACCTTTTACTTATATATCTTTAAAAAAAAATTATTTGATAATCAAAAAAGAATATAAAAAATTATTTTTCTTAGGTGCTATGGGATGTGGGGTATGTGGTGCTTTTCCATTTCTAGCTGGAGCAACAACGACAGTCACTAATATGGCTATTATTTATACCTCATCACCTATTTTTATAATTTTAATTTCTGCAATTTTTTTTCAAGAAAAAATAAATTATCTTAAAATAATTGGATTAATTTCATGTTTAATTGGAGTTTTTGCAATTATTATTAAGGGAGACCTTAACTTATTAATAAATTTAAACTTTACTATTGGTGACCTATGGATGCTTGCTGCAGCTATAGGATGGGCATTATATTCAATCTATCTTTTTTACTGGAAGTCTGAATTATCAATTTTTCAGAGATTTACATTGGTGTCTCTTTTTGGTGCACTCAGTTTGTTACCTTTTTATATTATTGAGGAGCTTTTAATGGCTAGAACTACTTTTAATGAACAATTTTATATGTGGGTATTATTTGCAGCTATTTCTCCCGGTATAATTGCATTTACCTTATATACTAAAGCTCAAAAAAGTCTTGGAGCATCATTAACTGGATTTACACTTTATGTTTTTACAATTTATGGGGCAATTTATGGATATTTTATATTTGATGAAAAACTTGAATCATTTCATTATGTAGGTACAGCTTTGGTGTTCTTGGGTGTTTACCTGGCAAAAAAAAACTATGAAACTAAAACGTAGGAATTTTTTCTTGGAAATTATAATTGGTATTATAGCTATTTATCTTTCAATATTAATTTTACTTTTTTTATTTCAGCGAAATCTCATGTACCACCCAGATGAAAACAACTATTTTGGTGATAAGTTAGAAGTAGAAATAGAAAAGGTTAATATTAAGACAAGTGATGACATTAATCTTTTAGGCTGGTTTCATAATAAAAGTTTAGAGAACTATAAAACTATAATTTACTTTCACGGAAATGCAGGAAAATTAGAAAATAGAATATACAAATTAAATCATTTTAAAGATTTAAATGTAAATTTTTTAATCATCGCCTGGAGGGGTTTTAGTGGCAATGAGGGAAAACCCTCAGAAAACAATCTTTATACTGATGGAATTAGTGGAATAGAATGGCTTAAAAAAAAGGGCGTGACTGAAAAAGATATAATTATTTATGGGGAATCTCTTGGCACTGGGATAGCAACAGAGATCGCTCAAAATAAAAATTTTGCTGGATTAATCTTAGAGACACCTTTTACCTCCATGGTGGAAGCTGCAAAGAATTTTTATCCTTATATTCCTGTAGGACTTCTTTTAAAGGATAAATATAAAAACCAAGAAAAAATTAAAAATATCAATATTCCAGTTTTGGTCATGCATGGTGAAGCTGATCAAATAGTTCCTTTCTGGATGGGAAAAAAAATATTTGATTTAGCAAATAATCCTAAATATTCATATTTTACAGAGTATGATGATCACATGATGGAATATGACTCTAAATTAGTATCAGCACTGAATGATTTTTTAAAAAGTTTAAATTAGGCCACATTCTAAACAAATAAAATTCAAAATATTTTTTAATAGTTAAGTATGAAAAAACTATATTTAATTATTCTATTACTATTCTCAATTCAAACCTTCAGTTCTGCTAACGAAAATTTGTACTCTGTTGATAATTTATTTCATATAGACCAAATGAATTCTCACAATGATAACTTTGCTTTATACTTTAAAACGCGTGAAAAGGCTATTTTGGCAAAAGGTGAAGATAGTAATTATATAAATGACTATCCTAAAGATCTTTATATTTACAATTACGAAACAAAAAGTTCTTTACCATTAATATCTTATGAATGGTTTCCAAGAAAAGCTAAATATTTTTTACAAGAATATGATTTTCCAGTATTTCCGGATGATTTTGCTTATTATTTATTAAAAGATAACAAAACACTTGTAATGATTAGTGCTGTCAAAAGCTTAAGAGCAAACTTTAAATTTGATATTATAGAGAAGAAATTAGAAATTTATCCGGTTAATGGAAAGTTTGATTTTATTATTTCTTCAATTGCAAAAGACTGTGATCATTATGATTTTAAGGATAATTATAAATGCAGTTTTTACAAACCTTTAATCTCAAGCACTTTAATTAATTAATTTGTGTAAAAGCTTCGGCAAATTTTTCTGCTTCAAAAATCTGGAGATCATCTTCTTTTTCCCCTAATCCAAGAGCAATAATCGGTAACTTATATTTTTTAGCAACTGCTAAAAGAATACCACCTTTCGCTGTCCCATCTAATTTTGTCATTATTAGTCCTGTAATGGGTATAATTTTATTAAATTCTTCAACTTGGTTGATTACATTTTGTCCAGAGGTAGCGTCTAAAACTAAAACTACATCGTGAGGAGCCTCAGAGTCTATTTTTTTTGTCACGTTTGCAATTTTTTTGTATTCCTCCATTAAATTTTTTTTGTTTTGTAATCTTCCAGCAGTGTCTATCAAAACTTGATCGAATTGATTATTTACCGCTTCTTCTATTGCTTTATATGCCACTGAAGCTGGATCAGATCCTTGTGATGATTTAGTGATTGAAACATCTACTTTTTTTGACCAATTTTCTAATTGCTCAATAGCTGCTGCTCTAAATGTATCTGATGCAGCAAGCATTACTTTGTTTCCATTGCCTTTAAATATTTTACTAATTTTTCCTATGGTAGTTGTTTTGCCAACTCCATTAACACCAGAAATAAGTATTGCGTTAAGTTTTTCTTTTTTTTTAAAAAATTCAAAATTTTCTAAAGGTTTCATCAATTCGATTATATAATTTTTTAAAATAATATTTATTTCATCTGATGTATCTTTGTTTGGATCAATTTTAGTTTGGGAAACAATTTCTCTAATTTCTGATGCAGCAGCAATACCAACATCTGATTGAATCAAATAATCTTCAATCATATCTAAAGTTTTGTCATCTATTTCTTTTTTAATGACAATATTTTTTAAACCAGAACTAAATGCTGACGCGCTTTTCTTAAAACCAGATTTAAATTTATCAAAAATTCCCATTAAATTTTTATGTTAATTTCTTTAATATCAGAAACCGGTCCTTTCATGTGAATACTGTCGTTTTCATCAATAAATATTGATAACTTGCCAGTTGAAAACTCGATATCTACTTTATTACCTGAAAGTCCATTTCTCAATGCAGCAAAAGCAGTAGCACAAGCTGCCGTACCACAAGCCTTAGTAAGACCCGCTCCTCTTTCCCACACTTTAACTTTAATTAGTTCTTTATTAACAACTGTTGCTAAAGTGACATTGCATTTTTCTGGAAACAAGGGATGGTGTTCAATTTGTGGTCCAATTTTTTTTATTTCAAAATTTTCATTATTCTCAACAAAAAAAATGATATGAGGGTTACCAACATTTACTGCTGTACCTCCAGTATGATTATTATTATTTAGATCAGTTATTTTTATATTAAGGTTATTGGTATCCAATTCTTCAGAAAGTGGAATTTCATTCCATTTTGTTCTACCTTTCCCAATTTCTGTAGAGACTAGTTTTTTTCCTAATATCTCAGATTTTAAATCACCAGATTGTGTAGTTAAAGTTATTAATGATTTATTATTTTCTTTAGATAACAAATCTGCAACACACCTTGTTCCATTTCCACATGCTCCAGAAGTTCCACCATCAGAGTTATAAAATTCTAGAGATGCATCAGAACTATCATTTTTAGTTATTAATATTAATTGATCACAACCTATAAATTCTCTGTCACAAATTTTAATAATTTGCTCTTTGCTTAAATTAGTAATTTTTTGCCTATTATCTATAATGACAAAATCATTTCCTAAACCATCCATTTTAAACGCTTTGATATCCATATATAGATATTTAACTTATTTATTGACTTTTTGAACCTCTATTATAGGTTGTTGGCGTTTCCGCAAAAACATTAACTTTGCGGTGTCTTTGGAAACAAAGAGATCGACACTAGTCAGCGAGGCTTCGCCCACTAGTGCGATTACTGCTGTGAAAAAATATGTTTGAAAACTTAACAAATAAATTTGAAGAAATCTTTTCTTCTTTAAAAAAATCACCATCACTTGATGAAACTCAAGTCGACGAGGGTTTAAGAGGAATTAGGCAAGCTCTTTTAGAAGCCGATGTATCTTTAGAGGTTGCTAAAGATTTTATTGAAAAAGTTAAGCCAAAAGCTTTAGGACAAGAGATTATTAGGTCAACGTCTCCAGGAGACATGGTTGTTAAAATTGTTTATGACGAGCTTGTAAGTTTGTTAGGAGAGGCTAACAGTGAAATAAATCTTAATGCAGTACCCCCAGTCCCTATGATGTTGGTAGGACTTCAGGGCTCAGGTAAGACAACAACAACTGCAAAACTTGCCAAGTATTTAGAGAATAACAAAAAGAAAAAAGTCATGATGGTAAGTTTAGACATCTATAGACCAGCAGCTCAAGAGCAACTTAGATCTTTAGGAGAACAAAATAATATTTTAACCTTACCAATTGTTGAAGGGCAACAACCCACAGATATTTGTAGAAGAGCAATTGGTGCTGCAAATTTAAATGGCGCTGAGATAATTCTTTTTGATACTGCTGGAAGAACTCAAATTGACTTACAGATGATGAGTGAGATTAAACAAATTGAAGGTGTAATTAATCCAACAGAAACATTCTTAGTAGCAGATTCTTTAACAGGTCAAGTTGCAGCATCTGTTGCAAAAGAGTTTAAAAATACTGTTAATCTATCAGGAATTATTTTGACTAGAGCTGATGGTGATGCCAGAGGCGGTGCTGCCGTTAGTATGAAATATGTTTCTAATGTTCCTATTAAATTTTTAGGAATTGGGGAAAAAATTGAAAATCTTGAGGTATTTCACCCCGATAGAATAGCTAACAGAATTCTTGGAATGGGAGATATCGTTTCTCTTGTTGAAAAAGCAGCTCAAGATCTTGGTGAAGAAAATATTAAAAAAGCTGAAGAAAATCTAAAAAAGGGTCAGTTTTCAATGCAAGATTATTTGGCTCAATTGAGACAAATGAAAAAAATGGGAGGCATCGAAGGAATAATGTCATTTATGCCAGGAGTATCAAAAATTAAATCTCAAATGGACTCAGCTGGAATTGATGAAAGTATTATTACTATAAATGAAGCTATTATTTTGTCCATGACAAAAAAAGAGAGAGAGAACCCAAAAATAATTGATGGTTCTAGAAAAAAAAGAATTGCTAATGGCTCTGGTACTAATCCAGCCACTATCAATAAATTGTTAAAACAATTTAAAATGATGTCTGAAATGATGAAAAAAATGTCCAAAGGAAATATGAAAGGTATGTCTGATAAAGGAATACCACCAGAGCTATTTAACCAATTAAAATAATAAAAGGAGAAGACATGTTAAAACTAAGATTATCAAGAGGAGGAACAAAAAAGCGTCCAGTATATAAAGTTGTTGTAGCTGACAGCCGTTTTGCAAGAGATGGAAGATTTATTGAGAAAGTTGGATTTTTTAATCCACTTTTGCCTAAAGATAAAAAAGAAAGGGTCGGTCTCGAAGCTGAAAGAATTAAATATTGGCTTGGTCAAGGTGCCAAACCAACAACTAGAGTTGCTAGGATATTGGGAGAAAATGAGTTAATGCCTATGCCTGCAAACGGCAATAATCCTAATAAAGCTATTCCAAAAAAAGAAAGAAATAAAAAAGAGGACGATAAAAAAGAAGAAGCTCCTAAAGCAGATGCAGCACCAGCAACAGAAGCTCCTAAGGCAGAAACTCCAAAGGAAGAAGCTGCAAAGGAAGAAGTTCCTAAAGCAGACGCAGCACCAGCAGCAGAAGCTCCAAAGGAAGAAAAAAAATAGTTTAAAAATTATTTATGTGGCAAGCTCAAGTGTTTACACTTTATCCAGAAGTTTTTCCTGGTCCTCTGTCAAAAGGATTATATGGAAAAGCTATGTCTAAAAAGTTATGGGATTTAAAGGTTGTTAACATAAGAGATGCAGCTGAAGATAAACATAAAACTGTAGATGACACACCTTATGGTGGTGGATCAGGAATGTTACTAAAGGCAGATGTCCTTGCTAAATCGTTAGATCAAAACAGAATTGAAGGTGAAAAAATTTTATATTTATCTCCAAAAGGAAAAAAATTTGATCAAAGCTATGCGAAAAAATTGGCAACTGCAAAATCCTTATCACTTATTTGTGGTCATTTCGAAGGCGTTGACGAGAGAGTATTATCTACAAGAAATATAGAAGAAGTAAGTATAGGAGATTATGTTTTGTCTGGAGGCGAAACAGCTGCATATGTTGTTATTGATAGTGTACTCAGGCTATTACCAGGGGTATTAGGGAATGATAATTCTAAGATCGAAGAAACTTTTGAAAATGGTCTATTAGAGTATCCGCAGTATACAAAACCTCAAATTTGGGAAGAAAAATCAGTACCAGATGTACTATTATCAGGTGACCATAGTAAAATTAAAGACTGGCGTTTATCTCAATCTGAGGCTATAACACGCGACCGGAGACCAGATTTATGGGAAAAATATAAGAAAGACTAATTTGATTAACATAAACATGAAAACTATTGAGGAAATAAACCAACACAAAGTAAAAAAAATTCTTTCTGAGAAAAAAATTCCAGATTTTTATCCAGGGGATGTTGTTAAGGTTGGGGTAAGAATTACTGAGGGTAAAAAGGAGAGAATTCAATATTTCGAAGGTGTATGTATTGCAAAAAAAAGTAGAGACTTAAACTCTTCTTTTACAGTAAGAAAGATTTCATTTGGAGAAGGCGTTGAAAGAACATTTCCTTTATATGGAACTTTAATAGACTCAATTAAAGTTATTAGATCAGGCAAAGTAAGAAGAGCAAAACTATATTATTTAAGAGATAGAACAGGTAAATCAGCAAGAATTGCAGAAAAAATAAGAAAAAAAATTGGTATTGATATCGATGTTAAGCGAGAGACTGTAACGGAAGAAAATGTTGCCCCAACTGCTGAGGCTACAAAAGAGGAAGCCCCTAAAACAGAAGCGGTACAAAATAATGCTGTTAAAGCTGAGGAGGCACCGAAAGAAGAGGCTTCTAAAGAAGAAGAAAAATTAGAAAGCCCTTCAGAAAAAAAATAATTTTTTTTTCAATGTCCACAACACTTTACGATAAAATATGGAATGATCACTTGGTTGATCAACAGGATGATGGAACAGCGCTTCTTTTTGTTGATAGACATTTAATTCACGAAGTGACAAGTCCACAAGCATTTGAAGGATTAAGAAATTCAAATAGGAAAGTAAGACATCCTGATCTAACACTTGCAGTTGCAGATCATAATGTTCCAACTACTGATAGAACTAAAGGAATAGCTGATCAAGAATCTAAAATACAAGTAGATACTTTAGATGCAAATTGTAAGGAGTTTGGTATTCAACTTTTTGGAATGGATGACAGACGACAAGGAATTGTGCATATCATAGGTCCAGAACAGGGCTTTACTCAACCGGGTACTGTTATTGTATGTGGTGATAGTCATACTGCAACCCATGGAGCTTTTGGTGCTTTAGCATTTGGAATTGGAACGTCAGAAGTTGAACACGTTTTAGCAACACAAACACTAGTTCAAAAAAAAGCAAAAAATTTTAGAATTAATGTTAATGGGAAACTTCCGATTGGTGTCACTTCAAAAGATGTAATTCTTCAGATAATTGGAAAAATTGGTACAGCTGGCGGTACAGGTTGTGTAATAGAATATGCTGGTGATTTAATAAGATCATTGAGCGTTGAGCAAAGAATGACAATTTGCAATATGACAATTGAAGGTGGAGCAAGAGCAGGATTGATTGCACCAGATGAAAAAATATTTGAGTATTTAAAAGGCAAACCTATGTCACCGAAGGGTCTAAATTGGGAAAAAGCTTTAAATTACTGGAGTGGTCTAAAGACTGACAAAGATGCAAATTTTGATAAGGAAATAAATTTAAATGCAGCGGAAATTTTGCCAATGATAACATGGGGAACTTCGCCACAAGATGTTATTACAATTGATGGAAAAGTTCCTAATCCACAAACTGAAACAGACGAAGATAAAAAGAATTCAATTGAAAGATCATTGAAATACATGGGACTAAAACCTGATATGTCAGCAACTGACATAAAAATCGATAAAGTATTTATAGGAAGTTGTACAAACGGAAGAATTGAGGATTTAAGAGAGGCAGCAAAAATTTTAAAAGATAAAAAAATATCATCACACGTTAATGCAATGGTAGTTCCAGGATCTGGGTTAGTTAAAGAACAAGCTGAGCAAGAGGGATTAGATAAGATTTTCATCAGTTCAGGATTTGAGTGGAGAGAGCCAGGCTGTTCTATGTGTTTAGCCATGAATGCTGATAAGCTTAAGCCAGAGGAAAGATGCGCTTCTACTTCAAATAGAAATTTTGAGGGTAGACAAGGTAGAGGTGGCAGAACTCATTTGGTCAGTCCAGGGATGGCAGCTGCAGCTGCAATTTCTGGAAACCTTGATGATGTTAGAAAGTATCAAAATTAAATGCAAAAGTTTAATACACTAAAGAGTATTCCTGCATATCTGCCAATAGTTAATATTGATACAGATATGATTATTCCTAAGCAATTTTTGAAAACTATTAAAAGAACTGGACTTGGAAAAAACTTGTTTTTTGAGATGAGATATGATGATCAAGGAAAAGAAATTGAAAATTTTATTCTTAACAAGGATCCCTTCAATAAATCCAAAATTTTGATTGCTGGAAAAAATTTTGGATGCGGTTCATCAAGAGAACACGCTCCATGGGCATTGCTAGATTTTGGAATTACATGTGTAATTAGCTCAAGTTATGCAGATATTTTTTATAGTAATTGCTTCAAGAATGGTATTTTGCCAATTATTCTTGATGAGGAAAAAATAAAAGAGATTTCAGAATATGCAACTAGAAAAGAAGAAATCTCAGTCGATTTAAATGAACAAGTAATTTGTTATGGTAATAACGAAATTAAATTTGAAATAGATCCATTTAAGAAAAAGTGTTTACTAGAAGGCCTTGATGACATTGCTTTATCTTTAAAAAAAGTAGACAAAATTAAAACTTTTGAAAATAGTTTAAAAACTAAAAAACCATGGATTTTTAATGATTAAGGTAAAAAAAAGAAAAATTCTTTTATTGCCTGGTGACGGTATTGGACCAGAAGTAATTCGTGAAGTGAAAAAAATTATTAACTGGTTCAACGACAAAAAATCTTTAGATTTTGAAATAGATGAAGATCTTGCTGGTGGTTGTTCTTATGACAAACATGGCACTCCAATTACTGACGAAGTATTTTATAAAGCTCTGGAGAGTGAAGTTGTTATGTTAGGTGCGGTGGGAGGACCAAAATGGGATGAAGTAGAATTTTCTAAAAAACCAGAGAGAGCATTGCTAAAACTTAGAAAAGAATTAAAACTATTTGCTAATTTACGACCAGCAATATGCTTTGAACAATTGGTAAGCGCATCAACATTAAAACCAGAGGTAGTTTCAGGATTAGATATAATGATTGTTAGAGAGCTTACAGGTGGAATATATTTTGGTGAACCAAGAGGAATTAAACCGATTGAAAATGGAGAAAGAAAAGGAATAAATACCCATACATATACGACTAATGAAATCGCTAGGGTAGCACGTATTGCATTCGACCTAGCAAGAAAAAGATCCAATAAAGTAACCTCATGTGAAAAATCAAACGTTATGGAAGCCGGACAGTTATGGAAGGAAGAAGTACAAGAACTTCATGATAAAGAATTTAAAGATGTAGAATTAAGCCATATGCTTGCTGATAATTGTGCAATGCAACTATTAAGAAATCCTAAGCAATTTGATGTAATTGTAACTGATAATTTATTTGGCGATATGCTTTCAGATCAAGCATCAATGCTAACAGGCTCTTTAGGTCTATTACCTTCTGCATCTTTAGGAGCAAAAAATAAAGATGGAGAAATGAGAGCGATGTACGAACCTATTCATGGTTCAGCACCAGATATTGCCGGTAAATCGATTGCAAACCCTATTGCTTCTATTTTAAGCTTTGCTATGGCTTTAAGGTATTCTTTAGATTTAGATAATGAGGCTGATGCATTAGAAAAAGCAGTACAGCAGGTATTAAATGATGGTTTGAGAACTAAAGATATTCTATCAGATGGAATGAAACAGGCATCAACTTCAGCAATGGGTGATGCGATAATTTCAAAATTGCAATAAATCTATAATTATTCTAAACTTTTAAAATGCCAAGTTATACAGCTCCAGTAAAAGATATGATGTTTCTTTATGATAAGTTAAGAGACAATAAATACTACAATGAATTAGAAAAGTATAATGAAGTTAATTCTGATTTGGTAAAAGATATTTTAGAAGAAGCAGCTAAAATAAATCAAAATTTAATTTTACCACTTGCAAAAGTAGGGGATGAAAATCCTGCAGTTTTAGAAAATGGAGTTGTTAGAACCCCCCCAGGCTATAAAGAGGCATACCAAAAATATATAGAAGATGGATGGACATCATTATCTTGTGATCCAAAATATGGTGGTCAAGGGATGCCTAAAACTGTGAGCGCGTTTTTTGACGAAATGTTATCTTCTGCGAGTTTGTCATTTAAACTTTATAGTGAATTAAGTATTGGAGCTTATAATTGTATTAATCGTCATGCTACAGAGGAAATAAAAAACAAATATTTACCTAAAATGGTTGAGGGTAAATGGAGTGGCACGATGTGTTTAACTGAACCAGTTTGTGGAACTGATTTAGGGCTTTTAAAGACTAAAGCAGAAAAACAAACTGATGGAACATATAAACTAAGTGGTCAGAAAATATTCATCACTTCTGGTGATCAAGACCTAACAGAAAATATTATTCATCTCGTAATTGCTAGAGCCACAGACTCTCCAGCTGGAACTAAAGGCATAAGTTTATTTTTAGTACCTAAATTTATAGTCAATGAGGACGGAACTGTTGGCCCAAGGAATGGGGTATCAACAGGTTCTATTGAAAGTAAAATGGGAATAAAAGGTTCAGCTACATGTGTCTTAAATTTTGATGATGCAACTGGCTATATGATTGGAGCCAAAGACAAAGGTTTAAGTGCGATGTTCACAATGATGAATTTAGAGAGAATAGTAGTTGGTATACAAGGTTTAGGCCTATCTGAAATTGCTTATCAGAACTCACTTGCATATGCTAAAGAGAGAAAACAAGGAAAAACAAATAATACCAAGTCAACTAATGGTGCAGATTTTATAATTGAACATGCTGACATAAGAAAATCTTTGTTAAATATGAAATCAATCATTGAAGGAGAAAGAGCATTATGTTTTTGGTTATCTCAACAAACGGAGGTTAGCCTTTATCATCCTGATGAAAAAATAAAACAAGAGGCATCTGATTACGTTTCATTAATGACACCTGTGGTAAAATCATTGTTTAGTGATTTAGCTATGGAGATAACAAATGACGCAATGCAGATACACGGAGGCTATGGCTATACAAAAGATCAAGGAATTGAGCAATTATATAGAGATAATCGTATTACTCCTATTTATGAAGGAACAAACTCAGTTCAAGCTGCAGATTTAGTATTTAGAAAATTATCAAACAAAAATGGCAATATAATTGAGAGATTCTTAGGCATGGTTAAGTCTGAGTGTGATAGTAAAAAAGGAAAAGTTGAAATTTTTTCAAAAGAGTTAAATCATTACTTGGATATATTATCTAAGTTTACAGGTTGGATCAGTGATCAAAGTAAAATTGAAAAAGACGATGTAAGTGCGGCAGCAAATGATTATTTAAGAACACTTGGATACGTTTCAATTGCTTATTCTTGGATTAAAGTTTTAGAAGTTAGTTTTAATGACTACGAAAAAAATAAAGACTTTTACTCAGATAAAATTAATACAGCTAAATTTTATTTTGAAAAGGTATTACCTAGAGCAGAATATCATTACAAATCTGCAATTTCAGGTAGTTCCAATATTATGAAATTTAAATTTATTTAGGATGAATCATTACGATAATAATTTGGACAAAAATGAAGCCAACCATGTTCCGTTAACACCTCTAACATTTTTAAAAAGAGCAACAGAAATTTATCCAAATTATGAAGCAATCGTTTATGAAGACAGAAGTTATACTTGGAGTAAAGTTTACCAAAGAGCAGTAAAATTTGCCAGTGCATTGTCTAAAATTGGTATTAAAAAAGGTGATACTGTTTCATTCTTAGCATTTAATACACCTGAAATATTCGAAGCACACTACTCTGTTCCTATGACAGGAGCAGTTTTAAATACAATTAATATTAGATTGGATGCAAACACGATTGCATACATTTTAAATCATAGTGATGCAAAAGTTTTAGTCGTTGATAGACAGCTACATATAGAAGTTAAAAAAGCTCTAAAAACTTTAGATAAAAAAATTACAATTATTGATATAAATGACAAATATGCTGACCAATCAAAGTGTGAAAAAATTGGTGAGCATGAATATGAAAACTTTTTAAATACTGGGGATGAAAATTATAACTGGCAAATGCCCAACGATGAATGGCAGTCTATTTCGTTAAGTTATACTTCTGGAACTACAGGAAATCCAAAAGGAGTAGTTTATCATCACAGAGGTGCTTATTTAATGTCCACAGGAAGTTCAGTTGCATGGAATATGCCTAATCGTTTAAATTTTTTAACAGTCGTGCCAATGTTTCATTGTAATGGATGGTGTTATCCTTGGACAATTCCGATGCTAAACGGAAGAACTATATGTTTAAGAAATATAGATATTAAAAAAATATTTGATCTAATTGATAGATACGATGTAACGCATTTTGGTGGAGCACCTATTGTTTTAAATATGATTACTGGTGCTCCAGAAGCTGACAGAAAAAAATTAAATCATAAAGTTTATGTTTTAACTGCCGGGGCTCCTCCACCTAGTGTAATTTTTAAAAAAATGAAAGCTCTTGGTTTTGAGGTAATGCATGTTTATGGTTTAACAGAGACATATGGGCATGTTACTCAATGTGCTTGGAATGATGAGTGGAATGATTTTGATGAAGATAAACAAAATGAAATCAAAGCGAGACAGGGAGTAAGATATCCAAATACTGAAGGTGTAACAATTTTAGATCCTGAAACTATGAAAGAAGTTCCAAAGGATGGTAAAACTATAGGTGAAATAATGATAAGAGGCAATATAGTTATGAAGGGATATTTTAAAGATAAAGAAGCTACAGATAAAGCAATGAAAGGTGGCTGGTTTCACACTGGAGATTTAGCCGTAATGCATCCTGATGGATATGTCAAAATACAAGACAGATCTAAAGATATAATTATATCTGGAGGAGAAAATATATCTTCAATAGAAATAGAAAATACTCTTTCTAAACACCCTTCTGTTTCTATTGCAGCTGTGGTTGCAAAACCTGATGAAAAATGGGGTGAAGTTCCATGTGCTTTTATCGAAATGGTTAAAGACAAACCGGCAAGTGAAAAAGAATTAATAGATTTTTGTAAAGAAACTTTAGCAGGATTTAAAGTCCCAAAAAAAGTAATTTTCTGTGAGTTACCAAAAACTTCTACAGGAAAAATTCAGAAGTTTGAACTAAGAAAACAATTCTAGGTAATTATTTGATTTTCCAAGTAGAAAATAAAAATGTCCATGCATCAGATGCAGGGCAAGGCATTGATCCAAAAAAGCAAACAATTGTATTTTTACATGGAAGTGGGATGTCACATATTGTTTGGTCTTTAACAGAGCAATTTTTTTCAAATCAAAATTTTAATGTTTTATCAATAGATTTACCTGGACATGGAAATTCTGATGGTCCTTGTATTAATACTATTGAAAAAGTCACAGAATGGTTAGAAAAAGCATTTATTCAGTTAAATTTAAATGATTTAGTTTTAATTGGACACTCTCAGGGATGTTTAGAAATTTTAGAATTTGCTCATAAGCACCCAAATAGAATAAAAAAATTAATTTTTGTTGGTGGCTCTTATAAAATGCCAGTTCATCCAGATTTAATTGAATTAGCTAAAAATGGCGATTCAGATGCTGTTAAATTGATGATGAAGTGGGGGTATAATGGGTCAAAAAAATTTATTGGAGGTAATCCACTTGAAAGGATAATCCAATCACCAAGAGATATTAGTAAAATATTGGCTGTTGATCTTATTGCTTGTAATAATTATTCCAACGGAAAAAAGGCTGCTATCTCAATAAATTGTCCAAGCATGTTTATATTTGGTGCCCTTGATAAGATGGTTAATCTTGAAGTCGGAAAAAAATTTTCAAATCTTGTAAAAAATTCATCTACCCACATCTTCGAAGGTTGTGGTCACATGATTATGATTGAAAAAGCATTTGAAATGAGAGAAAAGGTCCTAGAATTTTTAAAAAAATGAAAAACTTTTCTATAGCAAAATCAAGAAGATTACGAAGTACACCTTATACTGACAGAATAGAAGCTCATGGTGTGAGCAGCTACACAGTTTATAATCATATGTTACTTCCAGCGTCATTCAAATCTTTAGAAAGCGACTATGATCACTTAAAAAAATATGTTCAAGTTTGGGATGTTGCAGCAGAGAGACAAGTTGAAATATCTGGAAAAGACTCATCTAAATTAGTTCAATTAATGACTTGTAGAGATTTATCTAAATCAAAAGTTGGAAAATGTTATTATGCTCCATTAATTGATAACGATGGACTTTTAGTTAATGACCCAATAATCAATAAGCTTGCAGAGGATAAATGGTGGTTGTCTATAGCTGATGCAGATGTAATATTTTTTGCAAAAGGTCTTGCAGCTGGAAATAGATTTGATGTTAAAATTAATGAACCAAATGTAAATATCTTAGCTGTTCAAGGACCTTTGGCTGATGATTTAATGTCAAAACTATTCAGTGAAGAGATTAGAAAATTAAAATTTTTTAACTTTGATTATTTTGAATTAAAAGGTCACAAATATTTCATTGCAAGGTCTGGATGGTCAAAACAAGGTGGATTTGAAGTTTATGTTGATAATGACATTGCAGGTCAGAATTTATATGATTATTTGTTTGAAGAGGGAAAAGAATTTAATGTTAAGCCAGGTTGCCCAAATTTAATAGAGAGAATTGAAGGTAATTTGTTATCTTATGGAAACGATTTTGACAATAGAGACAATCCTTTTGAAGCAAATTTTGATAAATTTATTCATTTAGACAGTGACGTTAATTTTTTAGGTAAAGAAAAACTTAAAAAAATAAAAGAAAAAGGAATAACTAGAAAACTTATGGGTGTAAAAATTGATCATAATAAAATTGATATGTATTGCGAAAAGACTTTATTTGCTGATAACAAAGAAATAGTTGGATATGTTAGATCAGCAACTTATTCACCCACATTTGATAAAGTTATTGGAATTGCAATGATTAATAAACCCTACTGGAATACAAAAAATCAGTTTAATATAGAAATAAATGAAAAAATATATGTGGGTACTGTTTGTGATTTACCCCTCGTTTAAAATTAAAAGTCATTTAGTGTTATGAATATAGCAATTGTAGGCGCAACAGGAAATGTTGGTAGAAAAATAATAGAAATTTTAGAAAAAAAAAAAATAAATATTGAAAATCTTTTTTTACTGGCTTCAAAAAAAAGTGAAGGAAAAAAATTAAATTATAATGGAAATGAACATACAGTAACTGATCTTGAAAAATTTGATTTTTCCTCTGTAAAGATTGCTTTTTTTGCAGCAGGAAGTGGGGTAGCTGAAAAATGGGCTCATGTTGCTGCTGAAAAAACTATTGTTATAGACAATTCAAAATATTTTAGAAAAGACCCTGATATTCCATTAATTGTTCCTGAAGTTAATTCAAAAAAATTATCTGATGTAAAAAATAAAAATATTATTGCTAATGCTAATTGTTCAGTGATTCCAGTTGTTGTGGCTTTAAAACCTTTGCATGACTTGTACAATATAAATCGCATAGTTGCATCTACTTATCAGTCAGTATCTGGGGCAGGTAAATCAGCTATGGATGAATTATTATCTCAAACAGAGGATTATTTTCAAAATAAAGAAATATACTCAAAAAATTTTACTAAGCAGATAGCCTTTAATGCAATTCCTCATATTGATAGTTTTTTGGAAAATGGTTACACAAAAGAGGAACAAAAAACTACTGACGAAATTAAAAAAATTTTAGATAAAAAAATTAAAGTAACTTCTACTTGTGTTAGGATACCTGTTCTTGTTTCTCACTGTATTAGTGCAAATGTAGAATTTAATAAAAAATGTGATTTGGATGAAATAAGAAAAGTTCTATCTACCTCCCCTGGGTGCAAGGTTATTGATGAACATCAGGATGGGGGCTATATAACACCAGTAGAGGCTGAGGATAAATTTGAAACTTTTATTTCAAGAATAAGATTGGATGAGTCTCAAGAGAATACAATAAATTTGTGGATCGTATCAGACAATTTAGTTAAAGGGGCGGCATTGAACGCAGTACAAATTGCTGAAAGTTTGATTACAAATGATTTTTATGGAAGATAAAAAACCACTATCACCACATATACAAATTTATAGATGGCATATCTCTTCATTGGTGTCTATTTCTCATAGAATAACAGGTATAATTAATATTATAGCTATTACATTTATTTGTTTGTGGTCTGGCTGGTTAATTCTAGGAGAAGCAAATTACACTCTAATAAATTTTTTTCTTAATTCATTTTTTGGTAAATTTGTTGTTTTAGGTATCGTTTGGTCATTTAGTTTCCAAGTTTTGAGTGAAGTACGACATCTAATAATGGATATGGGTTACGGTTTTGAATTACAAACAACTCGTATAACGGGCTTGCTTGTTATATTTGGTTCATTCCTGCTTACGGTAGTTATTTATTTAATTGGTAGAAATTTTTTTTAATATGAATTTAGCAACAAAAAAATGGATTTTTACTAAAGTTTCATCAGTAATTTTATTACCTCTTATGCTTTGGTTTATATTAAGTTTTGTATCTATTTACGATCAAGGCTATTTGGAAATTTTAAATTTTTTTATCACCCCAATAAATAAATTTCTCTTTAGTTTATTTATTACATTTGCATTTTTTTTCTCATCTTTAACTATTAGTGAGGTTTTTGAGGATTATATTGCTAATGAAAAAATCAAAAATGTCGCAAACAGACTACTGTATATTTCTGCTATAGGTATTTCATTTTTAACAATAATTATTATATTTAACCTAAAATAATGAGTTCATACAATATTATAGATCACGAATATGACGTTGTAGTCTTAGGTGCTGGTGGATCAGGATTGAGAGCTGCCGTCGGTTTGAGTGAAGCAGGTTTAAAAACTGCATGTATTTCAAAAGTATTTCCAACTAGAAGTCATACTTCTGCAGCCCAAGGTGGGATTTCTGCTGCGCTTGGAAACATGGGTGAAGATGATTGGAGATGGCATATGTATGATACTGTTAAAGGAGCTGATTGGTTAGGAGATCAAGATAGCATTGAGTATCTTTGTAAGGAAGCACCTAAAGCAGTTTTAGAATTAGAAAAATATGGAGTTCCATTTAGTCGAACAGATGAGGGAAAAATTTATCAAAGACCATTTGGCGGAATGACTAAAAATTATGGAAATGGAATAGTCCAGAGAACATGTGCAGCCGCAGATAGAACTGGACATGCAATATTACATACTCTTTATGGCCAAGCTTTGAAACACAACACAGAATTTTTTATAGAATATTTTGCATTAGATTTATTAATGAAAGATGGAGAGTGTAAAGGATTAATAGCTTGGAACTTAAATGATGGAACAATTCATCGATTTAGAGCTCATACAGTAATTATAGCAACAGGTGGATATGGAAAAGTTTATTATTCAGCAACTTCTGCGCATACTTGTACAGGAGACGGAAATGCAATGGTATTGAGAGCAGGATTACCGTTACAAGATATGGAGTTTGTTCAATTTCACCCAACAGGTATTTACGGACACGGAACATTAATTTCTGAAGGTGTTAGAGGAGAAGGAGGATATCTAGTAAACTCTAAAGGCGAAAGATTTATGGAAAGATATGCTCCAAATGCTAAAGATTTGGCATCAAGAGATGTTGTGAGTAGATCAATGTCGATAGAAATTAATGAGGGAAGAGGTGTAGGAAAAGATCAGGATCATGTTCATTTACATTTGAGTCATTTAGATAAAAGTGTAATTGAAAATAGACTTCCAGGTATCACTGAAGCAGCAAGATTATTTGCAAACGTTGATGTAACTAAGGAACCAATCCCAGTTGTTCCTACCGTGCATTATAATATGGGTGGAATTCCAACTAATTATAAAGCAGAGGTTCTAACAGTAAATGGATCAGAAAAAACAGTGCCAGGCTTGATGGCAATTGGAGAAGCAGCATGTGTATCAGTTCACGGAGCAAATAGACTTGGATCAAATTCTTTAATTGATTTAGTTGTTTTTGGAAGAGCTGCAGCAAAAAGAGCAGCTGAACTAATCAAACCAGGCGCACCTCATGAAGAAATTCCAGAGACAGAAACTCAGAAGTGTTTAGATAGATTTGATAAATTGAGAAATGCACAAGGAGATAATAGTACTGCAGAACTAAGATTAGCCATGCAAAAAACAATGCAGTCAAAATGTGCAGTATTTAGAACAGAAAAAAATTTAGAAGAAGGTGTTAACGAAATTAGAAAAACTTATGAAAGTATGGATTCAATTTCAGTTAAGGATAGATCTTTAGTTTTTAATACAGATTTAGTAGAAACCTTAGAGTTTGATAATTTAATTAGACAGGCAGTAACCACAGTAGACTCTGCTTATCATAGAAAAGAGAGTAGAGGAGCTCATGCAAGAGAGGATTATCCTAACAGAGATGATAAAAAATTTATGCAGCACACACTTGCTTGGTGTGATGGAAAAGATACTAAAATAACATACAGACCTGTTCATAATTCAACATTGACTAATGAAGTCCAATATTTTCCACCTCAAGAAAGAGTTTATTAATGGCTCAAATAAGTTTACCTAAAAATTCTGAGGTAAATAAAGGGAAATATTTCAAAGATAAGACAGGGTCAAAAAATATTCGTAAAGTTAATGTTTATAGATGGGATCCATCTACAGAGGAAAATCCAAGGATTGATACTTACGAAGTTGATATGGACAATTGTCCTTCAAAAGTTTTAGACATTTTAAACAAAATTAAAAATGAAATAGATCCAACTCTGGCATATAGAAGGTCGTGCGCTCATGGTGTTTGTGGTTCATGTGCAATGAACATGGGAGGTAAAAATGGTCTTGCTTGTACAAAACCTCATGCTGAAATAGATGGTGATATAGACATTTATCCTTTGCCTCATTTAAAAGTGAAGAGAGATTTAATAGGTGACTTAGATGGTCTTTATAAACAGTACCAGTCTATTGAGCCTTGGTTAAAAAATAATTCATCTAAAGATACAACTGAGATTTTTCAATCAAAAGAAGATAGAGCAAAATTAGATGGTGCATATGAATGTATAATGTGTGCATGTTGTTCTACTTCGTGCCCTAGTTATTGGTGGAATGGAGATAAATATTTAGGACCCGCTGTGCTTTTGCAGGCTTATAGATGGATTGTTGATAGTCGAGATGACGAAAGAAAAGCAAGATTAAAAAAAGTTGCTGATGAACTAAAACTTTATAGATGTCATACTATTCTAAATTGTACTAGTGCTTGTCCTAAAGGGCTAAATCCAGCAAAAGCAATTGCTGAAATCAAGAAAATGTTAGCTACAGCTAATGTTTAAATAGACTAATAAGTATTTTTGTTTTAAAAGATGCTTCTCATGAAGTTAATTGAACACTTTGTTGGCGGAAAATTATTTTCAGGTTCTTCTGACAGAAAAGGTAAAGTTTTTAATCCAGCTACAGGTGAACAAGAATCTGAGGTTAAGTTAGCGTCGAAATCAGATTTAAATCAAGCAGTTGGAATTGCCAAAAAAGCTTTTGAAACATGGTCTTTAAAGCCAGCTCTTCAAAGAGCAAGAGTAATGTTTAAATTTAAAGAATTAATTGAAAAAAATTCTGATGAGTTGACAAAACTAATTGTTTCTGAACATGGAAAAGTTTTTGAAGATGCCAGGGGTTCTTTAACAAGAGGACTTGAAGTTGTTGAATTTGCTTGTGGAATACCTCATTTATTAAAAGGTGAATTTTCTGAAAATGTTGGCACAAATGTTGATAGTTGGTCAATGAGACAACCTTTAGGGGTGGTTGCAGGAATTACCCCATTTAATTTTCCTGCCATGGTTCCAATGTGGATGTTTCCAATTGCAATCGCATGTGGGAATACATTTATTTTAAAACCATCTGAAAAGGATCCTTCATGCTCTATTATGTTAGCTCAATTGCTTACAGAAGCAGGTCTTCCAGATGGCGTGTTTAATGTAGTGAATGGTGACAAAGAATCTGTAGATGCAATATTGGAGAACTCAGATATTAAAGCAGTAAGCTTTGTAGGCTCAACTCCAATTGCAAAATATATTTATGAAAATTCAGCTAAAAATGAAAAGAGAGTTCAAGCACTAGGTGGTGCTAAAAATCATTTGGTGGTAATGCCAGATTGTGATTTAGATGGAGCAGTTAACGGTTTAATGGGTGCAGCTTATGGTTCTGCAGGTGAAAGATGTATGGCCCAATCAGTTGCGGTTGCTGTTGGAGATATTGGAGATGAGCTTGTTTCAAGATTATCTAAAAAAGCTGAAGCTTTAAAAGTTGGCCCTGGAATGGATAAAGCATCTGAAATGGGTCCTTTGGTCACAAAAGAACACCTAGAAAGAGTTAAAGGATATGTAGACTTAGGTGTTAAAGAAGGTGCTAAACTAGTTGTTGATGGAAGAGATCTTAAACTTCAAGGTTATGAGAATGGATTTTATATTGGTGGTTGTTTATTTGATCATGTCAATAAAGATATGAGAATATACAAAGAGGAAATATTTGGCCCAGTATTATCAGTTGTAAGAGTTAAAACTTTTGAAGAGGCTGCAAAATTAATAAACGATCATGAATATGGAAATGGAGTAAGTATTTATACTAGAGATGGAGATGCTGGAAGAACATTCGCTAGCAATATTCAAGTAGGTATGGTCGGTATTAACGTACCCATACCAGTGCCGATGGCCTTTCATAGTTTTGGGGGCTGGAAAAGATCTTTATTTGGAGATAGTGCAATGCACGGTATGGAAGGAATAAAATTTTATACAAAACTTAAAACAGTAACATCTAGGTGGCCTTCTGGTATCCGTTCAAATGCGGAATTTGTAATGCCAACAATGAAATAAAAGGAAAATAATGACAAAAATATCTTTGATTGGCGCAGGCCAAATTGGTGGAACTCTTGCTCACTTAATTGGTACAAAAGAATTAGTAAATGAAGTAGTGTTATTTGATGTAGCGAGCGGTATTGCAAAAGGAAAAGCTTTAGATATAGCCCAATCTTCATCTGTAGATGGTTTTAATGTTAAATTTTCAGGTACTGATAATTACAAAGATATTAAGGACTCTGATGTAATAATTATTACTGCAGGTGTACCTAGAAAACCAGGAATGAGTAGGGATGATTTACTAGGAATAAATTTAAAAATTATTAAACAAGTGGCTGAAGGAGTTAAACAAAACGCCCCAAATGCTTTTGTTATATGTATTACTAATCCATTAGACGTGATGGTTATGGCATTTCAAAAATTTTCTAGTTTACCAGCTAATAAAGTTGTGGGCATGGCAGGTATTTTGGATAGTTCTAGATTTAAATTATTTTTATCTCTAGAATTAAAAGTACCAGTTAAAGAGATTGAAGCGATGGTGATGGGTGGACATGGTGATACAATGGTTCCTATGCCTAGATTTACAAAAGTCTCTGGCCGACCTTTACTTGATTTAGTCAAAGATGGAAAAATATCTCAAGAAAGACTTGAAGAAATAAATCAACGAACAAGAGATGGAGGAGCTGAGATAGTTAAGTTTTTAGAGAAAGGTTCTGCATTCTATGCTCCTGCAGCATCAGGTGTTCAAATGGCTGAAGCATATTTAAATGATCAAAAAAAATTATTACCATGTGCTGTCCAATTAAATGGAGAGTACAGTGTAAATAATGTTTATGCTGGAGTGCCAGTTATCATTGGAAAAAGTGGCGTTGAAAAAATTGAGGAAGTCAGTTTAGATGATAATGAGAAAAAAGAGTTTATGCATTCAATAGATGCAGTAAAAGCTCTTTGGGAAGCTGCATCAAAAATAGATCCTGATCTTACCAAATAAAAATGAATATACACGAGCATCAAGCCAAACAAATCTTAAAAAAATATGGTGCATTAGTCCCAGAAGGAGTATTTGCTTTAAACATTGAGGAACTGCTTGAGAAAGTAAAATCACTGAAAACTGAAAAATACGTTCTCAAAGCACAAATACATGCTGGTGGAAGAGGAAAAGCTGGAGGTGTAAAAATTTTAAATACAATTGATGAGCTAGAATTAGCAGCTAAAGAGTTGCTCGGTAAAACACTTATTACACATCAAACAGGCCCAGAAGGAAGAGAAGTTAAAAGATTATATGTTGAAGAGTCCTCAAACATAGAAAAGGAATTTTATTTATCGTGTCTTGTGGATAGAGCTAGTTCAAAAATTGCCTTCATATCAAGTGATCAAGGAGGCATGGATATTGAGGAAGTTGCGAGTAAAACACCAAAAAAAATTTTAACTACAAAAGTTGATATTAATGAAGAAATTTCAAATACTGATTGTGAAAAAATTATAGAAATTTTTGATTTAAATAATGATGTAAAAAACCAAGCTATAAATTTGATCAAATCAATTTATAAAATGTTTATAAGCACTGATGCTAATATGGTTGAGGTCAATCCTTTGATTTTGACTAAAGATGAAAAAATAGTTTGTTTAGATGCAAAAGTAAATTTTGACTCAAATGCCTTGTTCAGACATCCTGAAATTGTTGAGCTTAGAGACCTTAATGAGGAAGACTCAACAGAAATTGAGGCAAGCAAACATGACCTCGCTTATATAAAATTAGATGGAAGCATAGGCTGTATGGTCAATGGAGCAGGATTAGCAATGGCTACAATGGATATAATAAAATTATATGGAAAGGAGCCTGCCAATTTTTTAGATGTGGGAGGTGGCGCATCAAAAGAAAAAGTTTCTGCAGCTTTAAAAATTATTCTTTCTGATAAGAATGTTAAAGGTATCTTAATTAATATTTTTGGAGGAATTATGAGATGTGATGTGCTGGCACAAGGGGTAGTAGACGCTGCTAAGGAGGTAAATATTAGTGTTCCTTTAGTGGTTAGACTTGCAGGTACAAATTTTAAGCAAGGTAAAGAAATACTCGATAGTTCTGGTTTGAAGTTAATATCAGCAGAAAATCTAGATGATGCTGCTAAAAAAATTGTTGAGGCGATAAAATAAATGTCAGTATT
Organism: uncultured Pelagibacteraceae bacterium; assembly: GCA_902578255.1. GTDB lineage: Bacteria > Pseudomonadota > Alphaproteobacteria > Pelagibacterales > Pelagibacteraceae > Pelagibacter. The sequence goes on from CACHCH010000004.1 coordinate 57,676, forward strand.
AGTAAACAAAAATACAAAAGTTATTTGTCAGGGCTTCACAGGATCTCATGGCACATTCCACTCTGAACAAGCAATAAAGTATGGGACAAATCTTGTAGGTGGAGTAACCCCTAAAAAAGGAGGCCAAAAACATTTAGAAAGACCAGTTTTCAATACAGTGTTGGAGGCAAAAAATGAGGTAGGTGCAGACGCCACTATGATCTATGTTCCAGCAAAATTTGCAGCTGCTGCAATCATTGAAGCAATAGATGCTTCAATAGATCTTATTGTTTGTATTACAGAAGGCATTCCAGTTCAGGATATGCTTAAAGTAAGACAAAGTTTAGCTAACTCAAATAGTCGTCTTATTGGGCCAAACTGCCCAGGAATAATTACACCTGATGAATGTAAAATTGGAATAATGCCTGGAAATATTCATAAAAGAGGTTCGGTTGGTATCGTTTCTAGATCAGGAACACTAACTTATGAGGCAGTAGCACAAACTACTGAAAATGGACTGGGTCAATCAACTTGTATTGGCATTGGAGGAGATCCAATCAACGGTACAAATTTTATAGATTGTTTAGATTTATTTTTAAATGATGATGAGACAGAGTCGATTTTAATGATTGGTGAAATAGGGGGTACAGCAGAGGAAGAGGCTTCAGAATTTATCAAAAATCATAAAATTAAAAAACCTATAGTTGGATTTATAGCAGGAATTACAGCTCCGCCAGGTCGAAGAATGGGTCATGCAGGGGCTATTATTTCTGGAGGCAAAGGTGGGGCAAAAGACAAAATAAAAAAGATGGAAGAATGTGGGATTACAGTTGCAGAATCACCATCAATTATTGGAAAAACATTGTTTAATAAACTGTCTAATTGAAAAATACTATTAGAAGGATATATTAAGTAAAAAAGATGTCTTCATCAAAAAATCTTGAATTTGAAAAAACTTCATTCTTAAATAAGTCTAATAGTGCATTTATTGAACAAATGTATCTTAAGTTTATCAATAAAGATCCTGAATTACCTGAGAGCTGGGTAAATTATTTTGAGGGTATAGGCGAAGAGATAAAAGTTATTGCTTCAGAAATAAATGGGCCATCTTGGGGGCCTTCAAAAGTAAAAATAGATATTGATGAATTACAAAAAAAAATAGAGATAGAGGATAACAATAAAGTAAATAATGAAAAAATAGATTCATCAGAAAAATTCAATTTTCAATTACTTGCAGACTCTAACAAAGATTCCATAAGTGCTGTTGCCTTAATACGTGCTTATAGATTGAGAGGACATTTATTAGCAAATTTAGATCCACTAGAAATGAGAGAATCTGAGTATCTTGATGAATTACATCCTGAATTTTATGGTTTTAAAAAACAGAATTATGAAAAGAAAATTTTCTTAAATGGAGTAATTAATAAAAAATATGCAAATATTAGAGAAATACTAAAATTTTTAAAAAAAACATATTGTGGAAATATTGGTTATGAGTTTATGCATGTTTCAAATCCAGTTGAGAGAAAATGGTTTAGAGACAGAATAGAGCAAGATCAAAATGCTTTAAATTTTACGAAGAATGGTAAAGAGGCGATACTAAATAAACTTGTACAAGCAGAAGGTTTTGAAAAATTTTTAGCTACTAAATATGTTGGTACAAAAAGATTTGGTCTTGATGGAGGTGAAAGTTTAATACCAGCTCTTGAGCAAATAATTAAAATTGGTGGGCAAAATCAGATTAAAGAAGTTAAAATTGGAATGTCTCATAGAGGTAGACTTAATGTTTTGGCAAATGTGTTACAAAAATCATATAAAAGGATATTTAATGAATTTGCAGGGGAAGTAAGCTCAGATTCTGAGGAAAGTGCAGGAGATGTAAAATACCATCTTGGTGCATCTTCAGATAGGCAGTTTGATGGAAACTCTGTTCACGTAAGTTTAACAGATAATCCCTCTCACCTAGAAGCTGTCAATCCAGTAGTTTTAGGACAAACAAGAGCAAAGCAATTTTTTCATAAAGATAAAGAAAGAAATAAAGTTATACCTATTCTTATTCATGGAGATGCTGCTTTTGCTGGCCAAGGAGTGGTAGCAGAATGTTTTGCTATGTCAGGACTTCCTGGCCATAATACAGGCGGCACCATTCATATTATAGTAAATAATCAAATTGGTTTCACTACTAGTCCAAGATTTGCCAGGTCGTCACCATACCCATCAGATGTTGCAAAAATGGTTGAAGCCCCAATTCTTCATGTGAACGGAGACGACCCAGAAGCAGTTGTTTATGCGACTAGAATTGCTACTGAATTTAGACTGAAGTTTAATAGAGATGTTGTAGTCGACCTAATTTGTTATAGAAGATTTGGACATAACGAAGGGGATGAACCTTCATTTACTCAGCCATTGATGTATAAAAAAATTAGAGCACATCCGAGTGTTTATAAGATATATGGAAATAAGTTAGTTAATGAAAACTCAATTACCCAAAAACTTTTAGATCAAAATGTTAAAGGATTTAAAGATTTATTGGACGAACAATATAAAAGTGCAAAAGATTATAAACCTAAAATAGAATGGTTTGAGGGCTCATGGTCTAGATACAAACCATCCAAAGGCAAAGATAAAAGAGGTGTAACTGGTTTTGATGAACACAAACTTAAAGAGATATCAGATAGAGTCAATACCATACCTGCAGAAATTAATATTCATAAAACTATTTCTAAAATTTTGAATATTAGAAAAAACTCAGTAGATAAAGGTTTTGATATTGATTGGTCTACAGCAGAAGCGCTAGCTTTTGGTTCTTTACTTGAAGAGGGTTACCCTGTTAGGCTCGTTGGTCAAGACTCTGGTAGAGGAACATTTAGTCAAAGACATTCAGTTTTAAGAGATCAGATTGATAATTCTAGGTATATTCCATTAAACAATATTTCAAGTAAACAAAAAAAATTTGAAGTCGTTGATAGTTTTTTATCTGAACTTGCTGTTTTAGGATTTGAATATGGATATAGTTTAGTGGAACCCAATACATTAACATTGTGGGAAGCTCAATTTGGAGATTTTGCTAACGGTGCACAAGTTGTAATTGATCAATTTATAGCATCAGGAGAAAGAAAGTGGAATAGAGCTTCTGGATTAGTGATGTTATTACCTCATGCCTATGAAGGACAAGGGCCAGAACATTCTTCTGCAAGATTAGAAAGATTTTTACAACTTTGTTCAAATGATAATATGCAAGTATTAAACTGTACTACCCCTGCCAATTATTTTCATGCTTTACGAAGACAAATGCATAGAGATTTTAGAAAGCCATTAATAATTATGACACCAAAATCTTTACTAAGAAATAAGTTCTGTGTTTCAAATTTAAAAGATTTTAATAAAGAAAATACTTTTCATAGAATATTATGGGATCATGCAATTGATCCAAAAGTAGATGGTTTTATTGAGCTAAAAGATAGCTCAAAGATAAAAAAAGTAATTTTATGTTCTGGTAAAATATATTTTGATCTTTTGGATGCCAGAGAAAAACTAAAAAAAGATAATGTTATAATTTTTAGAATTGAACAATTATATCCTTTTCCTGCAAAAGCTCTTGTAAATGAGTTAAAACCATACGTAAAAAATGCTAATTTTTTTTGGTGCCAAGAGGAGCCTAAAAATATGGGCGCCTGGTTTTCAGTTAGAGATTATATCCAATGGACATTAGATAGTTTAAAGGCTAATAATAACAAAATTTCTTATATAGGAAGAAGCCCAGATGCAAGTCCAGCAACCGGATATGCCAAAAGGCACAATTCTCAACAACAAGAAATAATAAATAAGGTTTTTGAATAAATTGTAATGAGTGAAAAAATTGTAGTTCCTGCACTTGGTGAGAGTATAACCGAAGCAACAGTGGCCAAATGGTTAAAAAATACAGGAGATTCTGTTGATGCAGACGAACCAATAGTTGAACTTGAAACAGATAAAGTAAATTTAGAAGTCCCCTCTCCAATAAAAGGAGTATTAACTGAAATAAATTCTAAAGACGGGTCTGTAGTGGAAGTGGGAGCTTTACTAGGTTCTGTTTCTGAAAATGGGAGTGGCGTCAAACCCACTCCTACAAATAATGAGGAAGTTAAAAAACAAGAGATCGAACCTAGTGAAAATAACGTTATTAAATTAGACCCAATTAAAAAAGAGCCTAAAGTTTTTGAGGAGACTTTGAAAGTAGACGAGCAAATTGAAAAACCTTTAGTATTATCTGATGAAGTTGTTGATCAAGCACCAACAATTAACAATACTCAGAGCCAAACACTGTCACCAGCTGTTCGTAAAATTGTTGCTGAAAATAAAATAGACCTAGCTACAGTTCAAGGTTCTGGAAAAGATGGGCGAGTTCTTAAAGGTGACTTGATAAGTATGATGGGAGTAAATCCAAAACCTTCAGAGAGAAAAATTCAATATGGTCAAGAAGAAAGAATCAAGATGACCAGACTTAGACAAACTATTGCTAAAAGATTAAAGCAAGCTCAAGAAAATGCAGCCTTACTAACAACATTCAACGAAGTCGACATGACAAGTATTATGCAAATGAGAAAAGAAAATCAGGAAGATTTTCAATCTAGATATAATATTAAACTTGGCTTTATGTCATTTTTTGTAAAAGCATGCGTTGTTGCTTTAAAGAATTTTCCAGCAGTAAATGCAGAAATCGATGGGGATGAAATAATTTACAAAAATTATTATAATATTAGTTTTGCGGTTGGAACTGATAAAGGTTTAGTAGTACCAGTTTTAAGAAATGCAGATGAGTTATCTTTTGCAGATATTGAAAAAAATATTAAAGAAATTTCTGAAAAAGCGAAGGATGGAAAATTGGCAATTGAGGATCTTCAAGGAGGAACATTCACAATAAGTAATGGTGGAGTTTATGGTTCTATGCTTTCAACACCTATATTGAACCTTCCACAATCTGGTGTTCTAGGAATGCATAATATTGTTGAAAGACCTGCTGTTGTTGATGGAGAAATTAAAATAAGACCAATAATGTATTTAGCTTTGTCGTATGATCATAGAATTATTGATGGTAAAGAGTCAGTGTCATTTCTTAAAACGATAAAGGAAAATTTAGAGGACCCGAGAAGGTTGTTTTTGGATATTTAGATGTCAGAAAAATTTCAAGCAGTAGTAATTGGTGGTGGACCTGGTGGATATGTTTGTGCGATTAGACTTTCTCAATTAGGATTGAAAACAGCATGTATAGAATCTAGAGGTTCTTTAGGAGGCACCTGCTTAAATATTGGCTGTATACCATCAAAGAGTTTGTTAAATTTATCTGAGGAATTTCATAAAGTTAAGGGATTGGCTAACAAAGGAATAGAAGTAGGAGATGTTAAGCTAAACCTTAATAAAATGATGAAAAGTAAAGATAAAGCTGTAACTGTTCTAACAAAAGGGGTTGAATTTTTATTTAAGAAAAACAAAGTAACTTATTTCAAAGGTTATGGTAGTTTCAAAACTCAAAACGAAATTTCAATTAAAGATAATGAAAATAAAGAGACTATTATACAGTCTGAAAAAACTATAATAGCAACAGGATCTGTAGCTACTTCATTACCAGGAATTGAAATTGATGAGCAAAAAATAGTTTCTTCGACTGGTGCATTAAAGCTTGAAAAAGTTCCAAATAAAATGGTTGTTGTGGGCGGCGGTTATATTGGATTAGAAATGGGATCGGTTTGGTCAAGACTGGGTTCTGAAGTACAGGTGGTAGAGTTTTTAGATCACATCACACCAGGTATGGATAAAGAAATATCCTCAGAATTTATGAAAATTCTAAAGAAACAAGGCATTAAGTTTAATATGCAAAATAAAGTTGAAAAAATTAAAAAAAATAAATCTGGAGTAACAGTATCCACTGTAGATAAAGAAGGAAATAAAAATGATTTAGATTGTGATGTAGTTTTAATTTCTGTTGGTAGGAAGGCAAATACTGAGGGCTTAAATTTAGAAACTGTTGGAGTTGAACTGGACGATAGAAAAAGAATTAAAACTGATAAATCATTTAAAACAAATTTAGAGAATATATATGCAATTGGTGATGTAATATCAGGACCCATGCTTGCTCATAAAGCTGAAGATGAAGGTATTGCTGTTGCTGAAAACATTGCAGGACAATCAGGGCATGTCAATTATGATACTATTCCAGGTGTTGTATATACCACACCAGAAGTTGCAGCGATTGGTAAAACAGAGGAACAATTAAAAGATTCTAAAATAAAATATAAAGTTGGAAAATTTTCATTTATGGCTAATTCAAGAGCTAAAGCTATTGATGATGCAGAAGGATTTGTGAAAATTTTAGCTGATGAAAAAACAGATAAAGTGTTGGGTGCTCATATAATAGGCCCTCATGCTGGTGAGTTGATTGCTGAAATTGGCGTTGCCATGGAATTTGGAGCTAGTTCAGAGGATATAGCACGTACATGTCATGCTCACCCAACTTTTTCAGAGGCAGTAAAAGAGGCAGCTTTATCAGTAGATAAAAGAGCAATACACTCTTAATTTTTTTTCATATTATAAAATATGAAATATCCGATTCTATTACCAAATATATTTAATTATCCATTCACATATGAAAGTAATTTAGATTTAAAAATTGGTGAATATGTATCAGTACCTTTTGGTAAAAATAAACTTACTGGAGTGGTATGGGATAAATTAGAAGAAAATGAACAAAAAAAATTTAAATTAAAAAAAGTTTTTAAGAAATTAAAAGTTAAACCTCTAAAAAAAACAACTATAAACTTTTTAAATTGGTTTTCAGAATACAATATTATTCCAAAGGGCATGGCTTTAAAATTGATGCTATTGAGCAACAATGCAATTGAAGATAATATAAAAAATAATTTTCAAGTTTTTGAAAGCAATATAAAAAATAATTCAATAAAACTCTCTGAGGACCAAAAGAAATCTCTAAAGGAAATGGTCATTTTAAACAATAAATTTAGAGTACACGTATTACAAGGAACAACTGGCTCTGGAAAAACTTTTGTTTATTTTGAGGCATTAAAATCAATAATAAAGAAAGGCTTTCAAGGCTTAATATTATTACCAGAGATAGGACTAACGGGCCAATTTGAGCAAAAATTTGTTGAATATTTTGGTTTTAATCCAGCTGTTTGGCATTCGGGAATATCAAAAAAGAAAAAAGAAATAATATGGAATGGAATTTCTAATGGAAAAATTCAAGTTATAATTGGAGCAAGATCGTCTTTATTTTTACCGTTTAAAAAACTTGGAATAATTATTGTTGATGAAGAACACGATCAATCATTTAAGCAAGATGAGGGGATAACTTACAACGCTAGAGACATGGCAATAGCTAGAGCATCATTTGAAAATATTCCAATAAATCTTATAACTGCAGTTCCATCTGTTGAAACATATGAAAATATAAAAAAAGGAAAATATGGTTTATCTAGATTAAACCAGAGATATCAAAATGCTTCTCTCCCTAATTATGAAATTATAAATTTAAATAATTCTAAGTTGGAAAAACAATCGTGGTTATCAAGTGAAATTATTAAAAAAGTAAATTCTCATTTAGAAAAAAAGGATCAAGTTTTATTTTTTTTAAACAGACGTGGGTTTTCACCACATGTATTATGCAATAAATGTTACACAAGTTTTTCATGTCCAAACTGTAGTATCAATTTAGTTTATCATAAAAATAAAGGTAATTTGCTTTGTCATTACTGTGGATTTAAATCTCATTTGAAAAGAGACTGTCCAAAAGAAGGAAATTGTGAATTTATTTTTAGTGGTCCTGGTGTTGAAAGAATATCAGATGAAGTAAAAAGAAAATTTCCAGATAAGAAAATTGAAATCTTTTCAAGCGATACAATGAATAAAAAAGACTCAATGGATAAGTTAGATAAAATTATTAAAAATGAAACTAATATTTTAGTTGGAACTCAATTAATTTCAAAAGGATTTCATTTTCCAAGTTTAAATTGTATTGTAGTTGTCGACATCGATCTTTCATCTCAAGGACACGATTTGAGAGGAGCTGAAAAGAATTTACAACTTTATCACCAACTTTCAGGAAGAGCGGGAAGAACTGGGAAACCAGCTACGGTTTATTTTCAAACTTATAAGCATGATACAAAAGTGATTGATGATATTACTAATAAAAATCCTGATATTTTTTTAGAAAGAGAGTTAGAGATTAGAAAAAAAAATAAACTTCCACCTTTTCAAAGATTTATCTCACTAATTCTTACAGGTGAAAATGAGCATAAATTAGAAACAGAGGCTTTAGGATTTAAAAATTTTATAGAAACTAAAATTGAAGGAAAAGTATTGGGCCCAGTAAATGCACCCATATTTAGATTGAAGAGAAAATTTAGAGTTAGATTGTTAATAAGAGGAATTAAATCAATGAAAGTACAAAACTCAATCGCAAAAATTATACCAAATTATAAGTTTGCGTCTGGAATAAAACTTTCAGTTGATGTTGACCCTATAAACTTCAATTAATGAGTAAAAAAAAGCCTTTTTAACAAATCGGTTACTTGAAGACATAAAGGTCATATGCTAATTAGAGCCTGATTTTAATTTAATCTTCAACATTATAGAGGAACAAAGTTGAGCAAAGACACGGGATTTTCAATAACTTCAGCCGAAAGATATTCGCTTGCACTTTATGAGCTATCCAACGAAAGCAATCTTTTGACTCAAATTGAGGAACAGTGTTTATCTGTCTTAGAATTGATAAACACAAGTGATGACTTTAAAAATTTAATTAAAGATCCAACAACAAAACAGGATGATTTATTAAAGATTACAAATTCAATTTCAGAAAATTATAAATTTGAAACTTTATTTAAAAATTTTCTAAATTTTTTAATTCAAAAAAGAAGGTTCTTTTTTTTAGAGAGAATTCTTAAAAATTTTGTTGAGATATGTTCAAAAAAAAGAGGTGAACTTAAAGCAGAATTAAAATCAGCAAAAGAATTATCTAATGATGAAATAAATAATATTACAGAGGAGCTCACTAAAAATTTTAGCTCAAAAATAAAATTAAACTACAAATATGATAAAAGTTTAATAGGAGGTTTAGTACTTCAAGTAGAAAGTACTATGGTTGACACCTCAATTAAAAATAAATTACAACAAATTGAAAACAGAATGATAGAGGCATAAATGGAAATCAATCCTTCAGAAGTTACAAAAATATTAAAAGAACAAATTAAAAATTTTGGTGAAAAGATAGAGGTTACTGAAGTTGGCCAGGTATTATCCGTTGGAGATGGTATTGCTAGAATTTATGGCTTAGATAATGTTCAGGCCGGTGAGATGGTTGAGTTTGCTGATGGTTCAAAAGGTATGGCTCTTAACTTGGAAAGTGAAAATGTTGGTGTTGTAATTTTTGGTGACGACAGAAATATCAAAGAAGGTGATATTGTAAAAAGAACAGGAAATATTGTTGATACACCAGTAGGAAAAGAACTTTTGGGTAGAGTGGTTGATGGTCTTGGAAATCCAATTGATGGAAAAGGAGCGCTTGATAAAAGTGTTAAAAAAACAAGGGTAGAAGTTAAAGCCCCTGGTATTATCCCGAGACAATCAGTTAGTGAACCAATGCAAACTGGTTTAAAATCAATTGATAGTTTAGTGCCAATTGGAAGAGGTCAAAGAGAATTAATTATTGGAGATAGACAGACAGGTAAAACTGCTGTTGCTGTCGATGCAATTATAAATCAGAAAAAAATTAACGAGTCAGGTGATGAGAAACAAAAATTATACTGTATCTATGTTGCAGTAGGTCAAAAAAGATCAACAGTAAGACAAATTCAAAAAACTTTAGAAGAAGCTGGAGCAATGGAATACACAACTATTGTTGCTGCTACAGCATCAGACTCAGCGCCATTACAATTTTTAGCTCCTTATACAGGATGCGCAATGGGTGAATATTTTAGGGATAATGGAATGCACGCGTTAATTATTTATGATGATCTATCGAAACAAGCTGTTGCATATAGACAAATGTCTCTTCTTTTAAGAAGACCTCCAGGAAGGGAAGCTTACCCAGGAGATGTGTTTTATTTGCACAGTAGATTATTAGAAAGAGCTGCAAAACTTAGTGATGAACATGGTGGAGGTTCATTAACTGCACTTCCAATAATTGAAACACAAGGAGGTGATGTTTCTGCATTTATTCCAACAAATGTTATTTCAATTACAGATGGCCAAATATTTTTAGAAACAGAGCTTTTTAACCAAGGTATTAGACCAGCAATTAACGTTGGTTTGTCTGTATCGAGGGTTGGATCTTCAGCTCAAACAAAAGCCATGAAAAAAGTATCAGGCTCCATGAAACTTGAGTTAGCTCAGTACAGAGAAATGGCAGCTTTTGCTCAATTTGGATCAGATTTAGATGCTTCTACGCAACAACTACTTAATAGAGGTTCAAAATTGACAGAACTTTTAAAACAAAAACAATATTCACCACTGACAGTCGCAGAGCAAGTAGTATCTGTTTTTTGTGGAGTTAAAGGTTATTTGGATGACATAGATTTAAAAGATATTGCAGAGTTCGAAACAAAAATAATTGAAAAATGCAAATCTGATAAGCCTGAAATAATTGACTCTATCCAAAGTTCTGGAAAACTTGAAGAAGATAAAGAAAAACTATTGGTAGAAGTAATCACGCAACTTAAACAAAACTTTAAATCATAATAAAAAATGGCAAGTTTAGACGATTTAAAAAAAAGAATAGCAAGTGTTAAGTCTACACAGAAAATTACAAAAGCTATGAAGATGGTTGCTGCAGCAAAACTTAGAAAAGCTCAAGAAAGTGCAGAAAAGGGAAGGCCTTACTCAGAAAAAATGAATAATGTCATTTTAAACTTGTCTAGTGGAATATCCGATAAAGAGAATGCTCCAAAACTTTTATCAGGAACAGGAAATGACAAGGTTCATTTATGTGTTGTAATGACATCAGATAGAGGACTATGTGGGGGTTTCAATTCTAATATAATTAAAAAAGCCAAAAGTTACTTCTCTAAAATTTTAAGCGAGGGAAAAGAACTTAAAATCATAACTGTAGGCTCAAAAGGAAATGATCAGTTAAAGAGAATGTATGGTGATAAAATTGTTGAAAATATTTCTTTTAAAGAGTCAAAAAATGCCAATTACTTTGATGCTGACAAGGTTGGTAAGATAGTAATAGATAAATTTGAGAGTAGTGAATTTGATATATGTACTATTTTTTATAACCAATTTAAAAATGTGATCACTCAAATTCCTCAGGCCCAACAGATAATACCTTTGAATAGCGAAGATAGTGAAGAGAATACTTCAGAGGAAAGTTATGAATTTGAACCAGATGAAGATGAGATTTTAAGCAATTTATTACCAAAAAATATTTCAACACAAATATTTAAAGCAATGTTAGAGAATTCAGCTAGCGAACAAGGATCAAGGATGAGTGCAATGGATAACGCAACTCGTAACGCAGGTGAAATGGTTGACAAACTTACTATCCAGTATAATAGAAGTCGTCAGGCAGCAATTACAAAAGAACTAATAGAAATCATATCAGGAGCAGAAAGTTTATAATTATGAGCAAAGGAATAATCACACAAGTTATTGGAGCAGTAGTTGACGTAAAATTTGACGGAGAACTTCCAGAAATTCTAACAGCATTGGAATGTAAAAATGGGGATAACAGGTTAGTCTTAGAGGTTGCTCAACATTTAGGTGAAACAACAGTTAGAACAATTGCGATGGATGCTACTGAAGGACTAAAAAGAGGTGATGAAGTAATAAATACTAATGCTCCTATTCAAGTACCTGTTGGACCTGAAACTCTTGGAAGAATTATTAATGTAATTGGTGAGCCTATAGATGAAAGAGGGGAAGTTAAAACAAAAGAAAGTTGGCCAATTCACAGAGCAGCCCCTGAATTTAATGATCAGTCAACTGAAACAGAAATTCTTGTAACTGGTATTAAGGTTATTGACCTGTTAGCACCTTATGCAAAAGGTGGAAAAATTGGACTATTTGGTGGAGCTGGAGTAGGTAAAACAGTCTTAATTATGGAATTGATAAATAACGTTGCAAAAGCACATGGAGGATTTTCAGTTTTTGCAGGAGTAGGTGAACGAACTAGAGAAGGAAACGACCTTTATCATGAGATGATGGATTCTGGAGTAATAAAAAAAGATGGTCCTGGATCTAAAGCTGCACTAGTTTATGGACAGATGAATGAGCCTCCAGGGGCAAGAGCAAGAGTAGCGCTTACAGGTTTGACAGTTGCTGAGTATTTCAGAGACCAAGAAGGTCAAGATGTCCTTTTCTTTGTTGATAACATTTTTAGGTTTACTCAAGCTGGCTCAGAGGTTTCAGCACTATTAGGAAGAATTCCGTCTGCTGTTGGCTATCAACCAACACTTGCTACGGACATGGGAAATCTACAGGAAAGAATTACAACAACAAACAAGGGTTCAATTACATCAGTTCAAGCAATTTATGTACCAGCTGACGACTTAACTGATCCAGCTCCAGCAACTTCATTTGCACACTTGGATGCAACAACTGTACTTTCAAGACAGATCGCTGAAATTGGTATATATCCAGCTGTTGATCCATTAGATTCTACATCCAGAATTTTGGACCCAAGAGTTGTGGGAGACGAACACTACAAGGTAGCAAGAGATGTCCAAAAAATATTACAATCTTATAAGTCACTTCAAGATATTATTGCAATTCTTGGTATGGATGAATTATCTGAAGAGGATAAATTAGTAGTTGCTAGAGCCAGAAAAATACAAAGATTTTTATCTCAACCGTTTTTTGTAGCTGAAGTTTTTACTGGTTCACCTGGAAAATTAGTTGATTTAGAATCAACCATCAAAGGTTTTGATGCTATTTGTAAAGGTGAATACGATCATTTACCAGAAGCAGCATTTTATATGGTTGGTACTATTGAGGAAGCAATTGAAAAAGCTAAGAAAATAGAAAAAGAAGCGGCTGCTTAATGAGTGAAGAATTTAAAATTGAAATTGTAAATCCAGAAAAATCTTTTTTAGTAAAAGATGACGTTTCCGAAGTTGTTGTGCCTGCCTATGAAGGAGAAATGGGAATATTAAAAGATCATATTTCAATTATTTCTTTTTTAAAGCCTGGAATTGTTAAAATTTTATCAAAATCAGGTAATGAAAGTTATTATATTGAAGATGGCATTGTTGAATTTAAAAATAATAATCTTTCAATTCTAACTAGCTCCATATTTAATATTGCTGATATGGATAAATCCAAAAAACAAGATTTACTGAAACAAGCGGAGGAAGAATCTGGTAAGGAAGAAATAAATGACCAGTCTAGGTATTTAATTGATCAAAAAATCGAAGTTTTAAAAACGCTCAATTAGATTAATTTTTCAACTTTTTCTTGTACTTCTTTGTAAACATGCAACTTAAAATCTACCACTACTTTAGTTAGTTGATCTAGCTCTATCCATTTCCAATCTAAAAACTCTGGATGATGAGTGTTAATATTAATTTCCTTATCCTCACCCGTAAATCTCATTAAAAACCATTTTTGTTTCTGCCCTCTATATTTACCCTTCCAAATAATACCTAGCAGACGTTCTGGAAGTTCATAAGTTATCATACCATCTAACTCTTTGATAAGTTTAACGCTTTTAATACTAGTTTCTTCTTCTAGCTCTCTATAAGCAGCCTTCAAAAAATCTTCACCAGAGTCAACTCCTCCCTGAGGCATCTGCCAAAAATTTTTTGGATTATCAATTCTCTTTGCTACGAATACTTTGTTTTCTTCATTTAAAACTACAATTCCCACGCCACTTCTTAGTGGTAAGTTGCTATATTTCTTATCCATATTATCCGTTGAGTAACTTAATGGCGTAACTTAGTTGATTGTCTGTTTCACTCTTTATCTTAAAATCATCTCCGTCTTCATTGATTTCTATATCAGGTCTGACACCGACCTCAGAAATAGACTTTCCAGACGGCAGATAATATTTTGCAACAGTTAATCGTATAGCACCTTTATTTTTAAGTGGAATTATCGATTGAACAGATCCTTTTCCATAACTGTTTTCTCCAACAATTATTGCTCTTTTATGGTCCTTAAGTGCACCAGCCACTATTTCAGAGGCAGAGGCTGAACCATAATTAATCAATACTAACAATGTTTTTCCATCTGTAATATCTCCTTTTTTAGCAAACCACTTTCTATTTTCTGATTTTTTTCTACTTTTTGTAGATACTATCTCCCCGTTATTTAAAAAAAAATCTGAGATTGTTATAGCTTGAGATAATAGTCCTCCAGGATTATTTCTTAGATCTAAAATAAACGCATTTACACTTTCATTTTTTTTTAATTTTTTAATCTGTTTTTCAATTTGATCGCTACTATTTTCATTAAATGATGTAAGTCTTATATACCCTATATTATTTTCTAAAATTTCAGATTTGACTGATTGAATTTCTATTATTTCTCTAACAATATTAAATGTTAGTGCTTTTTTTTCTCCTCTTCGTCTCACAGTTAGTTCTATTCCAGAACCAACCGGCCCCCTCATCAAATCTACAGCTTCTGCCAAGGATTTACCTTGCACTTGAATATTATTTATTTTTACAATGTAGTCACCAGCTTTTAGTCCTGCCTTTGAAGCGGGTGTATCATCTATAGGTGATATTACCTTAACTACACCAGCCTCCATACTTACTTCAATACCTAAACCTCCAAATTCACCACTTGTCTCTGTTTGCATCTGTTCAAGAATTTTTGGCGACATATATGCGGAGTAAGGATCAAGAGATTGAAGGAGACCATTGATTGCCGAGTCCATACTTTCAGACTGATTTATCTCATCTACGTATTCTTTATTTATTTTTTCTAAGACTTCACCAAAAAGATCAATTTTTTTATAAATATCAGTCTCAGCAGTATTTACACTGTTATTAAAAAAAAAAATAGATAAAGAAATTATTAAATATGTTTTAAATAATTTCATATCATAACTTTTTCTTTTGGAATAAATTCTGACCAAATTTTTTCAAGTTCATAAAATTTTCTTTTTTCAGGATGAAAAATATGAACAATTAAATCTATACCATCAACTAATTTCCATTCATTACTTTGTTTACCCTCAATCTTAGAATCTGGAACTCCATTTTTTTTTAACTTTTCTAAGACTTGTTCTGATAATGACTGAATATGTCTTGAAGAGGTGCCGCTGGCAATAATCATATAATCAGCCATTGAACTCTTATCTTTTAAATCAATTGTTATTATGTCCTGTGCTTTATTGAGATCAAGAGTGTTGATTACAATCTTTTTAAGATCTGAAATTTTATCCATTAATTAATTTAAGAATATCAAATTTTTCTTAATTGAGAAGATGAAATGTTGACTTTTTTAAATTCAATAAATTTAAGCACATCTTTATTAAGCTGCTTAAATGTCTTTGATTTTAATGAATTTTTTTTATAACCATGACGATCAAATACCAAAATGTTGCATTTTTGTGAAATTAATTTCGACATATGCCATTTGTGGAAGCTAATTAAATTATCTGCACCCATTAAAAAATAGATTTCAATATTTTTATTTTTTTTTAAGTGATTGATGAGATCAATGGTTTTGTTTGATTTAATTAAATTTTCATAAAATTTCACTTTTATAAATGAATTTGAGCCAATGATACGTTTACATTCTTTAATTCTTTTTAAAACCGTTGTTTCACTTTCAGCTTTAAAGGGATTTTTTTTTGTTATAGCCCAGATTATATTCTGAAGTTGAAATCTCTTTTTTGCTTCTTTAGATATTGCTAAGTGTCCTTTATGTGCAGGATCAAAAGAACCTCCCAGAACCCCGATTTTGATTTTTTTAGTATTCAATTTATTTTCTTGTTTTTCCTTTACTCGTAACTTCATATTTATAAGAAACTAATTGATTTAATCCTACAGGTCCTCTTGGAGGTAATATATTTGTAGAAATTCCTACTTCTCCACCGAATCCAAATTCTCCACCGTCAGCAAATTGAGTTGATGTATTATGCATAGCAATTGAGCTTTTAATATTCCTTAAAAAGTTTTTGGCTGTTTTTTTATTATTTGTAATTATACAATCTGTGTGCATTGTTCCATATTTGTTTATATGATCAATACTTTCTTCAAGATTATTTACAATTTTTACTGATACTGCAGGCGCTAAATATTCTGTAGACCAATTTTTCTCTTTAGCTGGTAATATTTTTCCCATGTAATACTTTTTTAAAAACTTATTTCCATATATTTTGCAATTTTTATTTTGTAGTTCTTTCAAAATTGGATTACAAAATTTTTTTGCAACTTTTTTATGAATCAGAATAGTTTCTGTTGCACCGCAGATACTTGTATTTCTTAATTTTGCATTAAAAACAACTTTTTTTGCCATAGTTAAAGTTGCATCTTTATCAACATATGTATGACAAAGTCCTTCAAGGTGCCCAATAATTGGTACACTAGATAAATCTTGAACTCTTTTTACTAAGTTTTTCCCTCCTCTAGGAATAATTACATCAATATATTTTTTCATACCTGACAGCATTATATCCACAACTCTTCTCTGTTTTGTATCAATGAATTGAATAAAGTTTTCGTCAACTTTATTAACTTTAAGTGCTTTTCGAAAAATCTTTGCTAAAATTTTATTAGTATTTATTGCTTCTGAACCACCTTTCAAAATTACTGGATTTCCAGATTTAAAGCATAGACTAGCTACATCAGAGGTAACGTTTGGCCTACTCTCGTAAATGACTCCAATTACTCCTATAGGTATTGATATTTTACTAATATTCAAACCATTAGGCCTTTTCCATTTTTCTAAAGTATTTCCAACTGGATCTTTTAATTTTGCAATTTTAATAATTGAATTTTGAATATTTTTTAACTTAGTTTCATTTATTAAAAGTCTATTAATTAAATTATTTTTAATACCTGTTTTTTTGGCGAAATTTGCATCTTTTAAGTTTTGCTTAAGTATTAATTTTTTTTCATTACCTAATAATTCTGCGTATTTATTTAATACTTTATTTTTGATTTTTGTATCAATTTTCTGTTCAAAAGCTTTTCTTGCTTTTCTTCCAACTAAATTCATATATTTGATCATTTAAACTTCCACCATATCATCTTTATGAATTACCTCAGATTTAGAAACATAACCTAATAATTTTTCAATTTGATTTGAATGATGACCCATAATTTTAATTATCTCATCAGAAGTGAATGAACTTAATCCTCTTGCACATTCAACATTCTTCTTATCCAAAATTTTTATATGATCCCCTTTATTAAATTTTCCTGAAATTTTTTTTATTCCAGCAGCTAGTAAACTTTTGCCTGATCGTAGCGCTTTTTTTGCCCCATCATCAATAATAATTTCTCCTTTTGGTGCTATCGAGCTTATTATCCATTTTTTTCTCGCGTCAAGTTTTGAGACCTTAGGACTAAACCAGGTGCACTCATTTTGCTCAATTATTTTTGTGATTGGGTTATTATGTAGCCCATTTGCAATGACCATACTACTGCCTGCCAGTTGACAAATTTTTGCAGCCTCAATCTTAGTTTGCATACCTCCACTACCAAATTCATTCATACCTTTAATATTTACATTGCTTAAATCTTTTTTTAAATCTTTAACTATCTTAAGTAATTTTGCATCTTTAAAAATTTTGGGGTTTTTTGTGTAAAGTCCATCAACATCAGAAAGAAGAATTAAGGTGTCTGCGTTAGTAATTTGTGTAACTCTAGATGCCAACCTGTCGTTATCTCCATACTTTATTTCTGTTGTAGCTATAGTATCATTTTCATTTACTATTGGGATAAATCCTAATTCAAACAAATTTTCAAAAGTCCTTTTGGCATTTAAAGATCTTCTTCTTTCCTCTGTATCTTCAAGAGTAAGAAGTATTTGAGAAATGTTAAGTTTAAATCTAGCAAATGTTTGTGAAAATAAATTCATTAATTCAATTTGACCTATAGATGCAATAGCTTGACTTTGATCTAGTTTAATATTTTTTTTATTATAATCCATTTTTTTACAACCAAGAGCTATCGCACCTGAACTCACAATTACAACTTTTTGATTTCTATCCCTTAATTTTTTGATATCTTTTGCAAAACTTGATAGCCATTTCTTTCTAATTTTTTTATTTTTATCTACAATTAGTGAAGAACCGATTTTCACAACAATTATTTTAGAATTTTTAAGATACATAAGATAAAAGTTTAGCCTTTATTTTAGATATAGAACTTTTTTCTAAAGTTGTCATAGTCAATATCTCACATTTTTTATTTTTGGAAAAATGATCAATTACCTCTTTTGCAGTATCCTTATCAATTAAATCAATTTTATTTAGCACTATAAGCTCTTTTTTATCTAATAATTTAGAGCTGTAGCTTTTTAATTCATTTTTGACCTGATCGTAAGACTCATTGAGATCAATATTTGTAATGTCAATTAAATGTAAAAGCGATTTACATCTTTCAATGTGTTTTAAAAATTGAATCCCAAGACCTACACCCTCATGTGCTCCTTCTACTAATCCAGGTATATCCGCAATTGTAATTTCTTTATCATCATAAGAAGCAACACCAAGATTAGGATTTAATGTAGTAAATCTGTAATTTGCTATTTTTGGATTTGCATTTGTAAGTGCGGCGAGCAAGCTGGACTTGCCTGCATTTGGTAAACCAATTATACCGATGTCTGCAATTGTTTTTAGTTGAAGCCAAATTATAAAATCCTCCCCAACAGTTCCTTTAGTAAACTTTCTTGGAGCTCTATTAGTTGAACTTTTAAATCTGGTATTTCCAAGACCGCCTTTACCACCATTTGCTGCAATAAATTCTTCTCCTTTTTTACTAAAATCAAAAAGTAATGTCTTATTGTCTTCTTCAAAGACTTGTGTACCGAGGGGAACTTTAAGAACTAGATCATCACCACTTTTTCCTGTCCTATTTTGTCCTGCACCATTTTCACCTCTTTCTGCTTTATGATGCTGCTGATATCGATAATCAATTAAGGTATTTAAATTTTCCTCTGACTTTAAAACTATTGATCCACCTTTACCGCCGTCTCCACCATCTGGACCTCCAAATTCAACATATTTCTCTCTTCTGAAACTTGGGGATCCATCTCCGCCATTACCAGCTTTAATATAAATTTTGACTTGATCTAGAAATTTCATAATACAACATCTACTTTGGTTGTACTATTAATTGGGCTTTACTGAAACGAAAGTTCTATCTGCTTTTGATTTTTTGAATACAACTTTACCTTTAACTATTGAAAAAATAGAATGATCTTTACCCATGCCTACATTCTCACCAGGAAAAATTTTAGTTCCTCTTTGTCTTACAATTATATTACCAGGTACGACTGTTTCACCGCCATATTTTTTAACACCCAATCTTCGTCCGGCACTATCTCGTCCGTTTCTTGATGATCCACCTGCTTTTTTTGTTGCCATAATTTACCTTGTTTTATTTGCTTACCGCTTCTTTAGTTTCTTCTTTTTTTGGCTTTTTAGAAACTTTTTCAGCTTCAGATAAAACTTTACCATCTTTTGAAAAAATTTTATTTATTCTTATCATAGAATACTCTTGTCGATGTCCATTTTTTCTTCTTGAATTGTGTCTTCTTCTTTTTTTAAAAATTAGTATAGTTCTATTTTTACTGTTTTTAATTAAATCAGCTTCGACTTTTGCTCCACTCACATGAGGAGCTCCGACCTCAATAGATTTATCATCCCCATATGCTAGGATTTCATTAAATTCGATTTTTGTTTCAGGTTTTGAATCTGGAAGCTTCTCTATCTTAAGAATTTCTCCAGACTTTACTTTATATTGTTTTCCACCTGTTTTTATAACTGCGTAAGACATAGTATGAATATTTATTTAAGTATTCGCAATATAGTTGTAGCTAAGTTTTAGTCAAGCCGAATTAACTAGAAATTATCCTTTAAATCTCGCAGTTTTGAAAAGGTTTTGACATCTTTTGCTCTTAGAAAAATATTGCAATCCAATTCTTCTTTAAGTGTAGACGGAATTGTGGGCAAGCTATTCTTTAACTTTATTTGAATATTTTGTATTTTTTTTTTAAGATTTAAATTTTCAGAGTCATGTTTGATACAAAATTTTGAATTATTAAGAGTATATTCGTGACCACAATAAATTTGTGTATCAAGAGGCATAGCTTTAATCTTATTTAAAGAACTAAACATTTGTTCGTAGGTACCTTCAAAAATTCTCCCACAGCCAAGGGAAAAAAGAGTATCTCCAGTAAATAGTAATTTATCTTTATAAAAATGAAAACAAATATGGCCCTTAGTATGTCCAGGAACATGAATTATTTTAGCTGCAAAATTATCACTTTTCCATATTTCATTGTCTTCAAGACAAATATCAATTTCTGGAATTCTTTCTGAATCATGTTTAAAGCCAACAACAATACTATTATATTTTTTTTTTAATTCCTTATTACCTCCAATATGATCAAAATGATGATGAGTATTTAAAATATATTTTAGATTAATATTTTTATTTTTTAGATAATCAATTACTGGACTGGCCTCGCTTGGGTCAACAATACATGCCAAATTATTGGTCTCATCTACAATTAAATAACTATAATTATCTTGGAGACATGAAATTATTTCTACTTTCATTTTATTTCTCTATTAAAAATATTCCTAGATTTGCAAAAAAATTTTTAATTGTTAAATTGCTATCATTTATTATTGAAACATCCTGATTATTTATAGCCAATGATTTAAAGATTTTGATGTTTCTTGATTTTGCAAAGTAAAAAAAATCCTTTATTGAACACATATGAATATTAGGAGTATTGTACCACTCATCTGGTAATGTCTTAGTAATTGGCATTGTGCCTTTTATAAGCAAATGAAGTCTGACTCTCCAATAACCAAAGTTTGGAATAGTTACAATCGCTTTTTTTCCAACTCTTAAAAGTTCGTTTATAACTAGCTCAGGGTTTAAGAAAGCTTGAAGAGTTTGACTAAGAACAACATATTCGAAAGATTTGTCTGGAAATTGTTTTAGATCTTTTTCTGCATTTCCTTCAATGACAGTCAATCCTTTTGCAATACACTCTTGTACTTTACTTTTTGATATCTCCAGTCCTCTAATATTAGTATTTTTATTATTTTTTAAAAACTCCATTAAAATTCCATCTCCACAACCTACATCTAATACTTTTTTATCTTTTTCAATTAATTCAGCTATTACTTGAAATTCATTTTTCATAATCAATTTTCTGTATAAGATTTATCTAAAAAGTTTTTAAGCGCACTTAAAAAGTCTGGAACATCTAATAAAAAGGAGTCGTGACCTTTGTCAGACTCTATCTCAACAAAACCTACATCTGCACCAATAGAATTTAAGGCAATTACAATGTCTTTGTTTTCTTGAGTTGGATAAAGCCAGTCAGATGTAAATGATATTATAAAAAACTTTGCTCTTGTAGCTCTAAAAGCGTCAGATAAATTACCCTTGTATTGTTTTGCTAAGTCAAAATAATCCATTGCTCTTGTAATATAAAGATAGCTATTTGCATCAAATCTGTCGACAAATACTGAACCTTGATATCTTAAATAACTTTCTATCTGAAAATCTGCATCAAAACCAAATTTCAAATCCTCTCGTTCTTGTAGTTTTCTTCCAAATTTTTCTTGAAGACCTTTTTTTGAAAGATAAGTTATATGAGCAGCCATTCTTGCAACAGCCAAACCTTTATTTGGGACTGTATTTTTAGATGAATAATCTCCATCTTTCCAATTACTATCAGCAGCTATTGCCTGTCTTCCTAATTCATTAAATGCAATATTTTGCGCTGAGTGACTGGACGTACATGCAATTGGGATAACAGTTTTAGCTTTATCAGGAAAATTACTTATAAATTGAAGTACCTGCATACCACCCATAGAGCCACCTGCGATCGAAAAAAGTTTATATATACCAAAATGGTCAAGCAAATTGTATTGAGCATTAACCATATCGTTAATAGTTATAACTGGAAAATTTGTACCAAAAGCAGTCCCAGTATTAGGGTCTTCATGGCTTGGTCCAAAAGAACCCATGCATCCACCAATTACATTTGCACAAATAACAAAGTATTTTTTGGTATCAATTGCTTTATCAGGACCAACTGCATAAGACCACCAACCATCTTTCTTTGTTATTGGATTTTGGCCAGTGACAAATTGATCTCCTGTTAATGCATGAAAAACCAAAATAGCATTATCTTTTTTTTCATTTAATGAACCATAAGTTTCATATGCAATTGGGAATTCATTAATAGTTTTCCCACAATCTAACTTTAATGGTTTTTTTACTATCAAGGTTTTAATATTATTCTCAGCACTCATAACAAAGCTAATGTTTGAATTGTGAGAAAAAAAACTATTTTAGCGGTTTTTTTTAAGCGCTCGCAATTCAGTTAAATCAGCGCATAATTTTTGTACTAGAACTTATTTATTATGTCAATTTTTTTAAAAATTGTCTTATTCTCTATAAAAATTTGTAATTTTATCTATAAAGAGCTCATAAAATTAAAAAAATGGTTACTCCAAAATTTAAAAAATTTAAGATTGAAGCTTATAAACCTGGCAAGTCAAAGGTCAAAAAGCTTAAAAAAGTAATAAAACTTTCAGCTAACGAATCTGCTCTTGGGATCAGTCCAATGGCAAAGAAATTGATATCAAATAAAAAAATGATTTTGGATAAATATCCTGATGGAAAGTCACAAGATCTTAAAAAAGCAATTTCTAAAAAATATAAGTGTGATTTAAATAAAATTATTTGTGGTGCAGGTTCTGATGAGGTAATTCAAATGTTGTGTCAATTATATTTAAATCCAAAAGATGAGGTAATAGTTCCAGAATATAGTTTTTTGATGTACAGAATTTATGCAAAAATTGTAGGTGCCAAAGTTTTATTTGCAAAAGAGGTAAATTTTAGAGTGTCAATAAGAGAGATTCTTAAAAAAATCACGAGAAAAACTAAAATAGTATTTATCGCTAACCCAAATAATCCAACCGCAACTTATTTGACTAAAGAAGAAATATTAGAACTAAGGAATAAAATGAATAAAAATATTTTACTTGTGGTTGATGATGCGTACTCAGAATATATGAAAAATAATGATTATACCTCAGGTTTGGATTTATTTAGAAATAAAGATAATGTTTTTATATTAAGAACATTTTCAAAAATGTTTGGATTAGCTTCCTTAAGAGTAGGTTGGGGATATGGATCAAAAAAAATAATAGATGCTTTAAATGTGATTAAACCACCATTCAATGTAAATGGTGTAGCTCAACTTGCAGCTATTGCGTCGTTAAGAGATACAAAATTTATAAGTAGATCTGTTAAGCACAATTTACTTTATGCTAAAAAGTTAAAAAAATTTCTTGAGGTTTACAATATTTCTTCAAATAAAATTTCAGCAAATTTTCTATTTTTAAATTTTGATAACTGTAAAATTTCAGCAAAATATTTATACGAAAAATTGAAAAATAAAGGTGTTATCTTAAGATCAACTGAGGATGGCTATGGTATTAAAAATAAATTAAGATTAACCATAGGGTCTAAGGAAGAAAATTTAAAATTTATGAATACTGTAAAAAGAATATTAAATTAAATGAACAATATTTTAATTATTGGGTGTGGTTTATTAGGATCCTCTTTATTGAGACGAATTCACAAAAAAAAAATTGCTAAAAAAATATTCATTTATGAAAAATCAATATCAAATGTTTCAAAAATTAAGAAATTAAGACTTCCAGGTATTGTTATCGACAAGCTAGATAAAGGAGCAATTAATTATGATCTAATTATTTTTTGTACTCCAATGAGTGAATACAAAAATCTAATCTTAAAGATAAATAATCTTATTACTCCCAAAACATTAATCACAGATATTGGATCATCTAAAGTAGAGACCTCGAAGCTTATAAAAAAATTTTTGAAAAAAAATATATCTTGGACTCAAAGTCATCCCATTGCAGGCTCTGAAGTTAGTGGTCCAGAGCACGGTAAGGAAAATATGTTTCAAGATCGATGGTGTATTTTGATAAAAGAAAAAAATACAAAAAAAAAATATTTGGACATTTTAAATAATTTTTGGAAAAAAATGGGTTCAAAAGTTATCGTTATGACACCTGAAAAACATGATAGAATTTTTTCCATAACAAGTCATTTACCTCATTTAATTGCGTATA
Organism: uncultured Pelagibacteraceae bacterium; assembly: GCA_902578255.1. Taxonomy (GTDB): domain Bacteria; phylum Pseudomonadota; class Alphaproteobacteria; order Pelagibacterales; family Pelagibacteraceae; genus Pelagibacter. The sequence goes on from CACHCH010000004.1 coordinate 81,962, forward strand.
ATTTGGTAAAATCAGCACAAGATTTTGAAAAAAAACAAAATTACGATTTGATTAAGTTTAGTGCTGGAGGACTAAGAGACTTTTCACGTATAGCAGCTTCAAATGAAATTATGTGGAGAGATATTTTTTTTAACAATAGTAATAATATCTCAAAAGCAATTGATTTATTTATCAAAAATCTAAAAGCCTTTAAAAAAGATATAAATTTTAAAAATAATAAATCAATATTAAAAAAATTAATTCAAACTAAAAGAGTTCGTTCTAAAATTATTAAGTTAAAACAGGATATAAACAAACCTGACTTTGGTAGAAGTTAAAATTTTATTTTAGAAATCTTTCTCACTTCAAGACTTGCTGTATCAAGTATTCTTTTAATTGTTTCCTTTATTGGCATGATAAGTACTTTTTTTTTTGGACCATAAGCGTGAATCAACTGTTTAGAGTTTATGCAAATGGCAACATGACCTTTCCAAAATATAATATCTCCCCTTTTGAACTTTTTTGATTTTTTTTTTACTGAATACTTTATTTGATCTTTAGTATCTCTTGGATAAAATAAATTATTATAATAAAAAAAAATTTGTATTAAAGCTGAACAATCAATACCTTTATAAGTCTTACCACCCCATTTATAATTTACCTCAAGAAATTTTGTAAAAAATTTTACAAAGTTTTTTTCTTTATAATTAATTTCTTTAATATCTTTTTTTTTAATCCACTTATTCTTTTCAATTTTTATATAAAACTTATTTTCTTTTTCTACACTTAATTTAGATCCTAGGGGGAGATATATGTTTGATACAGAATTAGGTTTTATATAAATTTTTGCCTTTAATGTATTTACTTTATATTTAGGATTAAAATTTTTGATATATTGTTTATTTTTAATATATCCAACATAATTGTCATATGTAGATTTAATCTTTATCCAATTTTTATTTTTAGATAAAATTTTAAATTTTTCACCATATATTATTTGAGAAGTTACCTCAGATGACGTGTGAGGTTCTTTGTAAATATTTGAAAAATTCCCTTTAAAGTAAAAATTATTTTTCACCAATTTTGATTTTATTTTTTATAAGCCACAAACAAAGCAAAGAAGGAATGACCATAATTGTAGTTAAAATGAAGAATATTCCCCAATCTCCATTTAGCCAATCTACTAACGCACCTGAGGATGATGCTAAAGTAGTTCTTCCAGCAGTACCTATTGAAGCGAGTAATGCATATTGAGTTGCTGTATAAGTTCTATCTACTAATAAAGAAATAAAAGCAACAAAGGCCACTGTAGCAAATGCTGCAGTAATATCGTCAGCAATTACAGCAAATGCAAATAAAATTTCAGATTTTCCTGTCCAAGCCAAAACTGCAAATAAAAGATTTGTTATAGCCATTAGCCCTCCAGCAAAAAACATTGTTTTTATCGTTCCAGCTCTCATAGCCATTAAACCACCTAATAATGTAAATATTACAGTTGTAATCCAACCCAGTCCTTTTGAGTAAATTGCAATTTGTCCTTTTGAAAATCCGATTTCTTTATAAAAAACAATGGACATCCTTCCCATAAAAGCTTCACCAATTTTAAATAAAAAAACAAATGCTAATATTGTTGCTGCGATAGCAAAGCCATTTTTTTTAAAAAAACTAATAATGGGTCCTCCAATAGTTCCCGTGATATAGGCAATAAAGTTTGTTATAAAATTACTCGATCCAAGTTTTTTTTTAATTAGTTGGTCTGTTTCTTTCTGTTTAGCCTGTCTATCTGTTTGAATAGGTTCATGAACAAACATTAAACCTATGTTCATTAAAATTATTAAAATTCCCAAAATTAAAAAAGTAGTTTGCCAATAGTCAGATACGCCCAAGTTTTCAAAAAATTCAGCTGTAAACAATGCAACAACACCACCTAATTTATAACCTGTCCACCAACCTACAACAGCCATTGCAGCACCTGCCGCCATAGATTTTCCTTCATTTTCATTTATTTGTTCGATTCTTAATGCATCGACAGTTATGTCTTGTGTAGCTGAGGCTATAGCTATAATTAATCCTACACTTATTAATAGAGGTAAATTTTCTCTTGGATTTATTACGCTCCAAACTACTAGGCATAGTAAAATTATGATTTGCATTAAGACTATCCATCCCCGTCTATGACCTAATTTTTTTGTTAAGTAAGGTATTTGGACTCTATCGATAATTGGAGCCCACAAGTAGTTAAAGGCGTATACACCAAAGATTAATCCTGCCCAACCAATTGTAGATCTGCTTAGACCTTCTTCTTTTAACCAAAGACTTAGACTGCTTGCAATCAAAACCCAAGGAAAACCTGAGATGGCTCCTAACAAAAGAATTCTGAGCATTCTTTTGTCGTAATAAACAGAAAAAGTTTCAGACAGTGTTTGTTTTTTTACTTCAAGCATTTAGTTTTTCCAAAACGATGGTAGAAATAATACTAGTATTGCGAACAACTCAAGTCTACCTAAAATCATCCCAACAGACAAAACCCATTTTGATACGTTTGGCAATGATGAAAAATCTCCATTTGGTCCAATTATAGGCCCTAACCCTGGGCCAACATTTGAGATAGATGTCGCGGCTCCAGATAGTGCAGTAATGAAATCAAGGCCAGTTAAGGACAATAAAGCAGCTAAAATAAAAAAAATTACAAAATAAAAAAATATGAAAGATATAACTGAAGCAATAAATTTTTCATCTACTGGACTTTGATCATACTTTATCAAAAAAACTCCTTTTGGATAAATAATTTTTTTAAGTTGATTTATTATAAAAAGATAAAGGATTTGAATTCTAAAAATCTTAATTCCACAAGTAGTTGACCCTGCACATCCTCCAATAAACATTAATGCAAGAAAAATAGTCACTGGAAAACTACCCCAAGTATCGAATTCAGCATTTACGTAACCAGTTCCAGTTAAAATAGAAATAGTATTGAAAAATATTGATCTAAATGAAAAGTTTTCACTATTAGTTAAAAACAAATAAAAACACAGAATAATTATTGATAAAATTATTATTTTTAAAAAAGATCTTACTTGAGCGTCACTTGAAAATATTTTTTTGTTTCCATTTAAAAATTTAATATAAGCAATAAAGGGAACACTTCCTAAAATAATAAACACCATAGAGGACATCTCAATATAAACGCTATTAAAATAACCTATAGATTGGTTGTAATTTGAGAATCCACCTGTTGCTATTGTAGTCATTGAATGGGTTAAGCTATCGAATTTTCCCATTCCAAAAATCCAGTAACTAATAGCACAAACTGCTGTCAAAGCAGAATAAATATATATCAGCCTTAAAGCAATTTCTTTAGATTTTGGAAGTATTTTTTCTGTTGAGTCGTTGCTGGAGATTTTAAATAATTGCATTCCTCCAACATTCATTATCGGCATGAGAGTAATAGTCATAACAATTATACCTATTCCTCCTAACCATTGTAAAATAGCTCTCCATAAAAGAATACCTTTAGGAGCATTTTCTAAATTAGATATGATAGTTGAGCCTGTAGTAGTAATTCCTGACATGCTCTCAAAAAAAGCATCTGTAATTGACATTTCCATAGAGGAAAAAATAAAAGGTAAAGATCCAAATACTGCTACACTTAACCAAGATAAAGCTGTTAACAAAAAGGCTTGTTGTAAATTAACTTTTCTATCGTGATCAATATTTGTTAAAAAGAAAAGTGCACCAAAAACTATAGTTACAATTGATGCTCCAAAAAAAGATGAGTCAATTTCTGAATAAATAAATTGTACTATTATAGGGACAAACATAGACACCCCTAAGATTATTTGTAAAATTCCAAGTGTAAAAAATACCGTTTTATAATTAGACATTTTGAAAGAACATTATTTTATGGTAAATAAATTTCAACTCTATAAGAATTAATAAAATCACTAATTTAAGAATTTAAAAGAATAATTCATGATTAAAAAAGAAATTTTAGACAAAACCAGTGCATGGCCATTTGTAGAAGCCAAAAAAATGATGAGAGAAAGAAAATCGTTCATTGAAAAAAAAGGAAAAATTACATTACAAACTGGATATGGACCAAGCGGATTACCTCACATAGGCACTTTCGGAGAAGTTGCAAGAACCTCCATGATGGTAAATGCTTTAAAGCAATTAACAGATTTACCTACGGAAATTATAACTTTTTCTGATGATATGGATGGTCTAAGAAAAGTTCCAGAAAATATTCCTAACCAAAATTTGTTAAATGAAAATCTTCATAAACCATTAACTGAGGTTCCAGATCCGTTTGGTAAATTTAACAGTTTTGGTGAACATAATAATGAGATGTTAAAGGATTTTTTAAATAGTTTTAACTTTAAGTATAGCTTTAAAAGTTCAACAGATCTGTACAAAACTGGATACTTTAATTCAACACTAAAAATAATTTTAGACAATTATGATGGTATAATGAGTATTATACTCCCAACCTTAGGTAAAGAACGTCAAAAAACTTACTGTCCATTTTTACCTATATGTCCAGACAGTGGGCATGTACTTGAAATACCAGTTGTAGAAATTAATAAAGAAAAATCTCAAATAATTTTCGACAATAAAGGTAAAAAACTTGAAAAAAGTATTCTTGATGGAAACTGTAAACTTCAATGGAAGGTTGATTGGGCTATGAGGTGGTATGCTCTTGATATTGACTTTGAAATGTACGGTAAAGATTTAATTGAAAGTGCAATATTATCTACAAAAATTATCAACTTACTTGGTAAAAAGAATCCCTCAGGCTTTGCATATGAGTTATTTTTAGATGAAAAAGGTGAAAAGATTTCTAAATCGAAGGGAAATGGAATTACTATCGATCAATGGTTAAAGTATGCATCTCCTGAAAGTTTATCTTTATATATGTATCAAAACCCAAAAAGGGCAAAAAAACTATATAAAGAAATTGTTCCAAAAGCTGTAGATGAATATTTAGATAATATTGAAAAATCAAAAAAACAAACAGATCAGCAACTGATAATGAATCCGGTCTGGCATGTTCATGAAGGCAAAATACCGACTGAAGAAATGATTATGACTTTTTCCATGTTACTTAACTTGGTTGAAACAAGTAATGCTGATAGCAAGGATTTACTTTGGAAATTTGTTAAGAAATATAAACCAAATATCCAAGAAGAAAACTCTCCAATTTTTGATGGATTAGTTGGATATGCAATTAAATATTTTAACGACGTAATTAAATCACAAAAAAAATATAAAAAGCCTAATGAAAATGAAAAAAAAGCTCTTGTAGCCTTAATTAAAACTTTAGAAACATGTAATGATGAAATGTCACCTGAGGAAATCCAAACTTTAATTTATTCAACTGGTAAAGAAAATGGCTACGCCGATAAACTTAGAGACTGGTTTAAATTAATTTATGAGGTTGTTTTTGGTGATGAAAACGGTCCAAGAATGGGTTTTTTTATAAGTTTTTTTGGTGTAAACGAAACCAAAGAGCTTATAACAAATAAAATAAAATAATGTTTTCAAATTTAAGATCTTTAATATTTAAAATAGATCCTGAAAGAGCTCATTTTTTAGCAATACAGTCGCTCAAACTCAACCTAGTTTCAAATATTTTTGATGAGCATAAAAATGATCCTATTTTCAAGACAAAAATTTTTAACAAAGAGTTAAACAATCCTATCGGTATAGCGGCAGGTTTTGATAAGAATGCCGAGGTCTACAACCCTTTATTTAAGTTGGGATTTGGATTAGTAGAAGTTGGCACAATCACACCTTTAAAACAATATGGGAATAGTAAACCTAGAGTTTTTAGATTAGTAGAAGACCAAGCACTTATAAATAGATTGGGCTTTAATAATCATGGTTCAGATGTCGTATTGAATAGGATTAAATCAAACAATAAACTGGGTGTACTAGGAATTAACGTTGGTCCCAATAAAGATTCTGATAATCGAATAAATGATTATTTAATAGGAATTGAAAAGTTTCATGAAGTGGCAGATTATATTACTATTAATATCTCTTCACCAAATACAGAGAATTTAAGAAATTTTCACGATGAAAGAAAATTGCAAGATTTACTTAAATCTGTTTCAGAGAAGAAAAAAAATTTAGATACAAATATTCCAATAGTGGTAAAAATTTCACCTGATATAGATGAAAACCAGATTAATCTAATTTCAGAAATTCTTTTAGAAAATGATATAAGTGGAATTATTATTTCAAATACCTCAGAGTCATCAAGAGACATTTTAAAAAATATTCAAAGACATCAAAAAGGAGGATTGTCTGGAAAACCTATTGAGAAAAAATCAAACTTATTAATAAACAAGTTTTATAATTTATTAAAAGGTAAAATTAAGATTATTGGGGTAGGAGGAATAGACTCAGGACAATCAGCTTACGAAAAGTTTTTACTAGGTGCAGACTATATTCAATTATATACAGGAATGGTTTTTCAGGGTCCAAATATAGCCAGTATTATTAAAAAAGACCTAAAAGAATTATTGACTAGAGATGGTGTTAAGAATTTTAGTGAAATTGTAGGAAATAAAACTCTTTCTTAATTCTATTAAACTTGACGCCACTAATATCTGACCTTATATAGGCACTAATATTATGTCAAAAAAATGTGAACTTACTGGAAAAATTCCTATGAAAGGTCATAACGTTAGTCACGCTAACAATAAAACTAAGAGAAGATTTTTGCCTAATCTTAAGAAAGTAAAGTTTACTAGTGAGCTAATGAAAAGAAGCTTAAAATTAACAGTGAGTAATGCTGGAGTTAGATCAGTTGATAAAAAAGGGAGTTTTGACGAATATTTAAAGACTGTAAAAAATAAAAACTTATCTCCAAGACTTAAAAAATTAAAAAAAGGTATTCTAATTAAATCCCCATTTAAGAAAAAACCTTTAGCAAAATCAGCGTAATGAATAGATTATTCTTATTTCTCTCATTTTTAATGGGAGTGGTTGTTTTATCCTCAAATTATTTAGTTCAATTCCCAATTAAATATTATGGTTTAGAGGAAATTTTAACTTATGGAGCATTTAGTTACCCAATAGCTTTTTTAATAACAGACTTAGCAAACAGATCTTACGGAAAATTGGTTGCAAGAAAAATTGTTTATATTGGTTTTGCGATAGGAATAAGTTTTACTCTTATATTCTCAACAAATTTTGCAGATCTAATTTCAGTAAGAATTGCAATCGGTTCAGGAACAGCCTTTTTAGTAGCTCAACTATTGGATGTACAAATATTTGACCAATTAAGAAAAAAAAAGTGGTTTATTGCTCCTTTAACATCATCTCTAATTGGATCTACGATTGATACATTTTTATTTTTTTCAATATCATTTTACGCAACAGGTATTCCGTGGGTTACCTTATCTTTAGGAGATTTAGCAGTTAAGGTACTCGTTGCCCTCGTTATGTTAATTCCATTCAGAATTCTTCTTGGTACTTTAAAACCGGTATAGTTTAGATTTTGGGCTCTGGTTGTGTCATACAATGAATAGCTCCAAAACCCCAAATGAGTTTAGTGCAGTCAATCGGTACAATTTTTTTATTTTTAAAAAATTTTTTGAAAATTAAAATTACTTTTTTATCATTTTTGTCGTTAAAGATTGGTAATAGTACTATTTTATTAGCAATATAAAAATTCAGATAACTTGCGGGAACTCTTACTTTTTCAATATATATAGGCTTAGGCATTGGTACTTCAATTATTTTAAATTTTCTTTTATTTATATTTTTAGCGTTCTTTAAAATATTTAAATTTTCTTTTAAATTTTTATAATTCTTTTCATTTTTATTTTTTTCTACTGCAGTCATAATTGTGTCTTTAGAGACAAACCTTGAAATATCATCGACGTGTCCGTGTGTATCGTCTCCTTTAATCCCTTTATTAAGCCAAATGAAATTTTTAACATCTAAATATTTACTCAATGTTTTTTCTAAAGATTTTTTTGTAATCCCAGGATTTCTTTGTTGTACTTTACTTAAAAGACATTCCTTCGTTAAAAGAACCGATCCTTTACCATTAACATCTATAGCACCTCCCTCCAATACTAATTGTTTTGACTTATTATTAATCTTAACAACAGGATTTATTTTTTTTACTTTAGTTAGTTTTGATAATTTATTGTTGATATTGTTGTCTTTTTTATAATCTTTGTATTTACTCCATGCATTGAATTTAAAATTTACAATCAACTTTTTTTTGGCCTTTTCATTTATTATATATATTGGACCAGTGTCTCTTAACCAAATCCGATCAGTGGTTATTTTGTAAAAAATAATATTTTGTAACTTATTAGGAAATTTCCTTAATAAATTTATAATTTTTTTTTTGTCTTTATAATTATTTATTAATAAATTTATCTTTTGTGATCTTGATAATTTACTTATTATTTGTGTAACTACTTTTGGGATATTTTTAAAAAGACCAGGCCAGTCACTTTTGTTGTGTGGCCAAGCTATCCATACACTCTCTTGCAACTCCCATTCTGCAGGCATTCTGTAGCCTATAAGAGATAAATTATTATTCATCTTTAGGGTTTTTTAGAAGTCCTTTGTAATAATCTATTCTTCTATCTCTTAAAAATGGCCAATGATTTCTAGCTGTTTCAATTTTATTTAGATCAATGCTAGTAATTAAAATTTCCTCTTTATCTGATTTTGATTTCGCAATAATATTTCCACCAGGATCGATAATCATTGAGTTACCCCAAAAATGTATTTTTCTTTTTCCGGTTTTTTCTAAACCAATTCTATTTATAGCAGCAACAAATACACCATTTGCTATGGCGTGAGATCTTTGGATGGTTATCCATGCTTCTAATTGGGATTTTCCAACCAGTTTTTTCTCTTTAGGGTGCCAACCAATCGCTGTTGGATAAAATAAAATTTCTGCTCCTTTTAGCGTTGTTAGCCTGGCAGCTTCCGGAAACCATTGATCCCAGCAAATCAAAGAACCAACTTTTCCATATTTTGTTTTTGTAGATTTAAAACCTAAATCTCCTGGAGAGAAGTAGAATTTTTCGTAATAACCTGGATCATCTGGAATATGCATTTTTCTATATTTTGAAATAATTTTACCCTTGTCATCAATTACAATGCTTGTGTTATGATAAAAACCAGTAGTTTTTTTTTCAAATAAAGAAATCATTAAAACAACAGATAGTTCTTTGGCTAATTTACAATATATATCTGATAATCTACCTGGAATTTTTTCTGCTAACTTAAACTTAGTATGATTTTCACTTTGACAAAAATATGGAGATAAAAATAGTTCAGGAAGACATATTATTTTTGCTTTCTTCTTTGCTGCTTCTCTAATCTTAATTACAGAATTTTCTATATTTTTATTCTGATTATCAAAAACTTTAGTTTGAATTAAACCAATTGTAGTTTTTTTTGCCATGAATTACTTAAAAATATTTGAAAAATTTTTACGATCTCTACTCTTCCATTCTCCTCTATGGTAAGCATCACTAGCTATTAAAGGCAAAACACTTGTAGCTTCTGCAAAAACCATTTGTTCTTTAGTGATATCAACTTTACCCCAAGAGCTTGCCTCTTTTAAAGTCGAGCTACTACACGCTCCATCTCTACTATCTGCGACTGTAATTTGAATAGCATACTTGTGCATATCAACATCTTTTCCTAATAGTTCTGCACAAATAACTGTATCTTGAATGAAATTCTTTGGTACTCCACCACCTATCATAAATAATCCTGAGCCTTTGGATTTAATCTTTATTTCTGTAAGTTCTCTAAATTCTCTAACAGAGTCAATTGTCATGTGTTTCTTTGGATTTTTTTCTTGGTGCATTACTAAACCAAATCCCGCACTAGAATCTGTAAAGGCTGGGCAAAAAATTGGTACATTATTATCAAATGCAGTTTCAATTAATGAAGCTTTCTTTTTTGAATTCTTTTTAAGATATTTCCCCATTTCGTGAATAAATTCTCTAGATGTGTAACTCCTTGGTTCTAATGTATTTGCTATTTCACATATAATTTTGTCACACATTTGAAGTTCTTCCTCATCGATATAAGTATCATAAATCCTGTCGATATAATTATTTCTTAACTCGGTATCATCTTGAAACTGTGAGCCCTGGTAATGTTTAAACCCTAGTGCCTCAAAAAAATCCATATCTACAATTGAGGCTCCTGTTGCAACAATGGCATCGACCATATTATATTTAACTAAATCTTTATAAATATTCATACATCCAGCAGCCGATGTTGATCCAGCCAGTGTAAGGAAAATTGTACAATTTTTATCTTTCAACATTTCATTATAAATATTTGCTGCATTAGCAGTCTCTCTAGACACGAAAGACATTTTTTCCATTGATGAGATTATCTTTCTTGTATCAAAGGAGGTGATATCAATGTGTTCTACTGGATTTTTTAATAAATCTTTTTTACTATTGTGTCCCAGATTTTTTTGGTCTGACATTAAGCGACCATGTTAGCTTTATTGCTATCTTTATCGTACATGGTCATTATTGGTTTATCTTCAACTTCATAAATCTCATTTGAATAGTATCCATTGAATTGGGTTCTAAAAGTCAATCCATAAGCTCCTAGCTGACCAAGTTCTATGTAATCATTTTCTTTAATATTGTTTGGAAGCAAAAAAGGACCCTTCATATAATCCATGCTATCACATGTTGGGCCAAAAAAATCAAAAGCGGTTAATTTTTTAGAAATAATTTTATTTGAGTTATCTTTAATCATTTTTGATGGGTAAACAATATTAGGTGTACCAGCATCAAAAAGAGTACCGTATGTACCATCATTTATATAAAGCTTCTGTTTTTTTCTTAGGTTAACTTTGACAATTGTTGATCCACTTTCTGCAACTAATGCCCTTCCAGGTTCACAAATTATTTTTGGTAATGTTTCAAGTTTTAAATTTTCTAAACTTTTTTTAATTTCAGTAAAATAACTATTCAAAGATTGAGGAATTAAATCAGGATAGATAGTTGGAAATCCACCTCCTATATTTATATAATCTGGAATTATTTTTGTTTTTTTTATTATATTTCCAATTTCAGTTATACCCTTGGAGTAAGAGATTGGATGCATACATTGAGATCCGACATGAAAACTTAATCCAATTTTTTTTGCATGTTGTTTTGCTAATCTAGTTAGACCTATAGCCTCAGATGTTAAAGCTCCAAACTTTTTTGATAAGTCTATTTCTGCATGTTCGTTTGAAACTGCAACTCTTACAAATAATTCTAAATCTTTTGCATTATTTGTACTTTCTATAATTTTAATTAATTCATCTTTAGTATCTAATGAAAAAGTCTTAACGTTATAATTAAAATAAGCATTCTTAATACTCTCTCTACTTTTTACAGTATGCATGTATGAGCATTTTGCAGTATGACTAAAATTTCTTATGCTTTTTATTTCTTCGATTGATGCAACATCAAATTGATCTATTCCACTATCTATTATTGTTTTAAGTACTAATGGATGAGGATTTGTCTTCACAGCATATAAAACAGATCCTGAGAATTTTTTTAAAAAAAATTTTACTGCAGATTCAATTGAACTTTTTCTAATACAATATACTGGCTTTTCAGGGTTCAGTTGATTTACAAGTTCTTCAACTGATTTAAATTTTTGCATTATAAATGCCTCCAAAAAAAATTTAATAAAAAAAAGTCTTTTATAAAAAAACTTTAATATTTTTCGCATCTAAATATAAAAAACACTAATGTAAAGCAAATAATTCAGGTCAGTATTGCTTAATAATCATATATTGAAAAATTTAATTCAGTTACCATATAAGATATATGAAAGAACAAGCAACGCTTCAAAACCTCAGTGATTTTGAGAATAAATCACTGTTAATTTGTGATGATGACAATCCTTTTAGAGAAAGATTGGCAAGAGCAATGGAAAAGAAAGGTTTTGAGGTTTTTCAAGCAGAGAGTGTACAAAAGGGTGTCGAAGCTGTTAAAGCAAAAAAACCAGGATTTGCTGTAGTAGACTTAAGACTTGGAGATGGAAATGGTCTTGAAGTAGTAAAAGAAATTCAAACTTCAAATAATGATAGTAGAATTATAATGTTAACTGGATATGGAAATATTCCAACTGCAGTTGCGGCTATTAAAGAGGGTGCAATCGATTATCTTGCTAAGCCAGCAGATGCCGAAGATGTGGAAAAAGCTTTGTTAGCAGACCCATCTAAGAAAGCTGCACCACCAGAAAATCCTATGTCAGCAGATAGAGTAAAATGGGAACATATCCATAGAGTGTTTGAGCTTTGCAATAGAAATGTATCTGAAACAGCACGAAGACTTAAAATGCACAGAAGAACTCTTCAAAGAATTCTCTCTAAAAGATCACCTAGATAAATTTTCTAATTTTTATAATTTTCTTAACTAATAATGCCAAAATGGCAATTTTGAACATTTCAGCCAACAAAAAAGGTTTTGCTCCTAAAGCTAGAATAGGTTTGTCCCATCCGATTAAAGTCCCTAACCACAATAATCCTAAAATATATATTGTTGAAGTTGCAATTATTAGTTTACCTAAAACAACAAAAAAACCATCCTCAAATTTAATCATAGATGCTAAATAGCATGCTGTTAAGAATCCAATTAAATATCCCATAGTTGGACCAGTGAAATATAAAAGTCCGACACCTTTTTCTGGAGAATTTGAAAAAACGGGTAATCCTGCAATTCCTTCAATTAAATACAATCCGATAGTAGCTAATCCAATTTTATAACCTAAGCTAATTCCTAAAAATAAGACTACAAAAGTTTGCATAGTCATAGGAACTGGGTAAAAAGGAATTTTTATTTTTGCAGAAATAGTTAAAGCTATTGAACCAAGTACTATAGCTAACAAAGATTTAATTATTTTAGGTTGTGTAAGATTTTTTGTTAATTCCATAAAATTAATAATACTCTTAATTATTAATATAATCTAGTGATTAGTAGATTAAATTAAAGTTTAGACTATATTAACTATAAAATATTTAATAAATTTTAATGAGTAAAATACAAAAAACCGATCATTTTTATCTTATTGATGGTTCTGGATATATCTTTAGAGCTTATTACGCATTACCACCATTAAGTAGAAAAAGTGACGGACTGCCAACAGGCGCAGTTAGTGGTTTTTGCAGCATGCTTTTTAAACTTTTAGAGGACTCAAAATCAAATCAAAATTTGCAGAAACCAACTCATTTTGCGGTTATTTTTGATTCTGCCAGAAAAACATTTAGAAATGAAATCTATAGTGAATATAAAGCAAACAGATCTGAGGCGCCTGATGACTTGGCACCTCAATTTGAATATATAAGAAAGTCTGTTTTAGCATTTAACCTACCATCTGTAGATTTACCTAATTATGAGGCAGATGATTTGATTGCAACTTACGTTGACAAAATAATCAAAAAAGGAGCAAAGGTCACAATTGTTTCATCAGATAAAGATTTAATGCAATTATATAAAAAAAATGTCCGTATTTTTGATCCAATGAAAAATAAATTTGTAACTGAGGAAGACGTCATTAAAAAGTTTGGGGTAGATGCATCAAAAGTAATAGATGTCCAATCCTTAGCGGGCGATAGCAGTGATAACGTACCAGGTGTACCTGGAATAGGAGTAAAAACTGCTGCTGAGCTAATTAATAAATATGGCACTCTAGAAAAATTATTGAAATCAGCTCATGAAATTAAACAAAACAAAAGACGAGAAACTCTCTTAGAAAATAAAGATAAAGCATTAATTAGCAAAAAACTTGTGACATTAGATCATAAATCTCCAATAAAGAGAGAGCTTGATGAATTTCAATTAAAAAGTATAGACAAAAATAAATTATATAAATTTTTAAGAGAGATGGAATTTAATAGATTATTAAGTTCTGCTATTTCTGCATATGGAGAGCCAGACTTAACGAGCTCTGTTCCAGAAACTAAAAATTTAGAAAAGCAAAGTGCAATTGACAATAAAAATTATTATTTGATTTCCAACCCAGATGAAATAGATGAGTGGGTTGAAGAGGCTGAAGAGTTAGGAGAGGTTGCTGTTGATACTGAAACAAATTCTCTAGATCCTCATCAAGCAGAGCTAGTAGGTATCTCACTTTCTTCAAAAATAGGTAAAGCCTGCTATATTCCAATTGGTCACAAGTCATCAAAATGTATCAAAAAAGATGTTGTTATTAAAAAGCTAAAAAAATTACTAGAGGATCCAAGTGTTAAAAAAATTGGTCAAAATATTAAATTTGATTTTATTGTTTTATTTAAACACGGCGTAACATTGTCTGCCATGGAAGACACAATGTTGATGTCTTATGTTTTAGATGCAGGGAAAAATAGACATAATATGGATACATTATCAGAGCTACATCTTGGACATAAAACGATTTCTTTCAAAGAAATGGTGGGAACTGGAAAAAAAGAAATCAATTTTAGTGAAGTTGAAGTTGAAAAAGCAAAAGATTATGCAGCTGAGGATGCCGATGTAACTTTTAGACTTTATAAGAAATTTCTTAAAAATCTAAAAACCGAAAAACTGATTAATATTTATGAAATTTTTGAAAAGCCATTAATTAAAATTC
>CACHCH010000005.1:0-42500 GCA_902578255.1 uncultured Pelagibacteraceae bacterium
AAAATATAAAATTTTTTAGCCCAAATAAAGATATTAATTGGAGGGCAGACACTCTCTACACTAAAGAGCCAGAAACAATTGACTTTATCAATAAATTTGATTCAAAATCAAAAAAAATAATTTTTTGGGATATTGGTTCAAATATTGGTCTTTACTCAATTTATGCTGCTGTGGTCCATAAAAATATTGAAGTGATATCGTTTGAGCCATCTGTAAATAATCTACGTGTCTTATCAAGAAATATTTCTAAGAACAAACTAACTAATAAAATCAAATTAATAACTAATCCGCTTCTGGATAAACCAAATCTGTTCTCTTCAATGAAAGAAAATTCAACTAAAGAGGGATCAGCACTAAACACTTTTAGTAAAAATTTTGATTTTGAAGGAAAAAAGTTTAATTCCAGAATGGATTATAAGATTTTTGGTACAACTATTAATTACTTGGTAAAAAATAAAATACTTGATATTCCACACTACATAAAAATTGATGTGGATGGTTTAGAGCACTTAATCCTTAGAGGAGCCTCTAATGTGCTAAAATCAAAAAAAATTAAGAAGATATCTGTTGAGCTTAATGAAAATTTTAAGACACAATATCATGAAGTTTTTAAAATAATGAAAAAATATAATTTTAATTTAACATATAACGCAAAAGCAAATTCAATTTTATATTATGATAAACATGGTATTCACGAGAAATCAAAAAAATTTAGTAAAACTTTTAATTTTCATTTTAGTAAAATTAAAAAATAGGTTATCAATTTATTAAATTTATGAATATTTTTTTTGGGATAAAATCAAAAGAATTTGACTCATATCTAAATATACCCACATTTAAAAATGATAACACAAAAATTAATAAGGATTACTCATTGTATGTATTAAGAATAATTAATTCAAAATGGGAATACGAAAAAATAAAAAATAAGGAAGATTCCAATTTTTATTTTTTAAACTCAGATTTTTCAAATAACCAAAATATCTTTGTAATATCAAGTGATAAAGAAATGACAAATATTAAAAATAAAAATGAAATTATAGATCTAAATAATTTTACAAATACATCACCTGCATACAGAGCAAACCTAAAAATTAAAATTGATGGAGGAGGTTTTTCGTCTTATCAATCAGAGTATCCTTTTCATATGACTACTAAAAATGGAAATGTCTTGAGCCCTCTTAGTACACTGTTAAATATTGATGCTGACAAAAATTTCTTAGTATTTAAAAATATCTATTACAAAGCTATTAATGAAAAATTTAATATTTATATAATAAATGTTAAAAGTAAGAAAATTTTAAAAAAATACATTGGTATATGCAATCAGACAAATATTTTTGAAATAAACAAAGACGTTATTCACTATGAAAATTTTATATTTTCCGAAAATTTCTTGGGTATACCAATATACGTTTCAATAAAAAATAATCATATTTCAATGGAGCATACTCATCCTCCTCATGAATACATTTTAAGTAAAGATAAGTTTTATAGAGTTTCACTTTTAAAAAAAAAAATTAATGAAATTATTAATTAAGAAAATATTTAACTTAAAACAGTTTATATATTTAAGAAATTTTTTTAATTTTAGACCTGTAAAAATAAATAAAAAAGTTTTAAAAGGTAATACATCTGTAAGCGACTCATTTTGTTGAAGAACTGATAATGGTTTTAAAACAATTGTTAAGTTTAGTGATATACCATTTTCATTTTACAATATGGAAAATAGTAAAGTAGAGATAGTTATTTTTTCTAAGAACTATAAACTTCTAAAGAAAGTGAAATTTGAAAAAATTAAATATTTAAATGAATATTTAATATCCAAAGAAAGCCTTAATGGAATTGAAGATTATGGAGTTTTTTTCATATTTCACAAATTTGAAAATTTAAGTTCTTCAGATATATCAATTGCAAACAGATGTTATTTAGGGTTCTCCAAAAATGATAATCCGTATAGCTTTGTTCATGGCAATACATTATCAAGATATGTTGACATGAAAAACTTTGAAAATATTAGAAGTGGGTTGGTACAAAATACTTTGCTTGATTATAGTACAAAATATAAAGTACAAAATTATTTAGATACAAGTTGTATTAATGAAATTTTTTTAGCAAACCCAACAACTAAAAATATAAATTTTAAAATAAATAATGAAAAAAGAATACTAAAAAATGGTGAATCAATTATTGTTGATATGGCATCTGATAGTGGAGTTTTAATAGAATCTAGTTGTCTTTTTTTAAGACCAGTAATCTTTTCATCTAACAATGATTTTATTGATGTTTATCATGGATAATATATGAAAAAAAAAATAGTTATATTTGGATCTGGCGTGCACGCAAAGGTTATTTTTCACTCAATAATTAATAATGACCGTTTTAAATTCTTAGGTTTTGTTGACCATAAAGATAAAAATAAAACTATAATTAAATTTAAAGGAGTGTCTTACAAGATAATTGATTTGTTAAAAAATTTAGATGTAATTAAAAAATTCAAAAATTTAAGTGGTATTATCGGTGTTGGCTCTAATTTTGAAAGGTCAAATCTTTATAAACTAGTTCAAAAGAAAAAAATAAAAATAAACTGGGAAACAATAATCTTTAAAGGTACAAATATTTCAAATAATGTAAATATTGGTGAAGGCAGCGTAATCATGGCCAACTCAACTTTAAACAATAATGTTACAATAGAGTCTCATGTAATAATTAATACAGGCTCAATTATTGAGCATGATAACTTCTTTGGAAAATTTTCAAGTACTGGACCTGGTGTGACAACAGGTGGGAATGTTGAAGTTGGAGATTTATCGCATTTAGGAATTGGATCGACTATTTTAAACGGAAAAAAAATTGGTTCAAATACAGTAATAGGGGGAGGCTCGCTTATCAATAAAAATTGCAAATCTTATTCAGTTTATTTCGGTGTTCCAGCAAAAATTAGGGGTAGAAGAAAATATAATAAAAAATATCTTTAATTAGTTAATTATTCTTATTGTTTGAAATGCTTCTGCAAATTTAACAGAAATATTAGAACCTCTAAATTTAGCTAAATTTTTAATTCCATTAATTGACCTTGGATGAAAGTTCTTTTTAACTTGCGATTTATACTTTTGAAATGCTTTAATTTTTTTTTGTATATGGTTTTGTGTTAAAATTTCAAATCGATTAGGATTAAATTGAATTTTCCCCCACTCTGTTTCTGATAATGTTTCATAACTTAAAACTTCTCTAATCTTAAAATTATTATTTGGTCTACAAGCAACTAAACAAGCTTCATGTACAACTATATGATCAGTGTGAATATCATTAATATTTGGAATAAATATTTTATGAGGTTTATACTTTAAAATATTTTCGCTAATAGCATCAGCAATTTCAGCTATATAAGAACTATCTAAATTTAGAGCAGGGAAATCATAAAATAATAATTTATTGACACCTAGGCTTTTATTTGCAACCTGACTTTCTTTTCTAATTTTCTGCATTAACTTTATTGGAAATTTTTTTTTATTTTTTATACTTGCGTTTGTCATTATTAGGACAATTACCTTAAACGATTTTTGAATATATTTACTTATTGTACCTCCTACCCCTAGAATCTCATCGTCTGCATGTGGAGCTATAACTAAAATATTTTTCATACTATAATTTTTTTGTATTTAAAAAAGAGTCTGTATCACTTAAATGTATATCATGGTATTTTAAATTTACCTTTTTATTTGTCATATAAATTAAGTTAAATATTATATTTGTATTATTAAAATCTAGGATTTTTTTGTAATTTTTGTAATTATTTTTGTTAATACAATAATAAAAAAATAAATTTCTAGAAAGATATTTCAAATGTTTCATCTTATAATTTTTATTTCCAACAAATTCAATCAAGATCATACCTTTTGATTGTTTGCTCTTAGTGAATATAGCAATACTTTCATTTTGATATTCATTGTAAAAATAAGAGTTATATTTTAAATCTAGACATTGTCTTTTAAAAAAATTTTCATCCTTATATATCAAGTTTGTAAAAGTATTCTCGTTATAATATTTTTTCAAAATTGATAAGTTATTTAATTTTTTAAGAATATTTTTGTTTTTATTTCCAAAAAAAATTAAATTATTTGTAATTTTATAATTAAAATTTTTTCTAAGAGAATTAATTTTTAATTTAAAATTATTTTTATTTGGCCATAGAATTAATGAGTCTAAATTACTTAAATTTTTTATTGAGTATTCAACCAATTTAGAATAAATTTTTTGATTTCTAAAATTTTGATGTACGACACTTGAATGTCTAGAATAAATATATTTTTTTTTACCTTTAACAGAATATTTAGTAAATCCTACGTGACCTATTATTTTCTTATTAATTTTACATACGAATGAACTAAACTTTTTATCAAAAAAATATCTAGTTTTATAAAATTTTCTATCTAAATTTGCATTTGAATGAGAATTGATAAATCTAATGACTTTACTTAATATAGGTAGATTCACCCTTGAAAAAGAAACATTTTTTTTAAATTTGCTTGATAAATTTAAGTATTTTTTCATTTACAGTTTTTTTTAAATAACTAGTGTCTATTGTTTGTGCTGCATTATTAGAGAGTTTATTTCTTAATTTTTTACTTAAATAAATTTTTTTAATATAATGTATCATTTCTCTTTCATTATCGAACAAATAACCATTAAAATTATTTTTAATTAAATCAATATTGCCAGGAATATTACGAGCTATTACAGGCACGCCGTACTGAAGAGATTGCATTATAGAAACAGAAAGTCCTTCTCTAAAACTAGGGTGCAATAAAAGATCAAAGTTAATTAGTTTATTTAAAATTTTTTTTTCAAAATTATTTATTTGGAAATTTTTAAACTTATTCATTTTAATTTTTTCTTTCAATTTATAATTACTTTCATATCCATAAGTTTGAATTTTAAGATTTGGAATAATTTTTTTTATTTTACTATAATTTTTAATTATAACATGGTATCCTTTATTTTTCTTGTAAGCACCAATCATGCCTATTAAAAAGTGTTTTTTTTGTTTATTTTTTTTTATTTTAATTTTTCTTTCTAAACCTACACCACTAATTTTTATTACTGGTTTTCTTAAAATTTTTTTTACAAATTCAAAATCTGAATTATTAATTGTGATATAATATTTTGTGTTTAAAGATAAAATTATTTCAATAACTTTAAAAAAATAATTAGAAATAAAATTTCTTGAGTCATTGAACCTAAATCCGTGAACAAAATAGACAATATTAGGCTTATTAAAAAACGATATAATTCTTACTAAGTGTGAAATGGCAGGTGTATGACAAAAAATCACATTTTTCTTGGCATTTTTGGTAATTTGATTGATTGTTATTATAGTTGCTAATAATTTTTTAAAATTTATTAGATCTAAAAAATTTAATGGAATAAAAATTTTTTTTTTTTGAAATTTATTAGTATCTATTTTTTCTGTGTCTTTTGCACATAAGATTATATGAAATTCTTCTCTTAACCTTTTTGCCATCGACTCTAAAAATGTGTTAAATGTAATTGATCTTGCAAAAAAAAAGTATAATTTTCTTGATTTATTTATCATAAGAACATATTAACAAATTTAAAAATGGTTGACTTAAACAACAACGCTCTTCATTCAGCAAAACAGATTTTTTTTGAGTCAAAAAAAATCTTTGTGTTAAATCTGGTTTTTTTTTTAATTATAGCTTTATTATTTGGATTAGGACAACATTATTTTCAAAAAAAAAGCGGCCTCTTGTATAAGCATACTCTTGTTATTGAAAATGTTCCTATAATTCCAACTAATAATAAATTTATTAAAACTAAAAATTTTAAAATCCAGTATAAAATTGTTGCCAAAACTTACCCTGAAAATGATTTTCAGGTATTTGATGTGTATGGTAGATTATTTAACAATTCTATCAAAGAGATTTCTGAGATAGAAAATGGTATGATTAATTTTGTAAATGATAACATTCAGCGCCAGATAGAAAAAATCAATTTGACCCTTAATCTTTTTAGAGAAGAAGTTTTATCTGATCCTTTAGAACAAATAAATTTAGAATTGAGAAATATATATTTAGATAATATGAAATATGATGTTATTTATTCAATTGAAAGAAATAATCTTAATCAAATTATATCTAAATCCTTTATTATTTCATTTGTCATTTTATTGTTAATAAGAATTTTTTATAATGAGGTTAAAAAATTAAAAAAAAATAAAATTTAATTACAAAGTATCTCCTGATTTATTTTTTAAATACCTTATAATTATTACTTTGGGTGTAAATAATAATATTTTTAAATAAGTAATTAAATTAAATTTTTTTATCATTTTTAAATCTAGATATATTTTTTCATCTAAAGTTCTTTTTTTACCTTCAAATCTTATTTGGGAAAGACCTGTTAATCCTGGTTTAATTGAATGCCTTAAGACAAAGTTTTCCTCTGATAAATTTTTAAAATTTTCAATTGGGTATGGTCTTGGTCCAACTAATGACATTTCCCCACTTAAAACACTAAAAAGTTGTGGTATCTCATCTAAACTTGACCTTCTTAAAAATCTACCAAATGTGAGAAATTTATTATCTCTTATAGTGATAAATTTTTTTACTATAATTTTTTTTCCATTTAAACCTATACGTTCAGAATGATAAAAAATTTTTTTGTTAAATATAATATTTAAAAAACTTATTAATATTAATAATGGAAAAAATAAAAATAAAAAAAATAAAGATAAAAAAAAATCAAGCGTTCTTATCATTTTTTTTTAAAAATAGAATATTACTATTAACATAAATTAAGTAAAAAAATATTATAAACATTATTGTTTCTTTCTGACGCATAATAATTCCATAATTCCCAGTAGTATTACTTAAAATAATCCAGAAAGAAAAAAAGAAAATTAATAAACCTATTTTTTGAACTTGTTTTTTTTTACCTTCAAAAATCATAAAAAATGCCTTTTTAAAATATTTGGTATTTAGAACAATGTGAACTACAAGAGTAGAGAAAATAATTACAAGCGCAATGTTATTTAATGATGTCATAATTGATTTAAAATCTAAAATCGAATTTGGAATTTGTATAGGAGTGAAAAAATAAAGAGTAACTCTCAGCAAGTAATTGTCATAATTAACAATCATGTTTCCAACTGATGTTGCGTCAAATCTTTTAGATAGCTGATACTGAAGTGTATCGAAAAAGCTTAAAAAATTGGTAAATTGAAGTTTTGGGTATAGATAATTAAACAAATAAACTAAAAGTATCAAAAATAGAAGCATTTTAAAAATAGTTTCAAATCTAAAGATTTTAAAATCATTTTTGACTATAATATATGAGAGCCCATGACCTAATAGTAGGAAGACCCCTACATATGGTCTTATAAAAAATATTAATACAAATGATAAAATTAAAATAATTTTAAAATTTTTATTCTCTGTCTCAGAAAATATATAAAATAAATACATTGCTAAAAAAGTGAAAACAAGAACATCTTTTGTTAAATATGAAGTCCAATAATGTATGTTTGGGAGAAGCAAATATAAGATTAGAAAAAAAGTTAGATTTATATTTTTATTGAATATAACTTTTTTAGTAACCAAAAAAACAAATAAAATTCCAGTTATGCCTATTAGTGAGAAAAGAATATTGATATTAAAAAATGAAAGTTTAAATATAGATACTAAAGGATATAATAAATATGATATTACGTTTGAGCCCAACTCGAATTTAATATTCTGAAACCAATAACCAGCATTAATGTATAGTGAATTGGCATCGTCTGGTTGAATATAAAATGGGTCTGTGACCTCTTTACATTCATTAAAAGATACTCGAGCTATCGTGATCGCAATATGATAAAAAAATAAGAAATATACAAATATTTCTTCAGATATAAACTTGTTAAAATCAAGAGTTATTTGATAATTTCTGTTTTTATTTATAAAATATTTATTTATAAAAGCTAAAGAAAGTAAAATAATTATTATAAAAAAAAGTAAATTATGAACATCATGAATATACCTGTTTACGCAAGGACTTGTTGACGGGGCAATTGGCATATTTATTAATTAAAATATGATAAAATTAAAGGTGTTTAATTTTATCATATTTTATGAACATTTTTTTAATATCAAAATTTTTAATTATAAATTTTCTGCAATTTACTTTTTTTAACTTCCATTTATATATATTTCTTAAATCATCTAAAGATTTATTTACACAAACTCTAAATTTTATGTTGTTATTACTTTCAAAAAGATAGCCACTTTTATTAACAATATTAGAGCTATCACCAACCTTAGACGCAATATTCGGAACACCGCAAAGCATTGATTCCGCCACTGTATTAGGGAATGATTCTCCATAAGATGATAACATCAAATTGATATCAAAAATCGGATAAATAGAATTTATTTTGTTTGTTTCTGATAAAATCACAATGTGTTTTTTTAAATCAAATTTTTTTATTAATTCATTAAGTATTTTATTATTTTTGATATTTCCTCCAACTAAAATTATTTTAAAATTAATCTGATAACTTTTTTTTAAAATATAGAAATTTTTAAACAAAAAATGGTGATTTTTTTGTGGATTAAATCTTGCAACATATCCAAAAATTACTTGATTTTTTTTTATTTTATATTTTTTTTTAAATTTATTTTTAAGTATATTATTTGGTTTAAAGAAATCTTTTGAAAAACCATTATAAATTAATAAAGATTTTTTTTTATTATATCCCAAATCTTCATAATATTTTTTTGAAAATCTTGAGTTATAAATAATTTTTTTAGGAACTGATGAAATTAAAGGCAGTAAAAATTTTCCAATTATAAGAGTAAAAAATTTAGTTTTGCCAATATTGAAAGTACCATGTCTAATACACCAGAAAATTGTGATATTAAACATTAATGCAAAAACAGTCGCTAATAAAGAAGAGTGAAACATCCAAGAAAAAATCTTATCTGGTTTTTCTCTTTTCAATATCTTCGCAAATTTAATTAAATTCTTAAATAATTTAAAATTAAGAGAAAAATCAAAGGTAATAATTTTTATATTTTTTTTTCTCAAACTCTCTTTAAAAAAATTTTTTTCTTTTAGAGATATAATTGTAACTATATTATTTTTCGACTGATACAAAGATAGTCTCACTAAATTTTTTTCAGCTCCACCATTTCCTAGGCTGTTAATTACATGGCATATTTTCATTAAATTAAACTTTTGAACTTAAAAAATTTTTTAAATCATCTTCTGAATTGTTTTCAACTAAATCTCTAAATTTTGCTATAAAAATAGAAATATCTAATTTGATATCTTTATCTTCAATTTTAAAAATTTTTTTAATTTCAGTTCTAATTATTTCTTGTGATCCTATATAAAGTTCTTCGTGAAGTTTTTCACCATCTCTTAATCCTGTAACTACAAATTCGATATCATTTAGAACTTTTTTATCTGAAACTAAATTTTTGTTGTAAATTTTACATAACCTTTTTGCAATGTCAAAAATTTTTATAGGTTTGCCCATATCTAATATAAAAATATTATTATTTTTTTTTTTTAGATTATAAGATAAAAGTATTAAGCTTATTGCTTCAGGAATAGACATAAAATATCTTGTTGCTTCTAAATCGGTTAAAGTGATTTTTTGATCATTTTCAATTTGTCTTGAGAAGATTGGTATAACCGATCCACTTGAATTTAGAACATTGCCAAATCTAACTGAATAGAAATTATTTTCATTTGCTGATTTAGATACAATTAATTCACAAATTCTTTTACTTAAACCCATTGTGCTCTTTGGATTTACAGCTTTATCAGTACTTACATTTACAAAATTCTTTATATTATTTTCTGATGAGTATTTGCAAAGATTATATGTAGATATAATATTGTTATACAACACAGATTTTATATTTTTTTCAGCCATATTAACATGTTTATAAGCAGCAGCATGAAAAATTATATCTACATTTTTAAAATTTAAAAATTTCTTAAAATTATTATCTGCTAAATTCACAAGGACAAATTTTATATTTGAAATTTTTTTTAAACCAAGCATCTCAATATAATTTTCTAGCTCAAATAACTGGTGTTCATTTTTGTCAATTAAATATAAATTCTTAGGTCCGTAATTAAGAATTTGCATTACAAGTTCTTTACCGATGCTACCAGCACACCCTGTTATTATAATGTTTTTATTTTTAAATAAAATTTTGTTATTTTCTAACTCTTTAATATAATTTGTTGTTGGTATTATTTTATTAATATCTTTGTTAAATGCCTCATTGTGCAAGGCATTTATTTTTAAGTTTCCTAACTCGTCTGATAGATAAACAATACTCTCAAAGTATTTGGAATATGTGTTGTTTATTAGATCTATTTTGTACTGCTCTAAATTTTTTATCGAAATGTATAAAATATGATTATTATAGCTTTTATTTTTATCAATTTCCTTTTCGAGTGATCTAATTTTTATTCCTTTAATAATTTGTCCATGCAAATTTTCATCATCATCAAAAAAACAATCAATTACTATATCTTTTTTAAATTTATATAAAAACTCTAAAGTTAAATTTCCTAAACTACCAGCTCCAAAAATACATACCTTTAATTTTTTTTTAGTATTTGGATTTGAGGATATAAGAATTTTTTTATTATTTATAGATTGAATATAAGAATTTTTTATAAAAACTAAAAATTCAATTAACTTTCTTGTCAATATTACAAATAGAAAAACTAAAACAGAATTAATAATTATCACACTTCTTGGTATATTGTTTCCATAAAACATTTTAGACTCAAAAAAATCGTTAATAAAATTTAAAAGAAAATGATTTAGAGTAAAAAAGATAATTAAATAAAGTAAAAAATATTTAAAATAAAAACTTAAAACATCATTAGGTAAAAATCTTGATCTATAAAAGTAAACTTTTGATATAAAAAATATAGAAATTAACAAAAAAGATGAAATTATATAATCGATTAAGTTTATACTAAAAAAAGGTACAAATTTTTGATAAACTAAAGAATAGCTTAAATACAGTGAAAGAATACAAATAATAATATCAATATTTATTAGGCATATAAATCTTATAATTTTCATATTAAAATTTTATTATAGTATTAAAATTAATTAAGAAAACTAATTAATAACATTTGTGAACAACTTAATTTTTTTCTCTTTAATAAGTTATTTTAAAATAAATTTTAAATATTCATTTGAAGCTCTTTTGATATCAAATTTTTTTAAAAACCCTGGATTAAACATAAATTTGCTTTTATTTTTTTTATAAATCAGATCTAGTATTGTTTTTTCAAACCTTTTTTTATTTTCAAAATTAAATATTGAATATTTATTTTTATTATCAAATATTTCTTCAATTCCACCTGGACATTTATTACAAACGACGGGAATCTTTAAGAAAAGGCTTTCTATCAAGACGCTACCTAAACCCTCCCATCTAGAGTTAAGAATGAATAAGTCAGATTTTTTCAAATAATTAAATGGATTTGATTTATATCCTAATAAAAAAACCTTTTTTGATAGTTTATTTAATTTTATTAAATTTTTTAATTCTGTGTAATCTTCCCCTGTTCCCAAAATAATAAATATTATATTGTTAACATGTAATATATTTTTCAATTTTAAAATCAGCGAATTAAAATTTTTTTGGTATGACAACCTACCAATTGAAATTATAAGTTTATTTTTTTTTTTTAATTTCTTTATTTTTATATTTTGATTCAAAGATTTACTCTTCATTTCTAAAAAATCTAAAGGGTTATAAACATGCTTAATATTTTTGGGATTAAATTTATATTTATTTATTAATTCTTTTTTTATAAAGTATGAACATGTAATGTATTTATCTGGAATACTTTTAAATAAAAAAAGTAACAAAATTATAATCTTATCTTTTAATGTTGTATACTTGTAATGGCTTGATACAGGATTGTGTATAGTACAGATTAAATTAAATTTATTAAAAATAATTTTTAAAAAAATTGAAATTACATTTGTTCCATTTAAAAATGGAACTAAATAAAAATTCTTACTATTCTTTTTAGATATATATTTTAATAGTTTTGGTAAAGAAAAAATTAATCTAGAAGAATTTAAACTTATAAAATTTATTTTTTTATTGAGAATACTAATTTTCTGATTACCTTTTACTGATATTAGGTCAATATCATATCCTTTTTCAGCTATATAATTAGCCACATTCACTGCAGATTTTTCTGCTCCACCACCCTGAATTTTAGATACAAAAATACAGATTTTTTTTTTATTCATTAAAAAAATTATTTATTTTATCTTCAGCAATTAATCCAAAAAATTTTGTATCGACTTTGTGGGTTTTGCCTGAAAGATCTTTGAGATTAAAATTTAAAGTTTTTAAAACTCTATTTCTTTGAATATCTATCGGATAATTAGTAAAAAAACTATTATCTTTTAATAATATAGCTTTTAATGAATTAGCCATTAGCTCATTATAAACAGTTGGTGAAGACGTGAAAATTAATGAGGGATTTTTTAATCTAAAAGTTTCAAACATTGACTTATTATAGTCTATAAATAATCTCTTTTGATATTCTTTAATGCTATTTACAATCTTTGTTTGTTCGCGAATTTTCCCTGGATGTAATCTTATATACAATTTTTTGTCTAGAAATATACTTAAGATTTTTTTAATTTTATTTTTTAACAAGCTTACATTGTGCATTTCACAAATATAGTAAATATTTTTTGTATTTGTTTTTTTTAAAAGTTTCCTTAACTTAATCCTAACATTACCTACCACTTTAATATTGTTTTTAAAATTATTCATATTTTGTTTAGTTTTGTCATTTTCAACAAACAAAACTTTTGGAACATAATTTTTATTTATTTTTTTTAATATATTAATCATTACAACAAATCGAGAATATTGAAGGACTCCAATAGATGAATGTTGAACAGAGTAAGTCTTTACTTTTATATTATTAAAAAAGTTATTTATTATACGGCCATCGATAAATTCAGGTATTGGATTGATAATTTTATTAATTTTATTAATCTTACTGAATTCAGAAATAGAATTTTCAAAAACATTATTTTTGGGCTCTTCAACTAAAAAAATACCATAAGTTAGTATTCTAGATATAAATTCATTTTTAAAAATTTTATCTATTTTTTTGTAAATAATACTTTTATTTATAAATGAAAAAAAATAGCACTGAATGATATTTTTAATTGATCCATAACTTTCTAAAATACAATAATTATTTAATTTTTTTATTCTATTGTTAAGTTTATTTGAAAAAATTAAACTATATTGATTATTTCTTGAAATTGACAACAAATAACAATTCTTATTATTATTAATCTTATTTCCAAAAAATCTATTATAAGTATCTTTAAAAAATATCCATCCATTTGGAAAGCTAGTAAAAACTAAATTAGATTGTTTTATTTTTTTTTTATTATACAATTTTTTTGCATAAAGTAGGGAATAAATTTCTTTTAAAAAATTTAACAAGAAAATTTTTGTTAAAAAAAATCTATAAAAATATAATTTAAGATTTAGTTTTCTTTTAATTTTATATTTTTTATTTTTATTGAAATATAATGCACATCCAACATGAGAGTTAAAATCCTCAAATATTTCGATATTTGTGATTTTATTTCTTTCACAAAAATTGTTTATCAGCTCACAGTTAATGATTAATTTCCACCAAAAATCTGAAAAATTTATTTCACTGAATTTATATTTAACAAAATCTGGATTCTTTTTTAAAAAACTTATTATTTTTTTTTCAAATAAAGTTTTTATATAAAAAAATTTTTTTTCTAGAATAAGATTTGACTGAATTATTTTTTTTGAAATATTTTTAGATTTATAAAAGTCTAAATTATTATCAAAATTAAAATCAATTATACAATGACTTTTAAACTTTAAACCCAGAAGAATTTTTTTTTTTTCAAAAAAATTAACTTTTTTGTTAATAATCAATAATTTTTTCATTAAAAATTAAATTTACGTAAGCTTACTCAAACTAATTGAGCCATTATCCATTACATTTATTACCTCATCAGAATATTTTAATATACTGTTTCTGTGACTTATTATAAGTAACGTTACATCAGGACATAATTTTTTAATATTTTCTATTAATTTTAACTCCGCATCTTCATGCAATGCATTGAAAGATTCATCTAAAATTAAAATTTTAGGCTTTCTAATTAATGATCTTGCAATTGCTATTCTTTGTTTTTGACCTCCTGAAATCAGATTTCCACTATCACCAACCAAGCTAATATCATTAATGTTAGTGAAATCGTCTATTCCAGTAAATGTACAAATTTTTTTTAAATAATCCTTATCATCAATTTTTTGATCAAAAATTATGTTGTTTTTTACCGTATCTCTAATAATTAAACTTTCCTGAGGTACATAGCTAAATAACTTCTTAACCACTATTTCAGTATTGCTTAAACCATCAACTAAAATTTTTCCCTGATCTGGATTTAGCAGGCCAAGTATCAAATAACATAGAGTAGATTTCCCCTTCCCACTTTTTCCATTAATAAAATAAGTTTTACCTTTTTTAATATCAAGATTAACATTTTCTAATATTTTGTGTTCTTTATCATAGCTAAATTCAACATTTATCAAAGATAATTTAGAAAAATTTGTTTTAAAATCAATCTTTTCATGATTCTCAAATTTAATTTTTTTTACTAATTTAATTTCATTCAATATATTTAAATACGAAGGAATTACATTTTTAATTTTAGACAAAGACCCTGTCAAAGATGTATAAGATGGGATTAATCTTACAACTGCTGCGGCTAAAAGTGTTAAGACAGGAATCAACTCTTCTAAATTCATTTTAAAATTTAAAATAACTAGAGAAATAACAAGTAAAAATATACCTAATATCTCAAAAAAAATTTTAGGTAAACGAACAATTATATCGTTTATCAAAACTTTTTTTTCTGCATTAACAATGTCATTCAAAAATTTTTTATAAATCGTCTCCTCTAGAAAAAAAATTTTTATTTCTTTTATACCTCTTAGAGTATTTTGAATTTTATTAATAATTTTTGCTCTTAAGTCTAAAATAATTTTAGCATTGTTTACTATAATATTTTTTACAAACCTAAAGAATCCATAAGAAATAATACCTAATATTAAAAAAGTAGAAATGCCATATATAGAGGATACAAAAATTAATAAAGATGCAATGGCTAATAATATTAAAGCCTCTCTTATAATTAATATAATTAATCTGTAATATTCTATAGATTGATAAAGGTCAGTAGATATTGTTCGCAAAGTTTTAGAATTATTTCTTTTTGATTGATAAACAAAGTCTTGTGAAACTAAGTTATAAAATACCTTAGAACTAATTTTTTTTTTTAAGTCATAATAAATATAATTTTCATAAAAAATAACAAACAATAAAAAAATATTTTTTATAAGAAATACTATTATTACTACAATACCAAATAAAACAACCGAATTAACTAAAGTTAAATCATAGTTTAAAATATTATAATTTAAAATTGGTTCACTTTTACCACTATCAAAAAGAGCGGATAGTAAAATAGGAATTGTTGCTAAACTTAGTCCTTCTAATACGCCATTTAGTATTAAAACAAACATTAAAATATAAAATTTTTTATAACTTGACCCAAAAAAAATTTTAATTCTGTTTAAAAAAGTTTTCGCTTTACTTATCATAATCTAAGCTGAATATTTTTAAAAGTTTTTTATCTTTTGGAATGTAAAACCGATATGCAGTTTCTCTATTATATTTAATAAAAAAATATATTTCGTAAATTATAAAAAAAAATAAAGATCCAAAAAAATTAAATTTTTTTTTTTTGTTAAAAAAATTCAAATTTTTTATAATTATTTCTACGCTATTTTTTGTTGTGTGAAATTTATTAAAAATTTTTTCTAACTTATTTTTTTCTTTTCTTTGATAATTTTTTAGAAAAAAATTACCTTTCAATATTTTTATCACTTCATTGATATTTTTAGGTTTACTAGCAAGATGGATCGGGAAAAAATTTTTTAGGGCTTTAATTTGATAACTGTTTTTGAGTAAGTTTTCCAATGATATTACTGGAACATTTCTTTTCAATGCATCAAGTGTAACAGAGCTATAATGGTTTAAAACTACATCAACTTTATCAAGAAAAAAATTAATGTTACTAGATTTATCAATTTTAAAGTTTTTATTATTATAAAAATTAATATCTTCCATTGGATGGGGTCTCAAAATAAAATTATATTTTTTTCCAGAGGCAAAAATTATTCTTTTAATAATATTTAGAAAATCAAGTTCATAATGCATAAAATTGATTGCAAATTTTGCATTATCACTATTAAAATCTTTCCATCTAAAAATGTGGTTTAATATTCTAGAGCCTGTAGATTCATCAAATCTACTTGCAAAGTATTTATTCGAGGAAATTATACCTATAGTTTTTATTTTCGCCGGTAATTTTTTTTGATAACTATTTTGATACCTTAAAGAACCGGTGATTATAATTTTATCTTTCGGATAACCAATTTTATACAAATAAATTTTTTCTTGTGGACACCATACAAAAATTTTATTTAAATATTTTATGTGTTTTTTAGGAAAATAGATATCTAAAGAATATTGATCTAAATGAAAACCTTCTACATTATACAATATTGATTTAATGTTATTTTTGACACAAAATTTAAGCATTGGTAATCCGCTGTTTTCATAAATGTTTGGTAAAATTACATAGTGCGGATCAAAAAGACGAATTGCATATTTCCAGTTATATTTATTTATTAATATTAAATTTATATTTTTTTTCTGTAAGTTGATTTTTAGTGAATTTACTCCATACAAATCCCTATATTTATTATCAATTATCCATAAAACGTTCATGTTTAATTTATCTTTCTTAAAAAAAATTTAATATTATTAGAAATTTTTACAATTTTTTTTTTATTAATATCAAGACCACTTGGTAGACAGAAACAATTCTTTATAAATGATTTTGATTTTTTGCATTCTTGCGAATTAAAATTTTTTAAATGTTTTTGTAAGTATAATAATTTCCATACCGAACGAGTTTCAAAAAAATTTTCATATGAGAATTTCATAAATGATTTTTTTAAATCTTTTGTTTTTTTTATTCTAATTACGTTTAACCAGAAATTAGATGATATTCTAGGATAGTTAATATTTATTAATTCAATATTTTTTTCATTTTTAAATTCGTTTTTATAGATACTGTGAATTAATTTTTTTTTTTTCAAAATTTTTTTATAATTAGAAAGTTCATAAAATCCTATACAGGCATTAATGTTTGATAGTCTGTAATTATAACCTAGATCATTGTGAGTAAAATCGTAGTTATTGTCTTTTGCTGTTGAGCTTAAATATTTTGCCTTTTCATATAAGGTTTTATTATTAGTACAAAGCATTCCTCCACTACCAGCAGTTACTATTTTATTTCCATTAAATGAAAAACATGAAATATCACCATGAGCACCTGTGTGGATTTTTTTATTTTTTTTAAAATAATAAGAACCTAAACTTTCTGCACAGTCCTCAATTAAATATATATTTTTTTCTTTACATTTTTTCTTTAATTTATCAATTTCATTAATTGGATTTCCAAAAACATGCACAATCAATAAAGATGATATTTTTCTTTTTGTTATTTTGTTGTAAGTAATATTTTTTTTTTGAAAGGTTTTCTTATCAAGGAAATTGAGAGCTTTTTGTACGTCTAAGTTTAAATCTGATGCAATATCTAAAAAAAAAGGATTAGAATTATTATAAAGTATACTATTTGCTGTAGCTATGAAACTTGTTGATGGCAACAAAACATCTGTATTTTTATTTGCTCCTGATAATCTCAAACTTATCTGAAGTGCACTTGTACAATTTGAAAAAGAGACAGCATATTTCCTGCCAACGATTTTACTCATTTTGTTTTCAAACTTATCTATATAATTTCCACCTGATGAAATCCAATTTGAATGTAATACTTTCTCACAATTAATAATTGTATTTTTTTGTAATTTTGGGCGATGTAAATAAATCATTTGTATTTTATAAAAAAGCTATTTCTTTTGAAATTCTTTCATACAAAGAAATCTTCTTTTTTACTAAAATAGGTATTGCAATAGCTTTATTTAAAATTTTTTTTGTTCTAATACTTTTTTCACATTCTTTTTTTGATAAAGCATGACTCCAAAAATAACTACAATGCCATTGAATAGCATCTGGTAAATTTTTAGTTCCGATTTTATATTTTTTAAGTATTTCCAAAATTTTTTTTCTTTTATAATTGTCCTCACAATAAAAAATAAAAGTGTCATGATTTGGTATTGTATCCTTTAAAATATGTCTTAACTCATAATAATTTTTAAGATTTTTTTCTAAAACTTTATGTCTTTTTAAATTTTCTTTTAAAATATAATTAAGTTTTTTTAGTTGTTCTTTTCCGACTACTGCCTGCATTTCTGTCATTCTATAATTAAAACCATAAATAGATTTAGTATCTCTTCCTCTTGGTAATTTTGGATTATTTTCATGTCCATGATCATGATATTCTTTTGCGTATTTATAAATTTTAGGATTATTTGTTAAAATCAATCCTCCCTCACCTGTGGTGATCATTTTACCAAAATCAAAACTGAATACCCCAACCTCAGCTATAGTTCCAAGATACTTTTTTTTAAATTTTGCTCCAACAGCTTCACAGTTATCTTCAAGAACTCTTATTTTTTTTTTCTTACAAATTTTTATTATCTCATTGGTATTTGCTGAAGAACCTAGCATATGAACAGGTATGACGACTTTAGTTTTTTTTGTAATTTTTTTTTTAAGTTCCTCTACATCCATATTTAATGTTTTATCAACATTGACTATTATTGGCTTTGCTCCACAATCAAGAATAGCTTCAATGGTTGCAATGAAGTTAAATGCTTGTGTAACTACATGATCTCCTTTTTTTACACCCATTGCCATTAATGCTACTTTTATAGCAGCGGTTCCAGATGAGACTGCCAGACAAAATTTAGATTTGAAAAAACTTTGATTTTTTTTTTCAAATTCTCTAACGTGATATTTTTTTCTTATATTATCAAAACCATGTGCAAATAAAATACCAC
Organism: uncultured Pelagibacteraceae bacterium; assembly: GCA_902578255.1. GTDB lineage: Bacteria > Pseudomonadota > Alphaproteobacteria > Pelagibacterales > Pelagibacteraceae > Pelagibacter. The sequence goes on from CACHCH010000005.1 coordinate 19,179, forward strand.
TTTCATCAAACAATTTATTCAAAGCAGTTTTCTCTTTATTATTTATAAGTTCAAAACCTGGCATAAATTTTATTCTAAAATCCTTCTTACTATTTCTAAGTCCTCGTGATCATCAATGTCGAAAGAATTTATTTTTTTCATTATATAATAACCCTCTTTGGTATTTTTCTTCATTTTTTTTTCTAATAATGATTTATGGTATATGTATAAACTTCCATTTATAAAATAGCTATTTTTATCAAAATCTTGTCTTCTAGTATGTTTTATATTAGGAAAAAAACTTTTAATTTTGTCATTTTTTAAATAAACTGTTTCATAAGGATGTTCTAAAGATTTAGATATAGAACTTAATTTTAGATATTTTTTTTTAATCATTCTAAAAATAGCATTTTTGATATCCTTAATATCTCTGATTGGTGATGTTGGTTGCAGCAAAACAATATAATCATAATTGAAATTTTTTTTTGCATATAGGTGAAAATCTCTCAAAAGTGATAACGTAGAGCTTTTGTCCCTGGACACTTTAGAAGGTCTTTTATATTTTGTGTTAAGTTTATATTTTTTTGCTATATCTATTACTCTAGGGTCGTTGCTTAAAACGAATTTATTTAAATTAATTTTTTCAATACTTCTGAATGTATAAGTTATCATTGGCAATGAGTTGATTGGTATAATATTTTTATTTTTGATGGACTTTGACCCAAGCCTAGCCGGGACTACAATTATAAATTTATCCTTTAAATTCTTGATCATACTAATTTTTTAATTAATTTATTTATATCGTCATTTTTAGAATTCAACGAAAATTTCTCAGTAAAGTAATTTACTTTTTTTTTTTTATATGAGGAAAACCTGACAAGAAAGTCTTGAAATTGTTTTTCAAAACTTTGGTTTAAGTTAATTTTATAATAATAAACTCTTTTTTTAATAGTATCCAAGACATGTTTTTCGAGTCTTCTCAAACCAATATCAAAATAAATAATTGGTTTATCTGTTGCAATGGCTCTCGAGAAAGGTGTTGAAAAATAATCAAAAATAAAAACATCATACTTATTTAAGATTTGCTCAAAATTTTTGCTATTACTTTTTCTGTCTTTATTAAAATAAAGATTTTTTCCATTCGGATGGACTTTTATTTTAGTATTTTTAAAATAATTAAGTAATTCATATTGAAACTTATAATATATGCTATCCTCCATGTCTCTGAAAGGACCATATCTTATATTGCCATTAAGCATATTTGGTACATATAAATATTCTTGTTTTTTTTCAATATCTAAGACTTTTATTTTTTTTGAAATTTTAATTTTTTTTAAATCCAAATTCGAAACGTGATGAAAATTTGGTAAAGTAAAAATTCTATTACTTAATTTTTTAGAAAATCTAAATTTACCATAGGAAACATAATCTGTGCAAATACTGTACTCTACACTTCTTATAGGCTCCTTATAAATATAAAAAGGATAATTTGAATGATTTACAGATATTACTTTATTTGATTTATCTTGCATAAATTTTGCCGACAATATTCTATTTTCAAGATTCATGTTTGTACCAACAATTAAAGAACAATTTTTAGGATTGAATTTTCTTTTATTATTATTTGATAGGATATTAAGAACATAGTTTTTAAAATTATTTCCAAAATTATGGTTTGCAACTTTTAAAAAAAGCTCTATTTCTCTCATAACTATTTCTAATTTTTTAATCTGTATATCAAACTCTGGAAAATCAATATAACAACTCGAAATAAATCTAATTTTCTTATTAGAAAAAATATTAATTAGTATATTTTTTTTTAAGTGAAAGTTATTTGAAATGTAAATTTTTTCTTTCCCTAAACCAAAACTATAATTATCATATATAGAATTAGATTTAGGCAATTTTCTAAATATAATTTTTTTTGGATTTGAAATATATTTAGAATTAATAAAAGGAAAATTTATACTATCCTTATATTTATAAGATGAATTTTTAATCAAAATATAATTAGTGCAATACGTTACTAATTCATGGTAAAAAACTTTATAGATATTAAATGGATCTTTGTACTTTTTAAATAGATTAGCTTTTCTATCAATCAACTTCGTTAATGTTAAACAGTCTTGATTGTCTCTTTTTAAGTCGAAGTGGCTTTCTAAGTTTCTTTTTGACACTAAATATATTTAAAAGTTATTAATTGATCTTTGAAAATATTTTTTTTTAATCTCCTATTAACTACTCTGTTAAGCATATATGGTGGGATACCTGTGCCTGGTCTTTTAAAAGAAATATCAGATAATTTTATTTTTACTCCTTTGAGTAAATTTTTGTTAACCACTATACTTCTTCGTGCATTTTTTCTTGATATTTTTTCTGAAGGTAATATTTTTTTTTCAGAAAAAGAACCGTAAATATCATTTAATCTTTTTAAATATTGATTAAAATAAATTAGATCTTTTTTATCCATGGAGTGATAGTGATCATTGCCTTTTAATTTTTTATCCAAAGTAAAATGTTTTTCAATAATTCTAGCACCTAACATTGTTGATATCAGAATATTGAACATATCTTTTGGTAATGTATGATCAGAATAACCAATAATATTTTTAGGGAAATTTTTTTTTAATGAGTTTATCATTCTTAGATTGGCATTTTTATCTTTAGTTGGATAATTTAATATACAATGAAGAATTGCTACATTTATTTTTTCATCCTCAATCCATTTAATTGCTCTTTTTATTTCAATTAAATTCGATGCACCTGTAGATAAAATTATAGGTTTTTTGAACTTACATAAAAATTTTATAAAGGGTTTATTGGTAATATCTGATGAGGAAATTTTAAAAACCTTAACTAATTTTGATAGAAATTTTGCTGAATTAAAATCAAAAGGAGTGCTTAAAAACTCTATTTTAATCTTATCACAATATTTCTTTAATCTTATATAATCATTTTCATTGAATTTATCATACTTTTTAAAAAGTTGATTCTGGTTTTTAATTTTTTCTTTTTTTAAATCCCAATACGCAGGAGAAAATTTTGATGCCAACTCATCAGCTTTATAAGTTTGAAATTTTATTGCATGAGCACCACCCTCTTTAGCTTGCTTAATTAATTTAAGAGCATTTTTCATATTGCATTCATGATTAACTCCCGCTTCTGCAATAATATATGGTTCAAAAAATGATGATTTTTTTTTTTTAAATAAATTTAAAATTTTCATAAGAATATTTTATTAATTTTATTAATTTCATTCTTAACTCTTTGTCTTCCCAAACTAAAGTTTATTTTTAACATCGAATTATATAGTTTTTGATATAAGTCAATATCTACAACAAGCTGATTAAATTTATAATTTAAATTTTTAAAAGAAAAACTCTTATTGCTAAATTTACCCAAATTTATAAAACCATTTTTAAATGTTGCAAATTTATGTTGTGTTTCTCTATTGTTATGACTAATTACAATTGATGGTAAATTCATATGAGCTAATTCGTAAGTTGTTCTGCCGTTAGAGGTAAATGCAATTTGACAATTATTCATGTATTTTGAAATTTTTTTTGTATTTTCTATTAAATTAATATTTTTTTTATTTCTTATAAATTTTTTTAAATTTTTCTGATTTTTATAACCTATGCCAGTTATGATATTTAATTTAAGATTTTGTTTTAAAGAACTGGAATAAATAGACTTTAAAGTTTTTAAAGTTAAATCATTTGGATCAGTTCCTCCAAAAAATAAAAGAATATTTTTTATTTTTTTAAATTTATTTTTTTTTTGTTTTAAAAACTCATCTCGTAAAAAAAAATATTTTTCACCCCACAAAATTTTATTATAATTTTTGTTTGGTCTTTGAAATATTTCATTGATTGTTAAATCTGCATATAAATTACCACTTCCAAGATCTTCAAAATTGATTATATCTATTCCATTATATTTTAATAATTTGATATCTTTTTTTTTGGTTGATAAAATATCATTTATTACTACTGAAGGTTTGTGAGATAAAATTTTGTTAAATATCTTTTTTTGTGAATAACAATAAAATTGATATTTAGAATTTTTTAATGTTCTAATAGCTATATTTTGTCGTTTATTTGTGACAAAAATAATCTTATTTTTCGAATTAATATCTTTTGCTAATGAAATTGATCTATATAAGTGTCCTGTACCATTTGATTTGCTACCAAGAATATTAAACAAAACTAGCTTCATTTAAATTAACTATTGATATAAGGAATTGATTTAAAATAAAAATCTATTAGCATAATAAACTATTACAACATAATTACTAGAAATGAAAAAAAAATACATACTTAATAAATTTAAGAGAGATGGATTTATTGTAATTAAAAATGTTTTAACCTCAAAACAAATAGAAGATTTAATGAATGATTTGAATAGAGTTAAGATAAAAGTTGAAAAAAAACATCATCAATTTTTTCATAAAACAAAAGACAAAAAATTCAATACGATTCACAACATACAAAAATTTCACAAAAAAGGTAAAATTATTGAATTGTCAAAAAATAAAAATATAAAAAAGTTTTGTGATATTTTAATAGAGAAAGAATCTAAACCAAGAAATATTGAATTTTTTTTAAAACCAAAAAAAAGTGGTATGGCAAGTCCTTTTCATCAAGATAACTATTACTGGAACATAATTAACTCTGAGGCTGTAAATGTTTGGATTGCTTGCTCTAAAGCATACAAAAAAAATGGTGGTATTTGCTATCTTAAGGGATCTCATAAGCTTGGAACAATTAATCATGAAATTTCAAATATGAAAGGTTCATCTCAAAAAATAAATAATAATCTTATAAAAAAATTAAAATTTAAGAAAATTTTTCCAAAATTAGACCCTGGTGATTGTTTGATACATCATCCTGAAGTAATTCATGGTAGTTACAAAAATATTTCAAATATTGATCGAATCGGATTTGTTGTTAGCTATGCATCTAAAAAACACAAATTAGATACGGAAAAATTAAAATCTTATAAAAATAAAATGAATGAAAATTTAAAAAAAATTTATTTAAACTAATTTTTTAAATTCTTTACAATTGCCATCTTAAGTTTAAATTAAATAATCATGCCCAGAAATAATAAAAAAAAAATTAATTTTGTTGCAGAAATTGGTTGTAATCATCAAGGTAACTTTAAGCTTGCATTAAAAATGATAGATGAGCTTAAAAACTTTTGTAATATAGATTTTGTAAAATTACAAAAAAGAAATAACAAAGAGCTATTAAATAAAGATAAATATAATTCTCCTCACCCAGTTCCAAAAAATTCCTTTGGGAAGACATATGGCGAACACCGTGAAAAACTAGAATTTACGTTTAAGCAACACAATAAAATTATGAAATATTGTGAAAAACTTAAAATGACATCTTTTACCTCTGTATGGGACTTGAGTTCAGCAAAAGAAATTGTAAAATTAAAACCAAAACATGTCAAAGTTCCTTCGGCATGTAATAATAATTGGGAATTATTGAAATTTATTTTTAAAAAATATAAATGTCTCATTCATATATCTCTTGGAATGACAACCAAATTAGAAGAAAAAAAAATTATATCACTTGCTAAAAGATACAAAGCAAACAAAAGGGTTGTCTTGTATGCTTGTACTTCTGATTATCCTGTACAGCCAGATAGTATTTGTCTTTTAGAGATAACAAATTTAATAAAAAAGTATGGAAATATTGTTAAAGCAATTGGTTTCTCAGGTCATCATCATGGAATCTCAGCAGATATAGCAGCTGCTACACTTGGAGCAACATGGATTGAAAGACATTTCACATTAGATAGAACAATGAAAGGAACAGATCATGCTGCTTCATTAGAGCCAGATGGAGCGAGAAGACTTAAAAGAGACCTGGATTTATTAAGTCAAACTCTAAAATTTAAACCGAATGAAATTTTAACTTGCGAAAAATTGCAAAGACAAAAACTTAAGTTTAGAAGTTAACCAAAAATTTATTACAATTTAATTTTTTTTTTTCTTAATATTTTTTTGATTTCGGGACTTTTTGTTAATGCAAATGCATAGCGATTATAGTTTTTGTTTGAATAATTAATATCATTTGACTTTGTGACTTTAATATATTTTTTTTTTGTAGCTTCTACTATAAGTGACGTGAGAGGATCTTTATCAAATCCTGTGAATTTAAAATTAATGTTATATTTACCGTTTTTGTATTCATGAATTAAATTATTTTTTTTATAAAATTTATTATTTAAATTTTGATATTTTGGTTTCATACCTAACACGTGGCATGGAATTCTATAATCATTAATTTTACTAGAACAAAAATTTTTTTTTTTTATATTTGAAAATCCTGCTATTTGTAACAATCTTTTCATCATATAAAAATCATACGCATATAAATGAGCGTATCCTGCTATAAATTTATTTAAATTTCTATTTACTAGTGTGGTATCTTGACCAGGACTTACAATAAAATTCATCATCATTCCTCCAAAACCAAGATCAGTTCTAATTGAATGATCTTCATCTATAGCTTTTTTAAAAAAATTTTTATCTTTTTTAACATATGCGTTTGCAATTACTTCTAAGTTTGGAACTAAAATTCTTAAAGTTGCTCCGACTTTCATCACTCTATTTATTTCTGACAAAACTCTTTGTATTTGAATATGAGGAATATGTTCTAAAGTATGACTAATAAATACTGTGCTACATGAGTTTTTTTTAATTTTAATGTCATTAAGGTCGCCAGCAATTCTCGTCTTTGAGTTTTTTTTAATTTTATGATCAAGGATGGACCAACCATCACATTCCCAATTTGGACCAGCACCAAGATTTAATTTCATATATATAATTGTTAGTATTTTTGATTTAACAGAAATTTAAAAATATACTATAGATATTTTATGAATAAAAAAATATTTTGTTTTGATATTGATGGAATTATTTGCAAAACATATAAAAAAAATTATTCTAAATCTATACCTATAAAAGAGAGCATTAATACAATTAATAAATTATATCTAAAAAATTATATAATTATTTTTACTGCTCGTTATATGGGAAGAAATAAAGATAATATTAAAAAAGCACATAAACAAGGCTATAAAAAAACACTATTACAATTAAAAAAATGGGGTCTAAAATTTCATGAATTAAGAATGGGCAAACCATCATTTGATGTGTTTTTGGACGATAAACATTTTTTATTTAAAAAAAACTGGCAAAAACCTTTTAAAAAAAAGTATTTATAAATTAACTAGAAATCATTTTTTTATTTAATGATACAAACTCAGTTGATAAATCGTTTAAATTTTTGTTATCGAATAAGTATAGATCTAGATAATTGTCAGGAATACTTATCTTAGAACTTTCATACAAACTAAGATAAAAATTTTTTATATTTTTTTTTTTATAATACTTGATTGCTTGATTTCTTAAGTCCTCATACCTACTCATTTGATTTGAAATTTTAAAATTTTTTTCATGATAATTTAAAAAACTTTTTACACTATAAAGTATTTCATTGGGACTGTTCTCTATTAATATTATCTCTTTTTTTTTTAATAATGTATCTACATTAATAAAAAAAAGATTTTCATTAAAAAATACTTCCTCTAAGGACAAAATTTTATTTTTATTCACGTCAAAAATTTTTTTAAATATACCAAAATTTTTATAACTCTCAGATACTCCACTTTGAATAAAATCAATATTATTTGTAACTAGCTTTCTTTTGTTGTAGAGATTTGGAATAACACCATGTGATGAACTTGTTCCTAAATAAAAATCTGAAGTTTTAATTGAGTCATGCATTTGACTAAAGTGATTTTTTTGTTTTGTTAAGTCATAAAAATTATCATGACTATATTCAAAATTATTCATTGTATTATCTCCGACTCGATGAATATTGTAACCTTTTTCGATCAAATAATTTATAGAGGTTTTAAAATTATTTACATTTCCCAGAGCAAACTTTGAAATATCTTTGTATTTGGAATAATTGTCATCTTTAACACATAAGGATACGATACGATTTTCAATTTTATTTTTATTATTATTTGATAAGTCAATTTCTGTGTTCCAAAAATTTTTGATTTCATTCTCAGAAAATAATTCTTTCTCTTGAAAGTCCCTAAGCCCGAAACCTAAGAATGGGAAATGGTGTTTATTTACTTTTTTTTTTAAAAATAAATTAATTAACTCAGCTATTTTAAATTTTGAGATTAAAATAAAAAAATTCCCGAAAATCGTAAATATTATAGATAAAATTTTTTCTTTAAAAGAAAGCTCTTTATAATAATTAAAAATAATTTTCTTTCCAAAATTTTTTGTAGAAATTTTCCTGTAATGATTATAGGCAGAAAAAAAAGGGAAATTTATAATCAGTTTTAATTGTTTATTTTTTTTTATTTTTAATGCCCACAGCAAACTTTCATGAAAGCCTCCAAAATTATGAGATTTGGGACAAAATAATAAATAACCTTTTTTTAAAAAATATCTAATTAATAAATTATTCATATTTTAACTTTAAGAAGGATATTAATTTAATTTGTTGTATTTTAATTTTCAATATTTTTCTATTTACATTCTTTACTATTGAATTTACCTCGCTTAATTTAAATGAAATAATATTTTTAAGTTTATTATTTGAAGAAGTTAGATTTAGTGGAAAAGGATACTTTTTTCTATTAATAATTTTTTTTTCTAATGAACACATTTTATAGAATTCTTCAAATACTATTGGGTCATTTCCGATTTCTAAAATTTTAAAAGAGAAAAATTACAAAGCGATTGGTATTGAACCAAGTATAAAAAACGCAAAAATAAGCAAAAAATTTGGACTTAATGTGATAAATCAATTTTTACAAAAAAAAACTTTTAAAAATAAAAGATTTAAAGTCATAGTTTCACTTTATGTGTTTACTTATATTTATGATTTAGCAGAAAAATTCAAAATTTTTCATGATATATTAAAGGATGATGGTTATTTGCTCATAAGAGTGCATCAGTATAAATTTAGCAAGTCTTATTCATCTTACAATTATTTTCAAAATAAAAATATAGCAACAAATCATTTTTCAAATACGTCTCTAAATAACTTGCTAAATTTTCATAACTTTGATGTTATTAAAATAGAAAGAAATATTGATGGCACAACTTTAATAGCAAAAAAGAAAAACAAGAAATCAATAAAATATGAAAGATCTGGTAATCATAATTTTGAAATTTTTTATATCAAATATATGATTTTTATTGTTTCTAATGTTGTATTATTCATACATAAAATTAAACTAACCTTCAGAAAGATATTTAAAAAATATTAAATTAATTTAAATTTTTATGAAAAAAAAAAGTTATATAAATATTTTTAAAAATACAAATACAATCAATCTAGGCAAACATTCTAGTTGGTCATGGAAAAATGATCCAAAACATTTAATATTTTCACTATCTAGATATAAATTTGTATCAAAAATGTTCGCTGGGTTTAATAAAGTTTTAGAAGTTGGAGCTGGGGATGGATTTAAAAGTCAGGTTGTAAATCAAACTGTTAAAAATCTAACACTTTCAGATAATGAAAAAATAAATAATGATATTTATAATTCAGAAAATAACAATTATAGTAATTGTAAATTTATTCTTCATGATTTTGTTAAGAAAGAAATGAAGGAAAAGTATGATGGAATATATTTATTAGATGTTTTAGAACATATTTCAAAAAGAGATGAAGTTAAATTTGTTAAGAATATATCAAAAAGTTTAAAAAAAAATGGTGTATTAATTGTAGGAATTCCATCTTTAGAAAGTCAAAAATATGCTAGCCATCATGTTAAAAAAACTCATATTAACTGCAAATCAAAAAATGAATTACATAGTTTTATGTTAAATTTTTTTTCAAATGTTTTTATGTTTTCAATGAATGATGAAGTCCTGCATACAGGGTTTGATAAGATGTCTAATTATATAATTGCTCTATGTTTAAATAGAAAATGAAAAAAAAAAGATATTGTTTTGATATTGATGGTGTAATTTGCAACACAGTAAAAAAAAATTATTCTTCAGCTAAACCAATTAAAAAAAGTATTAAACTTATAAATCAACTTTATAAAAACAATTATATAATTATATTTACTGCAAGATATATGGGAAGAAATAAAGATGATATTGCTAAAGCAAAACGTCAAGGATACCAAAAAACTTTTGATCAATTGAATAACTGGGGATTAAAATTTCATGAATTAAGATTTGGCAAACCATCATTTGATTTATTTATTGATGATAAAAATCTTTATTTTAAAAAAGACTGGCACAATACTTTAAGAAAAAAAGCAAAATTGAAATAAAATATAAATAAAATAATTAAATATTAATTAAAATTAAAATTTTTTTTATAACAAATTCTTTTGATATCTCATCTAGTTTACTCGAATTAAATAAATAAGTGTTCAAAAAATTTTCTGGAATATTTATTTTTGAATCCTGGTACATCTTTAGGTAAAAACTTTGAATATTTTTTTTCTTATAAGATTGAATTGCATTTTTTTTTAACTCTTCATATTCCCTCATTTTTAAAGTAATTTCATGTTTAATATCATAATTTAAAAAACTTTTCACAGTATCTAATATTTCAGAAGGATTATTTTCTATTAATACTAGTTCTTTATTAATTATCAAATCATTAAGTCTCAAAAAAAAAAGTTCTTTATCAAAAAAAATTTCCTCTATTGATAAAATTTTTTTTTTTCTAAAACTAAATACTTTTTTAAAAATTGCAAAATTTGAATAACTAGCTGAGATACAATTTTGAATAAAGTCTATGTTATTTGTAATAATTTTTCTTTTATTATATAAATCAGGTATTACACTATGTGAGGCGCCAGTACCAAAATAGAAACTCGAATTCTTAATTTTTTCATGTAATACGTCAAAATGATTTTTTGACTGTGTGTTATCTTTAAAAAATTGATTATTGAAATCAAAATTTTTCATGGTGTTATCACCTACTCTATCAATTTTAAATCCTTTACTGATAAGATAATTTAGGGATTCTTTATAATTGTTTATGTCGGCTGTAGCAAAAATTGAAGATGATTTTTTACTTTCATAATTGTTGTCTTTTACGCAAAAAGAAACTAGTCTTTCTTTGTCTTTTGTGTTTTCATTTTTATCAATGCATACTTCTGTATGCAAAATTGAATAGATTTTTTTTTGATTTGAAAAAATATCAAATTCTTGAATTTGTCTCAACCCAAAACCCAAGAATGGAAATTTATATTTATTTATTTTTTTTTTAAGAAAAAAATTAATTATGGCCAATAATTTAAGTTTACAAACTAATATTAATAAATTTCCAAACATTGTAATAATTATTGATAATAAAATTTCTTTTAATGATAGAGTTAGGAGATATTTGAATACTATTTTTTTACCATAATTTTTTTGAAAATAAGAATAATAATGCTTATTAATATCAATGAATGGGAAATTAATAATAATTTTAAAATTTTTACTCTCTTTAAATTTTAACGCCCAGAGTAAAGATTCGTGAAATCCTCCAAAATTATGAGATTTTGGACAAAATAATATATATCCTCTTCTCAAAAAATACTTAATTATTAAATTATTCATACTCGAACTATAGTTTTAATTATTAACTAATTTTTTTATTTTAATTTTAAAATCTTTTTATTTACTGTTTTTACTACAGAAGTTACCTCACTCAATTTAAAAGAAATTAATTTTTTAAGCTTCTTATTCGATGAAACTAAATTTAATGGAAAAGGGTACTTAATTCTATTAATTTTTTTTTTTTTGATTGTACAAATTTTATTAAAATCTTTAAATTTTATTGGGTCATTAGCAATTTCTAATATTTTAAATTTTTTTTTTTGGTAATTTTTAATTAAATAACAAATAATTTTTACAAGATCATTCTCATAAATAAATTGAATTTTATCATTTTTTTTAATTCTAAACTTTGAAATATCATATGCTGAAGTTCTAACAATTTCTTTTGTTTTATTTGAAAAATCATTGTAACCAAAAACACTATGAAGCCTTAAAATTCTAAAATTTTTAACTTTTTGACTTCTTAAATAATTTTCTATTTTATATTTATTGTTGCCATATTCAATCTCACTTTTAGAATAATTTTTTTCTAATAAATTATAAGAATTATTTTCTATATATTTTGCGATAATTGTGCTGGTAAAAAAAAAAGTAGTAAAATTGTTATTAACTAGTTTTAATAACTTTTTAACATCTGATACTTTGTAGGCTATATTGTCAAATACAATATCAAAATAATTATTTTTAAAAAAATTATTTATTTTTTGAATGTTTTTCCTATCGACTTTTAAATGAAATATATTTTTTTTATTAATATTTCTTTTTTTTCCACGATTAATCAAAAATATTTGATTTTTATTATCATCTGATAATTGGTTTATTATTTTTTTTCCAAAATATCTATTTCCTCCTAAAAACAATAACTTCATTGTAAAATATTATATATATGTTATTCAAATATATTAAATAAAAATTCAAATGTATAAAATTAAAAACATTGACATATATTTAGATGGTTTGTCTATTGATGAAATAAAAAAATATAAATCAAGTCAAGTAAAAGGTTACACTTATAATCCAACTTTAATGTCAAAAATTAATACTAAAAATTATTTAAATACATGTAAAAAACTTAGTAACATTACTTATCCAAAACCTATCTCTTTGGAAGTTATAGCAGATGATGAAAAATCTATGATAAATCAAGCAAAAATTTTATCTAAAATAAATAATAATATTTATGTGAAAATACCTATAACTTACACAAATGGTAAATATACAACAAAAGTTATTAAAGAATTAGTAAAATTAAATATCAAACTTAATATCACTGCAATTTTTAGCATTCATCAAATTAAGAAAATACTCTCATATGTAAAAAATACAGAGTCAATTTTATCAATATTTGCAGGTAGAATTCATGACATGGGAGAGGATGCTTTTAAAGAAATATCAAAAATAGATAAGCTTTTAAAAAAAAATAATTCAAAATGTAAATTACTTTGGGCAAGTACAAGACAAATTTATGATTTAGTATTAGCAAAAAAATGCGGCTGTAAAATTATAACTATGGGATTATCTATATATAATAAAAGGATTAATTTTAAGAAAAATTGGAAGAATTCCTCATTGGAAACAGTAAAAACTTTTTATAATGATGCTATTAAATCAAAATTTAAATTATAAAATTTAAAAAAAATGAAAAGGATTTTGGGTAATCATGTCTGATAGTTTTATATCAAGTTACATTAATGAATCAAAAAATATACTAAATAAAATCAACAAAAAAGAAATTCAAAAAATAATAGATATTTTAGTAGAAGTTAGAAAAAAAAACGGAAGAATTTTTTTTATTGGTGTTGGGGGAAGTGCTGCAAATACTTCTCATGCTGTGAATGATTTCAGAAAAATACTCGCTTTAGAGGCTTATAGTCCCACAGATAATGTGTCTGAAATGACTGCAAATACGAACGATGAGGGATGGGATACAATATTTATAAATTACTTGAAAATATCAAAGCTTAAAAAAAAAGATTTAATTTTTGTATTTTCAGTTGGAGGTGGAAATTTAGAAAAAAATGTAAGTCCAAATATAGTCAAAGCAATTGATTATGCAAAAAAGAAAAAAGTTAAAATTGTAGGAATAATAGGTAAGGACGGTGGTTATACGAAAAAAAATTCTAATGCCTGTGTTTTAATACCTGTTGTAAATAAGCAGCATATCACACCACACAGCGAAGGTATGCAAGCAGTTATTTGGCATATGATTGTTTCGCATCCGAGATTAAAAATTAACAAAACAAAATGGGAAAGCTTAAAATAAAACTTACATTATAATTTATTAATAAATTTATTAATAAAATAATCTCTAGTTAAATTAGTTTTTTCTTTTTTTTTAATTAATTTTTTAAAGTTGAATATTTCATGCTTAAAAGATTGATCAATTCCCCTAAAAATTTTCACTTTTTTTTTAGGTATTCCAGAGGGTAAAATTCTCTTAAACAAAAATAATTTAGAATTTCCCCATTTTTTCAGAGATAAAACTTTGATAGATCCCTTTTTTCCATTTGTATTAATTTCAAATGTATTTTTCCAATTACAGTATGAAACTTCTATTAAAAATTCAATTTTTTTGTAAGCAAAACTCACAATCGCATCATCATAAGATTTATTTTCGAACTTATTTTTTTTAACAAAGTTAATCTTTTTAATGTTAAAATTACCAAATAAAGAAAATACCAAATCTAATAAATGTGGTGTAAGATCTGTTAGTACACCTCTTTTTTTATCTCTCCATGTATTAAAAACATTTTTTGAAGTACCATTTAAATATTTTAATTTAAAATTATATATATTACCCAGTTTATTTTTTTTGATAATTGACTTTAAATACACTAATGATCTTTCAAATCTATGATTATACGCTGTAAACAAAAAAATTCCTTTTTTTTTAGCATCTTTTTCTAAAACTTTAATTTTGTGTGGATCTTCAAATAAAAGCGGTTTTTCAACTAAAACATTCTTTTTATTTTTTATACAGTAATTTAAAAATTTAAGTTTTAATTTATCTGGAACACATAAAATAACTGATTGGTATAAATTTAATGGAACGTCTTCTATGTTCTTATAATTTACACCTTTCAATTTTTTGATATCTACTACGCCAACACAAGATCTTCCTAATATTTTTTGCCTTTTTTTTCCTTGAATGCCATAACCAACTACAATAAATTTCATTAAAAATTTAGATTTTTTTCAAGTTGATTTATTTTATCCAAAATTTTATTTTGAGAAACTGGAATATTTCCATCATGTTCACACGCAATTCCAGCTGCCAAAGACCCCAATAATGCAGCTTCTGCAAGTTTTGATCCTGTTAAAAAAGATAATGTTGTATAAGCAAGTAAAGAATCTCCTGCCCCAACTGGATCCTTTAAAGAAGTTGTGTATGAAGGTAAAGCGAAAGAATATTTAGCATTATTTCCTTTTACACCAAAAAGTCCTTTTTCCCCCAACTTTAAAATTAAATTTTTACATTTCGAGTCTTTTAATAGTCTCCTGCACAAACTACTAATACTGCTATCTTGATCTGCCAAACAAAACCTGGCTTCTCTTTCATTAGGAAAAATAATATCAAATCTCTTAAAGTCAGTTATATTGCCCCATCTCGATGCAACTTGACTGTCAGCAACCTTTAAACATTTATTTGATATGGATTTGCAAATTTTATTAACACTACCCTTGTGAAAAATACCATGTCTGAAATCACTTAATACGACACAATCTGATTTATTTACTTGAATATATTTAGAAATTTTGTCAATTACTTCTCTATTTACTGGTTGGTTGTCTACTTTATCTATTTTTAATATTCTATGACCTTCAGCAATAATGGCATTTTTACTTGTTGTAGGTCTTGTTGATAAAATTATAGGATTTATTTTGATTTTTTTTTCTCGAAATTTTTTAATTACGAAAGATTTATATTCATCATTTCCAAGTATTGTTGTAAATGTGACCTTTGCTCCAGCAGCTTTTAAATGCTGAGCTACAATTGCAGCACCACCAATATAAACATCAGCTTTTTGATGAAGAACACTTAATGTGGGCGTTTTGATTTGACCACCTATAACTGATGCTCTTGTATAAACATCAATAATCGTATCTCCTATGACATGAATTTTTTTATTTTTAAATTTATTTAATTTTTTTTTTAAAGTATTAAATTTTATACCATTTTCTTGCATTACACTTAGGGTCTTCTCTTTATCAATATTTGGTAACTTTTCATTAATTAAGTTTGTTGAAGAATAGATTATATCTCCTGGAGTAAATATCATTTCACCACCATAAGAATTTACTATTTTCATTTCAGCTGCTGAGTCTTCGTGAAGTTTGTCAGCATTATACTCATATCCTTTAGCAAAAAATTCAGGTTTAATTTTCTTCAATAACCAGCCTGGTTTCGGCTTTTCATCTATAGTTACATAATCAACTACCTCTAAAGCTGCCAAATTTAACGCTCTTAAGTTTTGAGGAATATGGGGTCTATACACTCCTTTTTTAATAAATCTGTCAGCTGTAATACTGACTATCAAAATATCTGCTTTAGACTTTGCATATAATAAATGACGAATGTGACCAGGATGTACAACATCAAAATTTCCATGGCATAAAATTTTTTTAATTTTCTTTTTTTTTAAAATTTTACTTAATTCATTCGGTGTTTTTATCTTAAAACTAAATGCTTTTAAAAAATTTTTTTCCATTTTTACTTCAAATACTTAAACCATAATTTTGTAGCTTTTGATATCCTATTTTTATTCCATAATGGTGCATCTTTCCAATCTTTGATATTTATTAACATCTCTTTAATTCCAATTTCAAATTTTATCTTTGGTTTCCAATTAGTGTGTTTTTTTATTTTTGATATATTTGCCCATGTAACAAATGGTTCACCAGGTCTCTCAGGTATTTTAATATATTTTCCTCCAATCATGTTTGCTAATTTTTTTATTTTTATTGGTTTGTCTGCGCCTAGATTATAAATTTGTCCAATTCTCCCACGTATTGCAACTTCATAAAAAGCTCTTGCTAAATCTTTAACATGTAAATAATCTCGTTTTTGTTCACCTGTACCAACAATAGTTAGCGGTTTGTTAGATAGTTTTTGTTTAAAAAAAACACCAATAACGGAACCATATGCTCCCGTTGTTCTTACACGAGGACCGTAAGTATTAAATATTCTAACTGAATTTACTGGTAAATTATAAATCTTGTTCCAATGAATTACTAATTGTTCACCAATATATTTTGTTAATGCATATGGATATTGGGGATCAATAGAGTCTGTTTCCTTAGTTGGTACTTTTGCGATTCCATAACATGATGATGAGGCTGCATAGACTATTTTTTTTAATTTTTTATTTTGTCTCAACTTTTCTAAAATTTTAAATGTTCCAACAACGTTTGAATCAAAATATTTTTCTGGATTACTTATTGATGGAACAATGTCTCCTAATCCTGCAAAATGAAAAAAATAATCACAATTTTTTAGCTCTTTTAAATTTGGTAAATTTAGAATATTTTTTTTAATAAATTTAAAATTTTTATTTTTAAAATGATTTTTAATATTATTTTTATGGCCAGTGCTTAAATTGTCTATAACAATTACTTTATGGTTTTTTGATAATAAATAATCAACTAAATGACTTCCTAAAAAACCTGCACCACCAGTCACTAAAGACATTTTTTTTTTCATCAGGAAATATTTAATTCTTTTATTTTTTTTACATTAAAGTAAGTTGTGTTTGTTAGAGCATCATCAAATATATTTTTTTTGAAAGCATTACAAATTTCAATTACAGCATCCTCAATAGAGCGCTTAGGTTTAAAATTTAATTCTTCTTTTATTTTATCTGAATTTATATGATAAGATCTTAAATCATTTGATTTTTGGACCTCAATTAAAATTTCTTTTTTTTCTGGAAATTCTTTCAAGACAACTTCCCTAACAATTTTTGCAATTTCCATAATAGATAAATTTTGATATCCAACATTAAATATTTTATTTTGTATTTTTGATGTTTCTGCTGAAATTAATAAATTTAAAAGATCACAATAATCTAAGATATGTAGATTCGGTCTTAATTGTGTACCACCAAAAACTATAATTTTATCATTTACAATTGCATGAGCAGTTAAAATATTTACAGATAAGTCAAATCTCTGTCTAGGAGAAAACCCACATAATGTTGCTGGTCTAAATATAACTGTTTCAAAATTTTTATCTGAATATTTAAACAATATTGGCTCGCAAAGACCTTTATATTTGTTGTACAGAGTAAGTGGTTTAAATGGATGATCTTCTTTAATATCTTTAGCTTCCGAAATACCATAAACTGAACTTGTTGATGCATAAATAAATCTTTTAATTCCAGATTTTTTTGCAGCTTTAACTAAACCATTAAAACAATCATAATTAATTTCAGTTGAAAGTTTTTCATCTAACTCGAAACTTGTATCATTGGACATGCAAGCAAGATGTATAAACACCTCATGATTTAAACAGCTCTCCTCAATTAGTTTTGAATTTCTTATGTCACCCTTAATTTTATTAAGATTCATATGATTGTCTAAATTATCTCCAAAATAAAAAGTATCATAAACTGTTACTTGGTATCCTAATTCTAAAAGCAGTGGAACGTATCTAGATCCAGCATAGCCAGCACCACCTGTTATGAAAATTTTTTGTTTAGAGACTGTCAAATTAGTTTGAATGAATTAGTTTTTCTTTTAAAACTTTTTTGCAAGCTTTTACAATATCATGTTCATCAAAATAGAAATCTTTCTCAAGAGGTGCAGACATTGGTACATGGCTATTTGGCCAGCAAATTCTTTGTGGTGCTTCTGCTAACTTAATCTTATTTTCAACTATTTGTGTAATTATCTCTGAGGAATATCCGAAATTTTTCCATCCATCTTCAACTAAAACTAATCTCTTTGTTTTTTTAACTGATTCAATTATTTTTTTTAAATTCATCTTAGATATACTTCTCAGGTCAAAAAGATCTATTTTAATTTTTTTTTCCTTATACAAAATTTCTGCAGCCTTTAAAGATGTCAATACAGATGTGCCAGCAGCAACTAAAGTCAAAGAATTCCCTTTTAGTCGTAATCTTGGTTGATCTAAGTCAATATAAAACCTCTCAGTTGGGACTAGTTCTTTTGTATTATAAAGCGCTCTATACTCAAGAAATATAACTGGATCATTTGAAGCAATACTTGATAACATCATGCCCTTTGCTTCAGAAGGTGAAGATGGCATTACAACTCTTAATCCAGGCAAATATGAGAACATTGTATGTAAAGTTTTAGCATGTTGGGGTCCTTGGCCCCATCCTCTTCCAATAATTGCTCTTATTACTAAAGGTGCGTAGCTTTTTTTTGAACTTTTAAAAGACCATAATGATATCCAGTTAACAAGCTGATCAAATGTATAAGCCATAAAATCAACTCTATGATGTATTAAAACAGGTCTTAATTTTCCATTCAGTGAAGCTCCAAGAGCAAGCATTGTTTCAGCCTGTTCACTATTCGGGGTGTCAAATATTCTTTTTTTTTTATATTTCTTTAATAAACCTTCGGTGGAATGAAATACATGTCCAGTTTTATCTACACCTTGACCAAAAACAAAAACACTTTTATCACGTGACATAGCTTGATCTAAAGCCTCATTAATTGCTTGACCAAATGTGAGTATTTTTTTTTTCTTCATAGTTTAATATGGTTTTGGTTTATGATCCTCTTGTACTGTTCCAAAGGATATTGAATTATTGTAAAATTTTTTTACATTTTTGTAAGTCGCTTTAAAGTTATTGTTTTCATATCTTTTAGGAAATTTACTTTTTTCTGCAAACCTAAAAGCTCTATCAATAATCTTAAAATTTTTATCATTTATTTTTTTTTTTAATGCTAAAAGCTTTCTGCTTTTTGAAAATAATTTTTTTTCATAAAATTTTATAGGATCATTTTTTATCCAATGATTAATTTCTTTTTTACTTCTATAATTAAAATGATCGTCTCCTTCTGGACCAACATGGCCATTAAACCTATAGGTATTTATTTCTACAAAATGAGGTTTTTTTGTATCTCTAATTTTTTTTACTATTGATTTCATTAAATTGAACAATTTATCTGGATCATTTCCATCAAAATAAGTTGTTTTCATATTAAAATTCTTAACTCTGTTGCTAGGTTTATTTTCAAGTGTTCTTTGTTTAAGAGTAGTATGTGTTGAATAAGAATTGTTTTCACAAATATAAAGAATTGGTAAGTTCATCTGCGTTGCCATATTTAATGACTCGTAAACTATTCCCTCTTCCATTCCACCATCTCCAATTACAGATATACCTATCCCTTTTTTTTGATTATATTTTTTTTCAAAAGCTCCTCCGAGAGCCATTGCAAACGCACCTGACAGAATTGTTCCGCTGTAAAAATCAATTTTAGTAGATGAAAGTTCTTGAGATCCAGCTAAACCACCATTAGATCCAGTTTCTTTACCATAGAACTCGGCAATCATCTCATTTATTGATCCTTTTTTTGCAATATAATATCCATGTGATCTGTGATGAGAGTAAATACTATCTTCATCAATCATTAAGGGTCCTAAAACAGCAGGCATTATTTCCTGCCCAACACAAAAGTGCATTGGGCATCTCATTTTATCAGCTGGGTGATATCTTTTAATTATTTCTTCTTGGGTTTTTCTAATTAAGGAAAGATTTTTATAAATTTCTTTTTGTATGGAAAATTGCATAAAATTGTTATGTATATTTAAAAATTAAATTTTGTGTAACATAAAAAATCTTTTAAGCAACATTTAATTTGATTAATATCAATTTTCGTGAAAAAAAAAAATTCAATCATTTTTAAGGAAATAATAATAATAAATGACGCTAAAAAATTCAAATTACCATATGGTGATTATATTAGAATTATTTCTTTTTTGCCTAATTTAAATTACGAAAAAATATATTTGTATACCAACGATCAAAAAATAAAAAATTTATTAGAAGATGTTCATTTTGTAAAAATCATTAAAACACATGAAGTAAAAAAGTATGAAATTATAAAAAAAAGATGTTTTGTTTTTAATATTGGAGACTTTGGCAAAAATACAAATAAAAATTTTTATCTAAGAAACATTATCAATTCTAAAAAAAATCATAAACAAAATATGGCCGATATATTAAAAAGCTTATCTAAATATTTTGAAATTAAAAAATTTAAATTATTCACTACAAAAGCAAAAAAAAAAGGAAATCTTCAAGAAATATATTTTAGTCGTCATGCTCCTGATAATTGGAAGATTAAGGAGTATCCAAAACATAAAATTAATAATCTTTGTAAAAGACTAAAAAAAGAATTTAATATTAATATTAAATTACAAAAAAAAAATGAAACGATGAAAAATTATATTAGAAATATAAAATATAGTAAAATAACTGTATCAATTGTTAACTTAGGTTGCCATATTGCAAATTTATTTGATAAAAAATTAATTATGTTGTCTGGACCAAATTATCATGAAGATAGTATTTTGAATAAAAATCAAATTACTATTTTTCCAAAAAAATTCTGCAAATTTCATGTAAAAAAATATAAAAACAAAAAATATAAAAATAGGGTAGGCACCTTACCAAAAGATACCTCGAAATGCACATGTATGAACAATCTTGATGAAAATAAAATATTCAATAAGATAAAATTATTTTTAAATGAATAAATATAAATTAAGTCTCGCACCAATAAAGATCGGCAAAACATTGCTCAAAAACAAAATTGTGTGTTCTCCTGTGGGTATTAATATGTCTGAGACAGATGGTAAAATTACAAATAAAGAAATAGGTTATTTTGAAAACTTAGCAAAAAATAATTTAGGCATGATTATTGTTGGAAATGCTACAGTTTCAAATATGGGTAAAGGTACTTTAAATGAAATTGTTATTGGTAAACCTTTTCACTTACCACAACTTAAAAAATTAGCAGATACAATCAAGAAATACGGAACGGTTGCTTGTATTCAAATTGCTCACAAAGGAGCTCAAGGAAATTCAAAATATACTGGGGAAAGAGTTGTGGGGCCCTCAAAATATATTGTTCCAGATATAGGAATTGAAGCAGAAGTTCTAACAATAGATGAAATAAAAGAGATTGAGAATGAATATGTGAATGCAATAGTGCAAGCTGATGAAGCAGGTTTTGATTTTATAGAAATTATGTCTGCACATGGTTATTTAGTTCATCAATTTTTATCTGAACATACAAATAAAAGAGAAGATGAATATGGTGGTTGTGAGAATAATAGATTGAGATTTTTAAAAAATATAATTGAAAAAGTAAAAAACAAAGTTGATACATCAAAATTAGCAGCTAAGATCACGGGTAATGATTTTATACCCAAAGGATTAAATTTTAAAAAAATTAGATTTCTAATTGATATGCTTGATAGTTATAAGTTTGCATACTATCAGGTCACAGCTGGGATATATGAAACTGCTAAACAGAAATATATTCACATGAAAAAAGGTGCGTATTGGGAATATGCAAAAGAATTAAAAAAATTAACTAACACTCCAGTTATGGCTCAAGGCGGAATAACATCATTAGAAGAAGGAGAAAAGATTCTTTCAAATAAACAAGGGGATTTTTGGGGAATGGCACAAGCATTAATTGCAGATCCTCAATTAGTGACAAAAACAATTAATGATAAAGAGGATGAGATATATAAATGTTTAGCACATATTAAGGTAGGCTCTTGTCACCGCTGCAGATATCTAAAACAAAAAGATTTAGATTTTGCATGTGTAACACCTGGATCCTGGAGTGCTGATCTTACCAATAAAATAAATTTAGCTAAAAGAAAAAAAGATCTTAATTATTGGAATAAAGTTATTTCTAATCTTAAATAATTTATCCTTTTAAACTAATTGGATATTTTATCATATTAATAATATTATAAATTCTAACTTCTACACTTAATCGCGAATATTTTCCAAAATTTTCTCCTCCACCATGAATTAAATTAGGATGAATAAGAATAGCATCTCCAGGTTTTAATTTAATTCTGCTTTTTTTAAATTTTTTTAAATAATTATTATTAAAGATTCTTGACACAGTATTAGTTCTTTTTTTTATTTTGTTCAAAGGATGTAACTTATGATGTGAACCTTTAAATAATTGAAGGGTATATTTATCGGTAAATCCCTCTAATGGTATCCACGCTGTGATCATTATCTTTTTATCTGAAGAAATTCTTCCTCCAACATGAATATCACAGTGTGGTCCTGCAGTGTCAAATTTATTATATTTTACTGGCCTAGAAACTCTATAACCGCAATAATTATTTCTTATTTGGTTTTTTTTCAATGATGAACCAATCCATTTAATAACAAATCTATTATGTCCCCAATATTTTTTTGTGATTAAATTAATAATGCTATTTCTTGATATTGCGTTTTTAATTTTTGAATTCAGTTTAATATATCTATCACTAAAAATTATTTTTTTGTGTTCCTCTTCTCCACCTATCAATTTATGGTATTGTTTTATGTTTTTTTCTGTGAAAATTTTTTTTTTAATCTTTATATTTATTCGATCTATAACTGAATTTTTAAGTTCGTAAAAATCATTTTTATTTATAGCTTTTATGACAACATAGCCATTCTCTAGAAAATCTTTTAAAATTTTATTATTTTTATTTTGCAATAATTGTT